>JAUNGL010000001.1:30332-76420 GCA_030524665.1 Lachnospiraceae bacterium | reverse complement strand
GTAAATACAGGATGGAACGGAACAGGCAAGCGTATCACCATCAAGGATACCCGTGGAATCATCGATGCTATCCTGAACGGTGATATTCTGAAGACACCGACCAAGAAGATCCCGTACTTCAACTTCGAAGTTCCGACAGAGCTTCCGGGTGTAGATACAGGCATTCTTGACCCGCGCGATACTTACGCTGATGCTTCTGAGTGGGAAGTTAAGGCTAAGGATCTGGCTGGAAGATTCATAAAGAACTTCAAGAAATACGAAGGCAACGAAGCTGGAAAGGCTCTGGTTTCTGCTGGTCCGCAGTTATAATTATAAACAGCTTAAAAGAATTTCCTTTTTATCGGGTGTGACAAGTCACACCCGATTTTTCTATGTAAATTTCCGATGTTATCATAGTCTGTCAGAATGTGTGCATATCTATTCAAGCTCGACTGGGTCATTATGTCCATCGTGATTCTGTGTATCATCGCCATGGCACTGTATGCCCTCATCAGCCGCATTGAAAAATGTTACCTCCGCAGACTTTGAAGTGAATAATTATCCTCCCTGTTGTGAAAAATAATAGCGATTGAAAGCGCAGTTATACTGCCAAACGTCTATTCAGTTACCGTTCACGTACCGCTGGCCGAGAATGGAACTCTATTCACACAACAAGGAGGATTTTATGAAGATTTTATTTTATGATACTAAGAGCTACGACCGTGAATCATTTGACCGGCAGCTTGCAAACTATCCGGGAATTGAAATTGATTATCTGAAAGGAGATCTGGCACCGAAATCGGCGGTAATGGCAGAAGGCTATGACGCCGTCTGCGCATTCGTCAACTCCGATATCCGTGCAGAGACTCTGGAATCGCTGAACCAGCATGGAGTACACCTCGTTTTGATGCGGTGTGCCGGATTCAACAATGTAGATCTGGAAACTGCTTCACGTCTCGGAATCCGTGTCCTCCGTGTTCCGGGATATTCTCCGGAAGCAGTAGCTGAACATGCTATGATGCTGGCGCTTGCGGCGAACCGGCATGTACACAAATCCTACGTGAAGGTACGGGAAAATGATTTCAGTCTCGGCGGACTGATGGGCTATAATTTTTATCAGAAAACGGCAGGTATCGTCGGTACCGGAAAAATCGGCGCTGCGATGGCGCGCATCTGTCATGGCTTCGGCATGAAAGTTCTCGCCTACGATATCCACCACAACCCTTCTCTGGACTTTGCGGAATATGTCTCACTTGACGAGCTGCTTGCCCAGAGCGACCTCATTTCCCTCCACTGTCCGCTCACGGAGGAAAATTACCATCTGATCTGCCGTGAGACAATCCGGCAAATGAAAGACGGTGTGATTCTCGTCAACACCTCCCGCGGTGGGCTGGTCAAAACGGAGGATCTGATTGAAGGAATCCGCGCGCGTAAATTCTTCGCGGTTGGGCTTGATGTCTATGAGGAAGAGACACCGAACGTATTCGAGGACCGCTCCGACGAGATTCTGGAACACTCCGTCACTGCCAGACTTCTCTCCTTCCCGAATGTGATCATCACTTCCCATCAGGGATTTTTCACAGAAGAAGCGCTGACCGCAATCAGCCAGACGACGCTGGAGAATGCGGTCAGCCATGAAAAGGGAATGGATACGCCAAACGAGGTGACAGCACATTAAAACCATGGCAAACGATTCCGAACGCTCTGCGAATTTCAATCATTCTGCCCTGACAGCCCAGCGCATTTTCGTCGAATGCGCCCGGCTGTTCCGGATGCATTCCTCTGCCGACGGGCGTATCACTTCATTGGATATCTCCTTGTAAATTCCTTCTTTATAAAAATGCTTAAATGATTTTTTGACCAGATGGTCCTCCCCGGAATGAAATGTCAGGATTGCAACTCTGCCTCCCGCTTCCAGCACATCCGGAAGCTTTTCCAGAAATTCATACAGTGCTTCATACTCATGATTGATATCGATGCGGAGTGCCTGGAAGGTCCGCTGGCAGGACTTTTTCACGCTCTCTTTTCTCTCTTTTTCCGGAAGAAAGGACAGCGCCTGCTCGATGATTTCTTTTAACTGAGTCGTTGTTTCCATCTTTTTTCCACTCTTTCTCGCGGAAATCACTGCTTTCGATATTTCCTCCGCATATGGTTCATCGGCATTTTCCACAAGCATTCCCTGCAGTTCCTCCCGCGAAATCTCCCGGAGCCGTTCAGCCGCACTGATTCCCCGCTGCGGATTCATCCGAAGATCCAGCGGTCCCTCCACCTTATACGAAAATCCACGTTCCGGGTTGTCGATCTGCATCGAAGAAACCCCCAGATCAGCAAGGACAAAATGGAATTTTCCGGCTTTCTCCGCCACCCGGTCGATATCCGAAAAGTTCCGGAGCTGTACGGTCAGGATATCCTCTCCAAACCCCAGCCGTTCCAGACGCTCTTTTGTCTTCGCGGACTCAATCGGATCCACATCCAGCGCATACAGATGGCCCTGCCCCTGTAGACATTTCAGCATTTCCAGTGTATGCCCTCCATAACCCAGCGTCGCATCCAGTCCCTGCTGCCCGGGCTGAATCTGTAGAAAATCCAGTATCTCCTTCACACAGATGGAGATATGCATTCCGGCAGGCGTGCTGCCCTTCTGAATCACTCTGGATACCGTATCGGCATACTTCTCCGGCTGCAGCTCCTTGTATTTTTCCTCAAACCGTCTCGGATATTTCCCCGAATACCTGACACGGCGTTTGTGCTTATTTTCCTGCTGTTCCATTCCTGTGCCTCCCTGCTATGCCAATCAACATATAGATACAATTCTGATATCTCCTGTAAATCGTGTTCAATGGCCTCTCACACCATTACGTAAACTCCCGCTTTATAATGGCTGGTACGCATCCACATTGATCTGCTCAAAGGTACTCATCTTCTGATAAATCACATTCGCCATCTCAATCAGCGGGAACACTGCAACGGCCCCGCTTCCTTCTCCGAGGCACAGGCCGCCGTCGATCATCGGAGGAAGTCCGACCTCCTGAAGAACTCTGCGCGCAGCCGGCTCCTTTGAAACGTGGGAAGCCAGCATATAGCCCTTCGCTTCAGGGCACAGGCGGATCGCGAGCAGGGCAGCTACGGAAGAGATAAATCCGTCAATCACGACAGGCACATGATAATATGCGCCCCCCAGATACATTCCGACCATTCCGGCCAGATCAAATCCTCCGACATATGCAAGAATGGTAAGCGGCTCCTGATTCGTCAGATCCCAGCGCTCGATTGCCTCCCGGATTACCTGTATTTTCCGGTTCAGACCCTGCAGAGACAGCCCTGCTCCCCGCCCGGTCATCTCTTCCGCAGGTACGTTCAGAAGGGAAGCCGCCACGGCACTGGAAGTTGTGGTATTGCCGATTCCCATCTCTCCGGTGGCAATCAGACCGTACCCCTGCTCCTTCAATTCTCCGGCCAGATGAATGCCTGTCTCGACGGCACGTACCGCCTCTTCCCGCGTCATTGCCGGCTCTTTGGAGAAATTCTTCGTCCCGTAAGCAACCTTCCGCTTCTCTACGCGCGGCGTATCCGTTACCATTCCTATATCAATCGGACGGATCTCTGTCCCGGATTCCCGGCACATAATCGCCGCGCATGATTTTTCATCCAGAAAATTTTCTGCCACGATCGCGGTCACTTCCTGCCCTGTCTGTGTCACACCTTCCTCCACAATCCCATTGTCCGCGCAGAACGGTACCAGAATCTTCCGGTCTGTTTTCACATTTGGCGTGTGCTGTGCACCCGCAATCCTTGTGATCGCATCCTCCATCCAGCCAAGGCTCCGGAGCGGCTTGGCGATACTGTCCCAGCGTTTCCAGCAAACCTCCACTGCCTCCTCGTCGCGCGGTACAATTCCGCGCAGTACCTCTTCCAGCGACACTTCCTTCTGTTCCATTTTTTCTTTCATCCTTTCTTTCGTAAACTTCACTGCAAAACATATTTGAACATTTACAATCAGCACTTCTGCCTGTGAAAACAACACGCTTCACTGTTCTCTGTGCCCGGAATACTCCTCGGCTTTTCTCAGAAATCGCAGCACAAATTCCGGATTCGACCAGTAATACAGATGCGGATATCCGGCGGCACTCACATGTGTTCCGTGAATACAATCCCACTGTCTGCGCCCGTTCGGTTTCTTCGCATGATAATCTCTCCCCGGGTCTGTGCTGTCAAAATAGTGAAACTCATGCGCCCGGATCATCTCCCCGTCCGCAAGGAGCTGGCCATTCTCCGGTTCCTCCTGCTGTACCGCGGTATGGTTTGCACTCAGATGGACATATCCAAAGCGTGACAGCTTAGGCGTCCGATACGCCTCTCCGGCGATACATCCACACATCGGATATTTGTTTCCTTCCATATCCTCCATCGACTCATGCAGGTACATAAATCCTCCGCACTCTGCCAGATAGGGGATTCCATTTTCAATCGCTGTACGAATCTGTTCCTTCATCCCCATATTTTCCGAGAGTGTTTTGGCATACAGCTCCGGATATCCTCCGCCAAGCAGCAGTCCGTCTGTATGCTCCGGCAGTCCTTTGTCATGCAGAGGTGAAAAAAATACAAGCTCTGCCCCCAGCTCTTTCATCAGCTCCAGGTTGTCCTGATAATAAAAACAGAACGCTTCATCCATAGCGACAGCAATCCTGGGATGCGAACTGAGCTTTTCCGGGAACTCCCACTCTGCTTCTTCCTCACGATAATCCTCCGCCTCCTGTGCAAGTGCCAGAATCCCTTCCAGGTCGAGGCACTGCTCCAGTTCCCCGCTCAGTTTCTGCAATTTTCTCTGCAAATCAGCCACCTCATCCGGCATCACAAGTCCCAGATGGCGGCTTTCTATCATACAATCCTCCAGCTTCGGGACATATCCCAGCAGCCGGACCCCTGTCTGTTTTTCGATCTCATCCTTCAGAAGCAGATATGTCATTTTCGTCATCTGGTTCAGGATGACTCCGCGGATCACCATGTTTCCGAACCTCTTCTGATAATCCAGATATCCCCGGATCATCGGAATCACAGACAGGCTCATGCCGCGTGCATTCACGACCAGAATCACCGGAGTATCCGTCACGGAAGCCAGATCATAGGAGGATGCCTTTACCGAGGTACCACCCAGACCGTCATAGATTCCCATCACGCCCTCCAGCACAGAAATACCTGCCCCGGACGCTGTTCTCGCAAAGAGATACCTCGTGACTTTGTCCTCCGTAAAAAAGGTGTCGAGATTTCTGGACTTTGCCCCGATGACCTTTGAGTGGAACATCGGATCAATATAGTCAGGCCCGCACTTGAATGATGCGGGCTCCAGTCCCCTGTTTTTCAATGCCTGCAGCAGCCCGCAGGTAATCATCGTTTTCCCGCTGCCGCTCGACGGGGCGGCAAGCATAATTCTTGGCAGATGCAGCATGACCGAATCCACTCCTCTTCTTTTGCTATCATCTATGTCTGTTAATCAGTCTCTGCAGGTTTCACTCATAAATCCATTCGTCTGTTCCGTAAGCTTTTTGCCGGCATACCGTGTACGATATTTGTTGCCGCAGATCACACTTTTCCCGCCGCGAAGCACACAGACATCCTTCCATCACATCATGGAAGAGCAGCTTGCAATTTGGGTACAGCTGCAGGAACACGGACATCCCTCCATCACAAACCGCCGAATGAGATAATATAAACGGGATTCAGCGCCGTCATCATATGATATCTTCCCAATACACGCGATTTTGCCGCCGCTACCTGCACAATGTCTGCATCACTGATTCCGAATTCAGCCAGCAGGTCTGTCACCTCGGCAATACTCTCCAGCGCAATTGTATTGATTACCACACGTACCTCCGGGTTCTTCCCTCGAAGCGTCTGGATGATTTCCTTCATATTTCCGGAGCTTCCTCCGATAAATGCGTGGGTCGGAGCCGGAAGCTCTTCGAGCGCCTGCGGCGCCAGCCCCTCCACCGGTATCACATTGGAAACCTGCATTTTCCGGCTGTTCTCACGGATCAGACTGATTCCTTCCGGCTTTCTCTCGATGGCATACACTCTGCCTGCTGTGCAGAGCCGCGCACACTCCACCGACACTGATCCAGTTCCGGCGCCGACATCGTAGACTACGGCATCTTCCGTCAGCCGCAGCTTGGCAACAGACAATGCACGTATCTCCTCTTTTGTCATTGGAACCTTTCCGCGCACAAATTCCTCGTCCGGTATCCCCGGAGTAATAACATGGCGCGCCTCTTTATTTTCAAGCATCATGATATGGAGTCCCGTGGTCGTGCATTTCAGGAAATCAGAAGGAGCACCTGACCGTATGGTCTCCTCCGGGTATGACAGGTTCGTCCCAACCGTCACCCGTACCTGATCCATCCCTGCTTCCGCAAGCTCTGCACAGATCCGTTCCACATCTTCCGCTCCGCTCACCAGCAGTATGATTTTCGGATAGCGGCAGACGTAATTCAGCAGTGCGATCTGTTTCCCGTGTGCGCTCAAAAGCTTCGCATCCTGCCATGCGGTCGGGATCTTTGAGGCAAAATACACGATAGAAGAGATCCCACAGTAATACCGGACCTCCTCCGGCGGAAATGCTGCACCGATTCCCCGCGCTCCGCTGTAAAATCCGACATCGCCGGACATCAGAACCGCCGCCCGGCAGTATTGCGGGTGTTGATCCATATAAGATGCTATCTTTGTGCCGATATATTCCTCAACAAAAACGGGAGATGCGGGCAGCCTGCCCAATTCATCTGCCAATGCGTCTCTCGCACTTTCCAGTATCCGCTTCGCGCCAAAAACAATCTGTGCACCGAGAATCTTCTCCGCTGCTTCATGTGTCAGTGTCGCCAGCGTTCCCATACCGATCCCGATACAACTGATTGTCCGCTTTTCACCCGCAAGTCTTTCCGCACTCGTCGCTTTTTTATCTCCGCCAGGAAGTTTTTCAGCGGCCTTATCCTCACACCAAAGCTCTTCGGCTTTTCCCGCATTTTTATCCTCTGCCGAAGCTTCCCCGGCAATCTCGTGTCCCGCCGCTGCCAGCAGCCGCTTCAGAGCTTCGGTGACTTCCTCCCAGCTGCATCCGGCTTCCTCCGGCCTTCGGATGATGACAACGGAAACTCCGGCACGCCCTGCTGCTTCGAGCTTTTCCGGAAAGCCGCCGGATATCCCGGTATCCTTCGTCACCAGAAAGGCAGCCTTCGTCTGGCGCAGCATTGCCTCATTGATATCCGCAGAAAAGGGACCCTGCATTCCACAGATCTGCTTTCCTTCCAGCCCAAGCGCCCGGCAGGATGCGATCACCTCCGCAGATGGAAGAACACGTGCAAATATCCGGGAACGTTTCGTAAGTATCTCTGTGAAGATATGCAGCTCTTTGCTTCCGGTGGTCAGGAAAATCTGCCCCTCCTGTGTTTCCAGATACTCGGCCGCTTCACGGGTAGAATTGACCCAGACTGCGTTCTGTAAGGAAGCCTGCGTTCCATTATCTGAAGCTTCCTTCGGTGTTTCGGAAGCAGCATTGGTAATACGTTCCGCCGCTTTTTCTGAGCGCACGGCAGGCTCTGACAGCTTTCCATCTCTGCCGCAGACGCCTGCATACGGGCGCAGATAGCGCAGATACGGCAGATTTGCCTGCTCACAGGCCGCTCGGACATTTTTAGACACCTCCACCGCATACGGATGTGTGGCATCCACCACTGCCGTATATCCGCCCTCGCTCATAAAGCAGCGCATCTGCTCCATATCCATGCGTCCGCGATGTACCTCCAGATACTCCTGCTGCGAGAGAACCTCTTCGCCATATTCCGTTGCAACGCAGACCGTATGGAAAATCCTGTTTGAAACCAGATAATCCGAAATCCGCCTGCCCTCAATCGTGCCGCCAAATACCAGAACACGCGGGCTTTGTTTTATTTTTTTGTTCATATCCGGTATCCTCTCGGCGTCACCATACGTCCGCCTATCTCTTTTGTCATAGAATTCCCAATAAACACAGTCGTAAACATATTAACCTGTGTGTCGCGCAGCTCCTGAAGCGTATAAATATTCGCCGCTTCCCCCTCACGCCCGATATTCTCGACCGTGCCGCAGATGCGGTCCGGCGGGAGTACACGCAGCAGGATATCGCAGGCGCGCTTCAGATAGTCCGGCCGGCCCTTGCTGGACGGATTGTAAATGCAGATAGAAAAATCTGCTTTCGCCGCGAGCTCCAGCCGCTTCTCGATCTTCTCCCACGGAGTCAGGCGGTCACTCAGACTGACAACCGCAAAATCATGTGTCAGCGGTGCTCCGAGCACAGCTCCACCGCTCAGAGCCGCCGTGATTCCCGGAATTACTTTCACCTCAATTTCCGGATAGTCCGCGCCGATTTCCAGCATCAGGCCACTCATACCGTAAACCCCGGCATCCCCGCTGCAGACCATAATCACCTTTTTGCCCTTCATGGCCTCCTCGAATGCCATCTCACAGCGCTTCGCTTCCTGTGTCATCGGAGTCGTCAGAAACTCCTTGCCGGGATACACTTCTCTGAGCAGGTTCACATAGACGGTATATCCTATAATCGTATCACATTCCTGCAAGAGTCTATCCGCCTCCTGGCACATCAGTCCGGCCTCTCCCGGCCCCATTCCTACCACATATACTTTATTTTTCAAAATGTACACTCCAATCCCGTGCCGCCACCGCGACGGTCACGCCGTTATTTGCATATTTTCTGCGCACCAGTGTCCCACCTTCCCCTGCCATGCACAGGGCAGAACGCTCACACACATTATCCACGCCTGTCGTCTTTTGGACGAATCCTGACGAAGAAAATTCTCCCGATACGCCAAGAAGCACCTCCGCCGGGTATGTCTCAAACCGCAGCCCATATTTGCGGCAGAATGCGTTCAGTCCCGATTCTTCTTTTTTCAGATCGATCGATGCCACTCCTGCAATCTCCTCCATGGAAATCTGCTGCTCCCCCAGCACCTTCCGGACTTCCTCCTCGATCTCCTCTTCCGGCTTTCCTTTCCTGCAGCCAATACCGACAATCCATGGCTTCGGACGCAGGTGAAGCCATGTGACAGAGCCGCATGGTTCTACTGCAGCCCGGTCCGCCGCCATATCAGAATCACAGCGACAAGGATACCGCAAAACGTCACGCGAAATACAGATGAGATGTCCCCTCCATGACACAGGAGTTGAAATCTGATGCCCTGTTTCCGGATTTTCTTCCGAATCTCTCTCTGAAAAATACTGCCTCTGCAGGCTTATCTGCTCAGATTCTTTTCCATCCGGCGTTTTCCTCCCCGAGAGCAGAGTCAGCTCCGGCGGTATCTCCCCCGTAATTCTTCCCTCACAGTACACGCCGACCGGCTCCCCGCGCAGGATTGCGGCCGATATTTCCTTCGCCGCCTTCATGCTGTCGATTGCCAGTTGATTATCCTTCGCAAATACATCAACCGCAAACTTGCCGTTGACATCTGTCGCTGTCGTGATGACCGGCTCAGCGCCAATCAGTCCGGCTACCAGGAGCGCAAGCCGGTTTGCTCCGCCGATATGTCCGGAAAGAAGCGAAATCACATACCTTCCGGCCTCGTCAATCACCAGCACGGCCGGGTCTGTGGTCTTACTCTTCAGATATGGTGCGATCGTCCTCACCGCGATCCCGCTCGCCCCGACAAAGATCACACCTTCACTGTGTGCTTCGAACTGTTCCCTGCACCAGAGCTTCAGTCCGCTTTCATACATGGATATTTCATATTCCCCGGAAAGCATCTCCGAAATTCTCTGTGCCAGATGCTTCCCCCGTTCAGTAAAAGCTGCAATGCCTATTCGTCCCAAGACAATCCACCTCATTTTCCTGCTGCCAATTTCCTGCCACCGTATCCGTCCTGTTTCCGGTTCCTGCAAGATACTCTTTCACCGCTTCCTCCGGCTGGCACTACTCTCTCGTCTCTGTCGCCTGACGGAATTCCGTTGTAAAGGCAGGATGATACAGCTCAGAACGGTTATAGCCCGCCTGTGCCACCGTATCTCCGACGATAATCAGCGCAGTCTTGGTGACATGGTTCTCCTTCGCACACTGTGCCAGAGTCGACACCGTGCAGATATAGCTCCGCTCCTCCGGCCAGGTCGCTTTGTATACGATAGCTGCCGGGGTGTCTGCCCGGTATCCGCCTGCCATCAGCCGCTCACTCAGCTTTTCAAGCATTCCGGTGCTCAGGAATATCACCATCGTGGAGCCATGTGACGCCAGCTTTGCGATTTCCTCGCGCTCCGGCACCGGAGTCCGCCCTGCCATTCTCGTGATAATTACCGTCTGTGAAATTCCCGGAAGGGTGTATTCCAGATTCAGCGCGGACGCTGCGCCGCAGAAAGCGCTGACTCCCGGACAGTAATCATAGGTTATCCCGGCTTCATCCAGCAGATCCATCTGCTCACGGATCGCCCCGTAAACGCATGGATCACCTGTGTGCAGACGCACAGTCACAAGCCCTTTGGATTCCGTCTCTTTCATCACGGCAATTACTTCCTCCAGTGTCATTTTGGCACTGTCATAAACGGTACAGCCATCCTTTTTCAGTTCCAGAAGCTCCGGATTTACAAGTGACCCGGCATAGATAATCACATCCGCTTCTCCGAGAAGCCTGCTGCCGCGCACAGTGATCAGATCGGCTGCTCCGCTTCCTGCACCCACAAAATGAATCATTTCTTTGCCTCCTTTGCAATAATCAGAGAATAATACCCTGCATCATCCGGAATCTCATCGACACTGTTGTATACGTGCTCCGACTCCATTCCGCAGTTCTCTACCATGACAACATCTCTGCCGCTCTTCCTCAGCATCTCTTTTACCTGCGCCATCTTCTTTCCTGATTTCATCAGGACATAATTTCCCGGCAAATCCAGCGGATGCTCCAGCCTGTGTACCGCCGGCAGCACATGGAGCTGCTCACTCCACTCAACCAGTGAGACATTCGCTCTCGCTGCCGCCGCGCAGAAAGAAGTGATTCCACTGACCAGCTCTGTCTGGTAGCCATGATCTGCCACACGCTTCTGCACATACAGATACGTCGAATAAATGGTCGGATCTCCGAGTGTCAGAAATACTACATTCTTCCCCTGCTCCAGATATCCTTCCAGCGTCTGCGCCGCCAGATCATGGTTGCGCTCCATCTCTTCTTTGTCATGTGTCATTGGCATATTGACCGGGACAAGCACCTTCGATGCCAGCTCCGGCACTGCCTGTACTGCAATCTGGTAAGCGACTGTTTCTTCCGCCACCGGCCCCGGCACTGCAATCACCTCATTTTCCCGGATCAGACGGACTGCTTTCATTGTCATCAATTCCGGATCTCCCGGTCCTACTCCTACGCCATATAAAACTCCTGCCATTTTCTGTATCCTCCTGAATTTACTTTTGTACTATCGCCTTTCCCTGCCAACTACTGGTATGTTCCAATATCCCTGCAGGCAGGATGCGTTCCTTCAAAATGCTCCTTTATACTGTCTCTGTTCCTGACAGTTCTATCCACCTTAGCTTCTGCAAATATCTCACAGAACTATTGCTCCTGACCGTCCGCAAAATATTCTCTGACCAGCTTCACTACAGTTCCTGACAGCAGGAAGACCGCAATCAGGTTCGGAATTGACATCAGCCCGTTAAATGTCTCCGCAATACTCCAGAGCAGCCCGAGGTCTACCGTCGCTCCCAGAATCGCCACCAGCGAATAAACCACCATAAACGGCTTGATGACCTTCGGGGAAAACAAAAATTCGATACACCTTGCCCCGTAAAGCCCCCATCCGATAATCGTGGAAAATGCAAAGCAGCACATCGAAACCGCTGTAAATATGGAAACCCAGTTCCCATATGCTGAAATAAAGCCGCGGATTGTCAGTTCAGCTCCCGCATCATTTCCGTACGGCACCGGAATGCCGCTGCACAAAATAACCAGCGCAGTCAGCGTACAGATCACAATCGTATCTGCAAATACCTCAAAAACGCCGAAAAATCCCTGCTTTACCGGCTTGCGCGTGTCAGCGCAGGCATGTGCGATCGAGCCCGTACCGAGACCTGCCTCATTTGAGAAAATCCCACGCGATACTCCCTTTTTCATACTGAGGAAAAAGCTTCCTACCACACCTCCGGTCACAGCTCCCGGCTGAAAGGCGCCCTGAATAATAGAAGCAAATACCTGGGGAACATTCCGGATATTTATAAAGACAACACCGAGTGCCAGTATGATGTAAAAAAGTGCCATGAACGGAACCAGCTTTTCTGTCACGCTTCCGATTCGCTTCACACCTCCCAGAAGCACCAGCCCGACCAACACTGCGATCAGAATTCCCATGATCAGATTGCTGACCGTCACGAAATCCTCCGAGATTACGTTGTAGTTCAGAAGCGCTGAATTCACGGCTGTCGTGATCGTATTGACCTGTGTCGCATTTCCGGTACCGAACACGGTAAGCACCCCGAATGCCGAAAAAGCAACCGCCAGCCACTGCCAGTGTCTGCCGAGTCCATTTTTAATATAGTACATCGGCCCGCCGACCAGATCGCCCTGCGCATTTCGCTCCCGGAAATGAACGGCGAGCGTCACCTCCGCAAACTTCGTACACATACCAAGCAGCGCGGAAACCCACATCCAGAAGACAGCCCCCGGGCCTCCGATTGCGATTGCCCCAGCCACTCCTGCGATATTACCGGTTCCCACTGTAGCTGCAAGCGCCGTACAGACCGCCTGAAACGGTGTCATCGTCCCGTCCGAAGCCTCCCGCTTCCGGAACATCCGCCCGATAGTTGTTTTGATCGCATAGGGAAATTTCCGAATCTGGATAAACCGCAGCCTCAGACTCAGAAACAGCCCTACTCCGATGATACAAACCATCGCCGGGACTCCCCAGATAAAATTGTTGACCGCACTGTTGACTGTTTCAATCATTTGTAACATAAACATACTCCTTGCCATTTACTTTGTAATCGAATCTATTCCACCAGCTTCTGAAGAATCAGATCCCTGCTTTGCAGCCTGTGATCCGCATGATAGATCAGATTATCAAAAAACTGTTCCAGATAACTGTGATCCGCATAAATTCCTCTTTGAAAATCCGCATAATTTGCTCTCACCAGCGCATTGCGGAAATAGCGTGCATGTCTGGCAAACATCTCATTGTCTACGTCAAAGCCCAAACTCCGAAGATAGCGTTCCGTAAACAAGACAGTTGTCCTTGTGTTTCCTTCCATAAAAGGGTGGACCTGCCAGATATCAGAGACAAACTTCGATATGTGGCGCACCATCTTTTCATGGCTCATATCGTAGTATTCATAATCCTTTTCCTCACGGAAATCGTACGCCAGCGTATCACGAATACTTCGGAAATCTGCGTAAACAACACTGCGCCCGCCAAGAACGGGTTCTTTTTTGGCAATGTTATACCTTCTGTACTCTCCTGCATGATCAAAAATATCCCGGAACAAAAAACGATGCATGCTTAAAATATCCCATTCTTTACACCTCCGTCCCTACATCTGATGTCTCACAACCAAGTATTCGTCGCCATATTTATAATACGGGCAATCCTGATATGTATTGGTCAGGAAACGGTACATTTCATCCTCATCCAGATCCATCTGACACACATAACACTCGTAGTCTTCCTCATATTCGTAGTAGACGCAGGATTCGCATTTACTTTTCATCGCATTCATTCTCCATCCCTTTGCCTGATGTTTCCGCCTGCTGAAAAATAATTTTCTCCATCATCTCCTCAGCTCCATCGGTCTCCCCCAGATAGCCGTACTGATTGGAAAACAGAATCACCTCCGTCTGCAGCGCCCCCTGGCACCGTTTCTGTAAATGAAAGCGAATCCGCCCTGTGACCTCCCGTATGGTCTGCTCCAGCAGCCCTGCCTGACTGAGAATCCCGACCGCCTCCTCCGTTGTGTTGGAAGCCAGCAATTCCCGCACCGTCTCCTCCGAAGCTCCGGCGCGCATCCCCTGGGCCGCCATCAACTCCGCACGGCAGTCCGCATGTGCCGAATGCGTGTTCATGATACCGCCGGACACCTTGATAAACTTTCCAATGTGCGCGACAAACAGGATTCCTTTTACCCCAAGCTCCACGGCCATATCGAGCGTCTCCCCGACGTAATTGCTGCATTTCATCGAATGCTCTGCATCCAGCGCCTGAGAAAGCTCCTTCCTCCGGATAAAGTCAGCCCCGTAATTCCCCGGGGTAATCAGCAGATACTGCTCTCCGTTCGAGAATTTCTGCTTCATCTCCACACGGATACTCGCAATCAGAGCTTCCTCGCTCATCGGGACGACGATCCCGCTGGTTCCCAGAATAGAGATCCCTCCCATGATCCCGATATGTGGATTGAAGGTCTTTTTCGCGATTTCCACGCCTTCAGGTACAGAGATTGTAATCTTGATCCTGCCCTCATACTCGTATTCTTCGCAGACAGCCCGGACCTCTCTCGCAATCATCTCCCGCGGCACACGGTTGATCGCAGCAGCCCCGACTGGCTGTTCCAGTCCGGGCTTCGTCACACGTCCAACGCCAATTCCGCCATCTATGATGACGTTCACCCCGGATACAATTGCCTTCTTTTCAGATCCGGCTCCACCAGTTTCTGATGACCATTCTGCCTGTCCCGGCTGCGGCTTTCTCTCTGTCTTTCCCTCTTCCGCCCGCACACCGCAGCTTTCATACCATTTTCCGTCAGATTCATGCTCCAGTCTCTCTGCCGACGCATACACCAGGATTCCATCCGTTGCATCCGGGTCATCTCCGGCGTACTTCCGCACTGCACAGACCGCCTGTGCTGCCGTGATCTTCTGTTCCTCCAGCGGAAGATGAAGCAAAATCCCCTTAGGCGTCATCAGCTCCACTCTCCTGCAGCGCCGCCCGGTCAGCAGCATAGTGGCCGCTGCCTTGGCTGCCGCAGCTGCACAGCTCCCTGTGGTATAGCCGCAGCGCAGCTTCTTGTTCTTTTTCATCACAAACTGATCTTCAATTCCGGTTTTGGCGGGTCCCGGAAGCTTCTCCAATGCGGTAAGCCTGAAGCCCTCCCGCAATAATTCTCCCACATAGCCTTCACCGTTTTTTACCTGCCAGTCAAAATAATCTCTGTGAGGTTCGGAAAAACGGTCAAGCACTGCCATGATCGTCCCGCCATGTACCACAAAAGCAGGAAACCTGCAGCCCATCTGTTCCGCCCTCCGGCAGCCTTCCTCAAATGCCGCCGTACATCTTCGGATAAATTCCTCCCGGCTCTCACCGCCCGGAAACGGAAGCGTTCCATTGCTGTCAATCCACGCCTGATAATCCGCATTCCCCTGAAGCTCCTGATAGTTTTTATATTCAAACTCTCCGAAATCACATTCCCGAAGCCCCGGCAGAATCTCTGCCTGCATTCCGGGAAACAGCAGCTCTGCTGTCCGGACACAGCGTTTCAAAGGGCTGGAAAATACGCAGTCCGGCGCGGGATATCGGTCTCTGTTTTCTTTTAATTCCTCCGCCGCACCGGCTGTCAAATCCTCATCCGTGGAACCGACGTAGCGATGCTCCAGATTTCCTGCTGTCTTACCATGCCTGATCAGGCAAACCTGCATACGCCTTCCTCCCTTCTTCTCCGTGAACACTAACTCTTCTACTCACTATTTCCATACGCTCCGGCATATTCGCTGCGTGCAGCATACTTTGCATGATGTCATACTTCTGCACATACTGCAATTAGCCGAAGGTTCCGCCTTTTTCAGATTAAATTCCGTATCCACTGCGCCATCGCAGATCTGATCTTCATTTCCTCACCGCCTGCTGCCGTCCAGAAGATACAGCAGCGCATTGCAGATACATGCCGCCACATTGCTTCCGCCTTTGCGGCCGCGCGCCACAATATACGGAATATCCGTCTGCATAATCAGCTCCTTGGACTGTACGACATTGACAAAGCCGACCGGAACACCGATGATCAGCTCCGGCCTGATCTTTCCCTCCTGAATCAGCTCATAGAGGCGGACCAGCGCCGTCGGCGCGTTTCCCACCGCATAGATCAGCGGCCGTTCCAGCTTCGCCGCCTTGTCCACGCAGACGGAAGCCCTCGTGACTCCTAGCCGCTTCGCTTCCTCCGCCACATCCTCGTCGGCGATAAAACAATGTGCCTCGCCGCCTGCCTTCTGAAGACTCTTCTTGTTGATACCGGAAAGAGCCATATTCGTATCCGTGACGATCCACGCTCCATTCTTCAGCGCTTCCAGCGCATGTTCCACTGCCCCGTCTGAAAAGCAGAGATTGTCGATATACTCGAAATCTGCCGAAGTGTGGATCACCCGCTTGATAATCATTGCCCGGATATCATCCGGAATCCTGCCGCCCGCTTCCTCTGAGATGATCTCAAAGCTGCGGCGCTCAATCTCCATCGGACCGAGACGCTCGATATCATCCAGACTGATTTTTCTGTATTCCTCCATACTGTTCATCCTTTCTCCTCATACGAATTTTAAAACTTCCTGAACCATCATTTTACTTTCACAGCCCGCATTCGTATTCTGACATAATCTACATACCATTTTCCATTCATAAATAGCTGTGGCCGCAGACGCTGTACCGTCTCCGCGATGATTTCATCCGCCAGCCCTTTTTCCATTCCCTCAAACGGCTTTTTGACAAACATCCGAATCCACTCTTCCAGACCGTTCTCATTTTTCTGTTCGGTAGGGCGGTCAAACAGCACCGCATAATGGATTCTGAAGCCGGCTTTCTCCATCAGGGGCGCATACTCGCCGATGGATGGAAAATAAAACACTCTCGGATACGCCAGACCATGTCCGTCAAATACCCGTTTCAGCTCTGCATGTACCGTCTCAGCACATCCTTTTCCCCCGAACTCAAAGACCAGTTCTCCTCCCGGCTTCAACTGAGAGGCAATGTGCTGCAAAAGCTGCTGCTGTTTCCCCGCATCAATCCAATGAAATACAGCGTTTGAAAATATGGCATCTGCCTTCTCCTCCAGTTCAAACGCAAGCGCATCCGCACGGACAAACGAAAGCTCCGGATAGCGCTCTCTGGCCGATGCAATCATGTCCGCTGATGCGTCGACTCCCATGACACGGTAGCCTTTCTCTGACAGTTTCTTCGTGAGCGTACCATTTCCGCAGCCAAGATCAATGACAAGAGCCCTCTGCGGTACAGTCAGAAGTTCCGTGACGGCTTCCCCGTACCCGTATACGAAATTAAAATTGCTGGTATAATCATCTGCATTCCATTCTATATTCACTGTGCTGTCTCCACTCCTGTTGATTATCATATGTCTGCGGCTGCCTTCGCATTTCATGCAAAATCATCCGTCATTGTCTCCATGCTCTGACGCATCTGCTGCATCATATTCCCGCTTCCAGTATCTCATAAATCTTCTTCATATCGAGATGCTGCCGCAGCCCGTCTGCCAGCAGGTCATACTGCGTTTCCTTGAACTTCGCAAAATCAACCGCCGTCCCCATCTCCTCCGTGATTCCCTTTGCCTTCGCAAGGGCACGCACGATCCCGGATGCGATCTCCTCCCGGTCAAAGACGCCGTGCACATACGTTCCATACACATTTCCCTGCCATGCGCCTTCCCGCTTCTTTTCCCCTGTGATTCCATCCTCAATTTCCGTCAGCGGCTGCACAGCCTCACCGACCGTGGAGCGCCCCATATGGATTTCATATCCATAGAGTGGAAGCCCCGACAGCTCCTGCAGGATGCCTCCCGGTGCGAGAAATGTCCCTTCCACACGGGTCCGTGCCTTTTCCCTCTCGAACACCGTATCCATATCAAGCAGTCCCATTCCCCGGATGGTTCCGCCCTCCTCGACGCCCTCTGCATCCGTAATACTCTTTCCCAACATCTGATAGCCGCCACAGATTCCAAAGATTACCGTCCCCTGCCGCTGTGCTTTCAGGATCGCCGCTTCCAGACCGCACTGGCGCATCCAGAGCAGGTCGCGCATCGTATTCTTGGTACCCGGCAGAAGAATCATATCCGGGTTGCCGAGCTGCTGTACGTTGGAAACATAACGCACCGAAACTCCCTCGACACTCTCAAATACATTGAAATCTGTAAAGTTGGAGATTCTAGGAAGCCGGATGACCGCCAGATCAATCAGATCCACCTTCGTATTCCCTTCCAGACGCTCACTCAGGCTGTCCTCATCCTCAAGGCTGACATGCAGATACGGCGTCACTCCGACCACAGGAATCCCGGTCATCTGTTCCAGCATCACCACTCCCGGGTCCAGGATCGTCTTATCCCCGCGGAATTTATTGATCACCAGCCCCTTCACCATCCGCTGTTCCTCCGGTTCCAGAAGCTGTACGGTGCCGACAAGCTGCGCGAATACCCCGCCGCGGTCAATATCCCCGACCAGCAGCACCGGAGCCCCTGCAAGCTTCGCCATTCCCATATTTACGATATCATCCTTTTTCAGGTTGATCTCCGCCGGGCTTCCTGCCCCCTCAATCACAATGATATCATAATGTTCCTCCAATGTATGATAAGCCTTCATCACATCGGGAATCAGGCTTTTTTTCATCTTAAAATAGTCGCGTGCATTCATCGTGCCGATGACTTCCCCGTTCACGATGACCTGCGAACCAATATCATTCGTCGGCTTCAGCAGAATCGGATTCATCGCGACAACTGGCTCCACGCTCGCCGCCTCCGCCTGCATGACCTGCGCCCGTCCCATCTCAAGGCCTTCCTTTGTAATAAACGAATTCAGCGCCATATTCTGGGACTTAAACGGAGCCACCCGGTAGCCATCCTGTTTGAAAATACGGCACAGCCCGGCTGCGACCACACTCTTGCCAACATTCGACATCGTACCCTGAATCATGATTGCCTTTGCCATCTGTTCCATCCCCTTCTTCTGTCTTCTATCCATTTGTTTCAATCTGGATTTTACATCTTTCAACTGTATCTTCATGTATCCTCTTTCATCATGAAAATACAGAATTCAAACAAACTCTCCTCCAGCAAACATTTTTATCTTCCCGGCACACACATTTTCAGGCATGCCCGTTCAATACTTACGAAGCCTTGCCGCTTCCTCGAGCACCCGGAACAGCTTCTCATTCTCTTCCCTGCTGCGGACACAGATACGGTAATACCCTTTGGAAAGTCCCGGAAAATTGCTGCAGTCCCGGATCAGGAACCCATACTTTAAGCAGTAATCCTTCAGGCTGACACAAGCCCTTCCGTTATCTCCCGTAACGGATCCTTCCGCCTCAGAAGGATCACGGAACATCAGGAAATTTGTATTTGAATCAAATACCTGATACCCTGCCTGTTCCAGCCATGTTTTCATTTCTTTCCGGTTCCGCGCCGTCTGCTCCGCTGTCTCACAGGCAAATCCCGTCTCCATACATGCCGCCTCCGCCGCCATCTGCGCCGGAATCGAAACATTCCACGGCTGCATGATCGTACGCATCGTCTGAAGAAGTTCCAAATCGCTGCAAATCCCATATCCGAACCGCAGCCCCGGCATCGCATAGATTTTCGTAAAGGATTTCAGCACAAACAGGTTCGGATGCTCCTGAATCTGCCGTCCTCCCTCGAGTGTTTTTTCCCTGTCCGCTTCACACAGGAAATCGAAAAAGCTCTCATCCAGCACAAGGAAAATCCCTCTTTCCCTGCAGAGCTCCAGCAACCTCCGCAAAAGCTCCGACTGCACCAGTTGCCCCGTCGGATTGTTCGGATTTCCCAGTACAATCAGCTCTGTATCATCACCAACCGCTTCCAGAAAGGCTTCCTCCAGTGCAAATCCCTGCTGCTCCCGCAAATAAAAATAGGAAATCCCGCAGCCAAACGCAGTAAGCGCCTGCTCATATTCAAAAAAAGACGGAACTGCCAGCAATGCCTGCCTCGGCCTGCGTGCCGCCGCCAGTGCGAACATCAACTCCGCAGCACCGTTCCCGCAGATAATCCGGCTGTCCTCTACCTGTTCCCTCCCGGCCAAAGCCCTCCTGAGCGTACGGTAATCCGGGTCCGGATAATGCATGGAGACATCCACTGCCCGCCTCGCGGCCTCCCGTACCTGCTCTGGCATTCCCCGGAAATTAATATTTGCTGAAAAATCCTGAATCTGGGGATATGAATAAATATCCCCGCCGTGTCTGTGAACCATGACAGATTCCTTTCTGTTTCTTTTTTCACAATGAATTCCATAATATATCATATCGGAAGGAAACTGCGCTCGCGGAGTTTCACTCGATATGATAGCGACAGAATCGCCAGATTCTGGCGCACTATGAGAAGCGGTTTTCTTCTCATAGTATATCTTACTGGAAGGAAATCGCGCTTGCGAGATTTCACCCAATAAGATAGCGACAAATATCCCCACAAAATCACGAAAACATGGGAAATATTTATACAGTACTATTACCGCTCATGCAACCTCTTTTCCCCAAAATTCTTTCTTCTTTCATACTACCAATAATCGCTTCCCCTGTCCTACCAGCTTCCAACGCTTGATATTCCTGATTTAATTCCCGCAATAGTTCCTCCTCACTCGGCAAGTATAATTTATATTTCGAAGCAAAAATCTGCTTTTCATTTTCAGGCAACGTATATTTAACCACCGATTCACTTTTATCTGCACATAATACAATGCCAATAGGTGGATTATCTCCTTCATTCATAAGCTCTCGTTCATAGTAATGAACATACATCTGCATCTGTCCTAGATCCTGATGCATTAAATCCCCAACTTTTAAATCTATTAAGACAAAACATTTCAAAATATAATTATAAAACACAAGGTCAATTCTGAAATGACGCCCTTCAAAAGTAATTCGCTTCTGTCTGGCAACAAAAGAAAAACCTCTACCTAATTCTAAAAGAAATTTTTGTAAATGAGTGATTAATGCCTGTTCCAAATCACTCTCATAAAAATCATCATTTGGACTTAAACCAAGAAATTCCAAAACATAAGGGTCACGAATAATATCTTCTGGCTTCTTAGCAGGTTCCAGTGTTTGAATCTCTGCTGCAACTTGCTCTTTATTTTTACTGGATAATAACCTTTCATAAAAGAAAGAATTTATTTGTCGCTCAAGTTGTCTGGTACTCCATTGGGATTTTATAGCTTCCTGCATGTAAAATTCTCTTGCATTTTCATTCTCCACTCGCATCAAAAGCCGATAATGTGTCCAACTCAATTCGCTACGCAGTGCGTAGCCATTTGGAAAAGTCAAATAAAACTGCCGCATATTTTTCAAATTTGCAACGGTAAATCCTTTGCCAAAATCCTGTGTCATTTGTCTTGACAATTCTTGTAATAAACCCGTCCCATACTCTGCATTTTCATTACCACCTTGTTCTTCTATGATTGATTTTCCAATATTCCAGTAGGCTTCTACCATTGCAAAGTTGGCGGTTTGATAGACCTTATTTCTTGCTGTGGTTAATATATTCTTTATTTCTTCATAAAATTTTTGCTCCATAAATACCTCCGTAAAACACCGAGTTTTATTTATATAAATCTTTTCTAAGCCGAGTCACAAGTACATTAAATTGTTCTTCATCTTTTTGCCGAATAAATTTTTCTACTTCTTCCACCCGTCTCCTCAATGTTCTTACGCATGCCAAACACAAACGGCATAATCGAAAACGCGGCTTTCTACATTCCTGCAATGATCCAGAGTATAGCTGCTTTGCATACTCCCAGCACAACCAGCGACAATACAGATGCCGCCACCATCAGCCGGTTCATCCGCGCAATATCCTCCACCTCGACCGGACGGATATCATCCCCGATAAACGGCTTTTTATAAAGCTTCCCAAAATAGTACGCGTCCCCCGCCAGACGGATATGCAGTGCGCCTGCCGCTGCTGCCTCGGTCTGCGCTGAATTGGGGCTGGCATGGCAGAAACGGTCCCTGCGGTAAATTTCCCACGCCTTCTTTCCGTCCAGTCCAACGAGCGGTGCTGTCAGGATCAGAAACAGTGCTGCGAGACGTGCAGGAATGAAATTCACCGCATCATCCAGCTTCGCGGCAAAACGCCCGAAATACAGATACTTATCATTCTTGTATCCAATCATGGAATCCATCGTATTGATACTTTTATAGAAAAACCCAAATGCACCGCCGCCGATCATCAGATACAGCATCGGCGCAAAGACACCGTCCGAAAAGTTCTCCGCAACCGTCTCCACGGCAGCCTTCACCACACCAGTCTCCGACAGGGCCTCCGTATCGCGTCCCACGATCCGCGCAACCGCTTTCCTTCCGGCATCCAGCCCCTCCTCTTGAAGCGCACGGCCGACATTCATGCTCTCTTTCTTCAGAGATTTCACGGCAAAGATAAAGAAGCACATCACTGCTTCCACCGCTGCCCCTGCCCAAAATGAAATATGATAGAAACCAACCAGCAGCATCGCCGGAATCCCGGTCGATATCAGCATCACCAGCAGTGCCAGCAGCCGTCCGCCAGCCAGCTCTCCCTGTTCTGTCTCCGGAAACAGCTTCCGGATTCTTTTTTCCAGCCCTGCAATCAGATTTCCAATCAGGCAAATCGGATGCAGTGCAGTAGACGGATCCCCAAAAACCAAGTCCGCCAAAAATCCAATCAGTACAGCTCCCAGGGAACCTATCCCATATTTTATCATTTGATCATCCCTCTGTCACTTTATATTTCTATCGTTTCAGCCCCGTTCAGCCCAAAGGAGCTGCCAGTCTGATTTATTCTTCTTATTCATTTCTGTTCACACCTCCGCCCAAAAAACGGAACCCATCTGACCAGCGTCACCGTTTCAGCGCCCTGACTGCAGTGTGAACTACTGCTCTTGTTTCTCACTCAAAAAAGAACTGCCTCCCGCTTCATATCTGCTTTCTTCACAGTCCAGAAGCCGTTCCACACGCTTGCGCGTCTCCTTGACCAGCCTGTGATTCTTGCCGGAGGCATTGATTCCTATGATTACTTCGCCCTTCTGCACGACGGACGGAAACTGGAAATCACACAGCGACTGGTCACTGCAGACATTCACCATAATGCCTTTTTCTTTGCACAACCTGTAAATCTGCCGGTTCAGCTCCCGGTCATCCGTCGATGCCAGCACCAGCTCTTTACCATTCAAATCCTCCGCCGAAAATTCCCTCTCACAGATGGAAATGGAATATTTCGCGGCATCTGCCCGGATCCCGGGCGAAATCTCAGGCGCAACAACTGTGATCCTGCCGCTGAAACCGCAGAGCGTATGAACCCGGCGCTCTGCAATGGTCCCCGCTCCGACCACCAGAATTTCCTTTTCTGACAAGTCTATAAAAACAGGAAAAAACATCGTATCCTTCGCTTTCCTTCCTTAAAGCTTCATCTGCATACACACTATTTTAGCCGCATCCCTACTCCGCAGACAACCCGCACGACTTCCTCCGACTGCTTCGCCAGACAGGTACAGAGCCGTCCAACCAGCTCACGCCACTGCCTGTCAAACTTCTCCATCGGGACAATCCCATACCCTAACTCATTCGATACGATCAGAATATCGGGATTCCTGCGGCAAAGCTCTTCCGCAAATGCCGCGGCCCACTGCTCCATATCAATCAGGCTGTTATTGCTTTCCTGTAATTGCCCGGACTGCAGCAGCCGTTTCACATATTCGTGAAAATGATAAATTCCACGGCAGGTATCAATTGCCCCGTCCAGACTGCATGTTGTTCCATCAATCCATCCGCTGTCTGTCCGATAAGCTTCCTTTGCATATGCAAGCTTTCCCTGATACGCACCGCCAATCACCAGCTTCATACCTCTGCCCCTCTCTCTGTCTCAATTCAGCCATATCCTCTGTTCCGTTTCAGCAAATTTTATTTCCGGAATCCCATCATTTTTCCGCAAACCTCAGTGAATCTGTCCGGTCCGGCAGCCATACATGCTTCTCACCGGTTCTCTTCAAATGTCATTTTCGTCTGGTATTTCACGTTGTTGATCACTTCTTTATCCCGGATTGCCTCTTCCATATCGATTCCATAGCAGTTCGCAATCGCCAGCACATAGTACATGATATCCCACAGCTCTTCATCGATCGTTCCCTTGATTCCATCTCCCTCTTTCCGCCGGAGATTTTTCCGCATGGCAAGTGACAATTCCCCAGTTTCTTCGATTAGTTTATAAAAATAATGCATAAGAGCTTCAGGATCATAATCCTTTGCCCTGATATATTCCTGTAAATATTTTACCGATGTTCTTCCATCCATTGCTCCAGTTCTCCCAGCTCATGCTCCGTAAACACCCGGATTCCATTCTCTTTCAGAAGTGCCGCCGTCACACCGTTTCCCTCGACTCTTGTACCGGAAAAAGTACCGTCATATATCACATGACTGCCGCAGGACGGGCTGCGTGCTTTTAGTACCGCACATCTGCATCCGAAGAGCTGCGCAAGATGCAGCACCGCATCTGCTCCCTTCGCAAACGCTCCTGTCACATCGCTCCCATCCTTCGCATAGACACGCCCGTCCCTCATCTCCGCCGGAAGCCGCGGCGTCATAAGCCCTCCCATCTGCTCCGGACATACCGGAATCAGGCAGTACCGCTCTTTTAATCTGAGAACCTCCGCTGCCTCATTGGTGTTTCCGTCATATCTGCACGAAATTCCAAGAAGACAGGCACTTACAAGAATGGAAGGAATTTTTTGTTCCATACGATCCACCTTTTCTTCCATAAACTGTATCTGTTTACCACTGGACTACTAAATCATTTTCTCCAGAACATACCGCCTGCGTCCGCCATAACACGTCACCTCGGCCCTTTTTACATACCCATGGCTCTCCATATTCGACAGACTGTAGATATTATCAGGATGTACCGTACAAAGCAGATACCTCCAGCGGTTGTCATCAATCCTCTCTTCTGCTGCATCCAGCATTTTTCCCTGAAGGCCATGCCCCCGGTATATTTCTGCCACTGCCGCTGAATCCATAATGACCGTCTGTCCTAACTGCTCTGCAGAATACCCAAGGAATGTCCCCAGATTATTATCCTGCTCCGGATATTTTACGACAAAGAAGCCTGCGATATCTCCATTTCCCGCTTCGGCAACTACTGCAAATCCTTTTCCGTCCAGATGATCCCGGATATACTCCTCATCATCTGCCACAAACCAGTCCGGATGCACCGGATTCTCTCTTGCTTCCTCCATAACCCGCATCATTCCGGAAATATCCTCATTGCCGGCTCTTCTTATTTTAAACTCCATCTTCGATCCCTTTCTGGAAGTTCTACATACTGAAAACGAAATGGCACCCATTTCCTGTCTTCCTTCAATTGCCGGAAAACACTTATTCTGAGTCTTACAAAGCTTCTGTTACCAGATGCACTGCCACCATCATCAGCGGCACCACCAGCTCACATACCGACAGAAAACATCCCGCCAGATCTCCATTGATGCCGCCAAAATGTTTCATCGCCATATGATGATACCATCCGAAGGTCAATACCGCTCCAAAAAGTGCCGCTATCCCATACGCAGGCTGCAATAACAACATTGCTGCTGCACATAAAATTACATAAGCAATACATGTAATCTGGATAATCCTTGTCTCTGCACTCTTTGAAAACCCTGCCACCGTTCCTTTGATCGATGCCTTCGGAAATGTTACTACGGAAAATCCGCTGAACGACCGGGAGATCATGAAGGTAAATGCATAAACAGGCACCAGTTCTCCCTGAATCATATCCACTGTTCCATATAACAGGAAAAAGTAAACAACACAGGCAATGATTGCAAATGCTCCCGCATGGGAATCCTTCAGAATCTCAAGCCGTTTCTCACGCGGACGCCAGGAACTCATCGCATCCGCCGTATCCAGAAGTCCATCGAGATGGATGCCTCCGCTTACCGCAATCGGAATCAGCATCAGGATTACATTCCGAAGCGATGCGTTCATCCCAAGCCATCCCGCCAGAAAATTCCATCCAAAGCAAAGCGCTCCGATCACAGCACCGATCCACGGGAAAAAGCACATCACGTACTTCATGTTTTCATCCGTCCAGTCGCACTGTGCAGCCGGAAGACGTGAATACATGGAAAAAGCAATATTCAGACTGTTCCAGAAACGTTTCATTCTCTTCTGCCCCTTTTCCATTATTTTATCTGCAACGGAATCCCGTACACAACCTCAGTCACTGCATCAGCATACTCTGCCAGCTTTTGATTCACTGCTCCCAGATATGACAGATAGCGCATTGTCCACGCATCGTACGTAATTCCATCCGAAAAAACCTCATTTGTTACGACAAAAAGATGCTTTGCCTGTTCCCTCAGACGCAGGAACCCCTTACTGACCGCTTCCACCGTCTGCTCTCCGGCCCCGTCTTTTTCATACATTTCATTTGCCACCAGATTTGACATACATTCCAGAAGAGCGATACTATCCTCCGGCACCTCCAGTGCCTCCAGCCCGGTATAGCACTCGATCGTTTCAAACTGCTTTTCCTGCCGCAGCTTCCGATGGCGCGCTACTCTCTGTTTGCCTTCTTCCCCATAGGGAATCATTGTGGCAATATAAATCCTGGTACCTGTTCCGGCAGCCAGAACCAGGCTTTCCGCATACGCAGATTTCCCACTTCCGCTGCCACCTGTAATGATGTGCACCATATCGTGCCTCCGTCACATTTACGCAAAAAACTCCCGCATCACATCCAGTACACCTTCCAGTTCTTCCCGTGTATGAGCCGCTGAGAGGAACATTGCCTCAAACTGGGCCGGTGCCAGATAGATTCCATGCGACAGCATGTGATTGAAATACTTCGCATACATTGCCGTATCAGAGGTCTTCGCCGTCTCGTAATTTCTGACCGGAGTCCCAGTATAGAAAATACATCCAAGAGAACCACAGGAGGTTGCCTGTGCTTCCAGACCGGACTCATTTACCAGCTTCTTCACTTCTCCATAGAACCAGTCTCCCATGGCATTCAGCTCTGTATAAATCTCCGGATGCTCCTTCAATATCGTAAGCTGCGCCATTCCTGCTGCCATTGCAACCGGATTACCGCTCAGAGTTCCCGCCTGATAGACCGGGCCGACCGGGGAAACTCGCTGCATGATTTCACGCCGTCCTCCATATGCGCCGACCGGCATTCCCGCACCGATAATTTTCCCATATGTCACAAGGTCCGCATCTACCCCAAAATATCCCTGCGCGCCCGAAAATCCAAGACGGAAGCCCGTAATCACCTCATCAAAGATCAGCACGACCCCGTACTTCGTACAGAGATTGCGCAGTGCTTCCAGAAATCCCGGTTCCGGTGGCACAACTCCCATATTGGCACCAACCGGCTCCACGATTACCGCCGCAATCTCTTCAGGAAACGTCTCAAATAACCGTTCTACGGAAGATGCATCATTATATACTGCAGAAAGGGTATCCATGGTACAGCCTTTCGGCACTCCTGCGCTGTCCGGGATTCCAGAAGTCATGACACCGGAACCTGCCTGTACCAGCAATGCATCCGAATGACCATGATAGCATCCCATGAATTTTACAATCTTATCGCGTCCCGTATACCCTCTTGCTGCACGGATCGCACTCATGACCGCTTCCGTACCGGAATTGACCATACGGATCATATCTATATTCGGAATGGAGCTGCAGATCAGCTCTGCCACCTCCACCTCCCGCTTCGTAGCCGCACCGTAACTCAATCCGTCTGCGCACGCTTTGATTACCGCCTCGCGGACTGCGGGGTGATTATGTCCCAGAATCATCGGTCCCCAGGAACCGACAAAATCCAGATATGTATTCCCATCCTCATCTGTCATATGCGTGCCGTCCGCCGAACGGATCATGCGCGGAGTCCCGCCAATGGAACCGAACGCGCGAACCGGGCTGTTTACTCCACCCGGAATCACCTTACATGCACGTGCAAATAATTCTTCTGACTTCGTCATGCTGTATCTCTCCTTTATCTGTCTCTTCGCAGTCTTTCACTATACACTGTTCTTCCATGTGCATCCCTATACAGGTTTCAGCCAATCTTTCCTTCCTTTATATACCATGCAATTTCCTCCGCATAGTACGTCAGGTAAATATCACAGCCCGCACGGTAAGCGGAAGCCGCCGTTTCACAGATAATTTTTTCTTCATCTATATATCCAAGCGCAGCCCCTGCCTTGATCATCGAATATTCCCCGCTGACACTATAAGCGGCAACTGGAACCTTCACTGCCTCCCTGATCTTTGTCACCATGTCCAGATAGGACATCGCAGGCTTCACCATGATAATATCTGCACCCTCTTCCACATCCAGAAGTGCTTCCTTGATTCCTTCACGGCTGTTATGGTAATCCATCTGATAACTCTTTCTGTCCCCGAATGATGGTGCGGAACCTGCCGCGTCGCGGAACGGTCCGTAAAATGCAGATGCATACTTCACTGCATATGACATAATCGGTACGTTCAGATAACCATTTGCATCCAGCTCCGCACGGATCGCAGCCACCCTGCCGTCCATCATATCCGAAGGCGCTACCATATCCGCTCCCGCCTGTGCATGGGAAAGTGCCGTCTTCGCCAGCAGCTTCAGTGTCTCATCATTATTGACATCATGTCCGCAGAGCACACCGCAGTGTCCATGTGAGGTATACTCACACATGCAGACATCCGTGATCAGATACATACCCGGGAACTCTTCCCGCGCCCTGCGTAATGCTTTCTGTACAATCCCATCCTCTGCATAAGCGCCGCTTCCGACTTCATCCTTGTGATCCGGAATACCGAAAAACATTACACTGGACACCCCTGCATTTTGGAGGGATACAAGCTTTTCTCCCATCGTATCCACACTGTAGCGGAACTGCCCCGGCATGGTCGGAATCTCTTCCACGATTCCGACACCTTCCTTTACAAAAATCGGATAAATCAATGATGACGCATCTACGCGTGTCTCACGCACCATCTTTCTCAGCAATTCACCACTGCGAAGCCGTCTCGGCCTGATTTTCATATCCATGAGTTTCATCCTCCTGTCTTTTACATCCTATATTTACTGAAATAAAACTGTATATTTCATAACTTTCAATTCAGAATCTTTCGCTGATGTACCTCCACCAGTTTCTCCGTCAAACGGTCGATCGAGGCCTGCTCCGCCATCCACGTTTGCATTCCCAGCGCATCTGCCGCTGCCTTTGTCTGTCTTCCGATACAAATTGCTTTCACGCGTGCATAATCCATCTCCCCGACCGCTGCCGCGAAGCCGCGTACCGTCGATGCGCTCGTGAACACAACATAGTCTATTTCCCCATTTTCAAGTTCCTCGCGCTCATCGATCAGCCGTCCTGTCTCATAATGTGTATCGTAGGTGGAGATATCATCCACATGCAGATTTTTTGCCGCAAGCGCATCGGTCAGCTCACGGCCTCCGATTGCTGCCCGCGGAATCAGGATGCGCTCACTTCCTTCACAGGCCGCTGCAAGCACAAGTCCCAGATGCTCTCCATCAAACACCTCCGGGACTAGATCCGGATAATATCCTCTCTTTTCCAGTTCCTTTCTCGTACCGCTGCCAATCACTGCAAATTTCACTGATGCAATCTTCCGGTGATCAATCCTCAGATCAGCCATCTCCTCAAAAAAGATTCTGGCCCCCGTCGGACTTGTAAAGACAATCCACTGGTACGACGAAAGCTCTGCAAAAGCCCTGTGCAGACGCTCATTATCTGCGATCCGCTCTGTCCGGATTGCGGGCATCTCAAGTACATCTGCCCCCAGTGCACGAAGCTTCCCGGCTGTCTGACTGACCAGCTCCTTGGGACGTGTCAACAGTACCTTTACACCACCGAGCGGCAGTTTTTCATACCACGAAAATTCGTCTGCCAGTCCGCAGACATCTCCGACCACAATGATCGCAGGTGTCTTTGCCCCCCGGCGCTGCACCTCTTCTTCCAGCGTAGCTACCGTTGCGACAATCCGCTCCTGTGCGGCGGTTGTACCACGGATCAGCAGTGCTGCCGGCTTCTCCGGTGCCATTCCCGCACCTATCAGTCCACGGCAGATATCACCCAACGAAGAAACACCCATCAGAAATACGAGCGTTCCTTTTGTCCGCACCAGCGCCTCAAAATCAATATCGTACGATTTTCCCGCCCGTTTATGTCCCGTAATAATATGCACGGAAGAGCAATAATCCCTGTGCGTCACCGGAATCCCCTGATATGCCGGAACCGAAAGCGCAGAAGTCACTCCCGGTACAATCTCATACGGAATCCCTTTCCGTACCAGAAGCTCCAGCTCCTCTCCTCCGCGCCCAAACAGAAACGGGTCACCGCCCTTTAACCGAACCACCCGTTTTCCTTCCTCCGCTTTTTGGGCAAGAAGCTCATTGATTTTCTCCTGCGGCATTGTGTGATGACGGGAACGTTTCCCTACATTGATCACCTCAGCCGTTTCCGGAATCATATTCAAAACACTCTGTCCGGCAAGTGCATCATATACTACAACCTCCGCCTGCTCCAGAACTTCTTTTCCCTTTAATGTAAACAGTCCCGGGTCAGAGGGTCCTGCACCAACCAGCCAGACTTTTCCTGATTTCTTTTCCATGCTCATTTCTCCACCTTAACCGAATCTCACATATCACCATTCATAAAATTTCCCGCAAGCTGTCTGCCTGCTTCCTCCGGGTCGCATACACTGCCTGTCATATTGCCCCTGTGCAGCTTCCCTGTCGTCTCATCCAGATACAGTGCATTCAGCACCAGTATCTTTTCTGACTCAGTCATTTCCAAATGTTCCCCAGTCTGATCTTCGCAGCTCTCCCGGCGCTTCCCGTCCCTTTCCATAATCCGTGCAAAAGCTGCGACCGGAGTACTGCAGTCTCCTCCGAGTTCACGTACAAATGCCCGTTCCGCAAGAGCACATGCCTCAGCTTCCCGGTCTGAATAGCCTTCCAGCCAACTGTAATCTTCATCTGCCCGTCCCTGCACGGCAAGAATCGCCTGTCCTGCTGCCGGGATCATCTCCTCCGTCGAAAAATAACGGCTGATCCTTCCTTCCAGTCCCAGACGCTTCAAGCCCGCAGCAGCGAGAATCGTCGCACTATATTCACCGCTGTCCAGCTTCCACAGACGGGTCTGTACATTTCCCCTGATTGTTTTGAAAACTGCCTGCGGATACATCTGCTGAAACTGTATCATCCGGCGTCTGCTCGAACATCCGACCGGTTTTGAAAAATCTATTTCCGCTTTTCCTTCCGGCAGTACCAGCACGTCTCTGGGATCTTCACGTTTTGAATAGCCGATCAGCGGAAGCTCCTTTGGCAACACCATCGGTACATCCTTCAGGCTGTGAACTGACAGATCTGTACGCTTCTCCAGCAGGGCGCAGTCCAATTCCTTTACAAACAGCCCTTTCCCGCCGATTTTCTCCAGCGCCTGATTTAAAATTTTGTCTCCTGTCGTTTTCATCTTCAGAATCTCAACCGCAAGTCCCGGATTTCTGTCTGTCAGATAATCTCTCACCATCTCTGACTGAATCACCGCCAGACGGCTTTCACGACTTCCTATTATAATCTTCTCCCGCATCTCTATTCCCCCGGAGTGTTCTTTCCTATTTTATTGTATCTGATACTGTCACAATTCAGTACTTCCAGACACCTATCTCCCTGCCCGCACATCTGTGACCGGAGCAATCAGCGTATCTGATACAATTTTATTCATATATCTTCTCAAGACCTTCCAGACATTCCCGAAACGCCTTCCGGCTCACACCATCCCGCAATCCAAACAGCATCTTATTGACTGTTTTGACAGCCGCCGCTTCGATATCCTTTTTTAACTGCTCACGCTCCCGATCCTCCACAGACAGTTCACGCAGCTTTCTCGTCAGCCGCAGTTCCAGATCAACGGCAGCCTTCTGTTTGATTGTCTGAATCCTCGGGATCACATCCCTGCACTCATACCAGACGAAAAATTCCTCCATCTGTTCCCGGAAGCACTCCTCCGCCTGCTGGATCGCCTGCTTCTGCGCCTCGCTGCGGGCCTCCACCCGGAAACAGTCAATGTCAAATAACTGCACATCCGGAAGCTCCCTCACAAGAGGGTCAATATCACGCGGAACTGCCAGATCTACCAGTACGACCGGCTTCTGCCGGTACTGCTCAACCAGTTCTCTTGTCAGCGTATAATTCGGGCTGACAGTAGCACTCACGACATAGTCACACGCTCCAAACAGCTCCATCCGTTTTCCGTAATCAATCCTCTCACAGTCTCTCGGAATCTCCACCACACCGCTGCGGTACTGGCGCACTGTCACAGTCACATTCGCTCCCTGCATCCGAAGCTGGGTCGCCGCCAGTTTCCCCATCACGCCATTGCCAATCACCATGCAGGTCTTCCCACGGAAGTCCATTCCCTCCTGCTTCAGCGTCTCAATAGCCGTATGTACCACCGACTGATCCGACGGAGACAGCACAATGCCTGTCTTTACCTTTTTCGCCGCCGTCACCGCCTGCCGAAACAGCGTCTCAAGCACGTGGTCTGCCGCATAATGCTCGCGTGCAAATACCAGCGCATCATTCACCTGCGTCACAATCTGGTCTTCTCCCAGAATCCTCGACTCCAACCCTCCGGCAAGACGGAACAGATGACGCACCGCTTCCTTTTCCTCACGGAATTTAAAATACGGACGGTAGGTATCCGGACAGACCTGCCGGATGTCACAAAGCAGCTCATAAACCGATCCCTCAAATTCCTCATTGGTGCTCACCCACAGTTCCATCCGGTTGCAGGTCGAAAGGATCACACAGCCTTCGATTCCCTTTACTTCCTTCAGCTTCGCCAAAGCCTCCGCCATATTTTTTTTCGTAAAAGAAAAGATCATTCGTATATCAATCTCTGCTACGCTGTGATCAATTCCTGCCATCTGTATTCCCATAATCAGCGACTCCTGTTTTCTTTTGTTTTCTGTTTCTGCAATCATCTATACATGATCTGCCATTCATTCCCGTACAGCGTTCTGTTTCTCATTCCGCTTAAAATTCGAAACTATTACAATTCTTCCATAGCTGCTTTTACATGTTTCAAAATCAGCTCCCTGACCTTTCTGTATTCGCCAAGCCCCTTCAGGACACATACCACTTCAAAACCTGCTGCTTCAAACTGACTCTTCCATGAGTCCTCAGCCTCGCCGGATAGATCATTGTTCGCATGATCTCCCGCTACAATCATAAACGGCGCCAGTACAATTCTCTTCGGCTCCAACGGACGGATCATCTTCAGCAGAGACTCCATGGACGGATACGCTTCGACCGTTCCCATAAAAATATTCGGATATCCCATATCCTTAAACTGGTAATCCAGTGCAGCATAAACTGAATTGGAAAAATGCGGTGTCCCGTGTCCCATAAGTACCAATACTTCCTCAGAGGACGGCTTCAGTTCTTCTGCAACCGCTTCAATCACACATGTATGATCCTCCTGAGAGGTCAAAATCGGAGCACCGATGACAATCTGCTCAAACTGATCCCGGTATGCCATCACATCTTCCGTCATCAGATCATTCTCAATCCCATTCAGCATGTGAGTCGGCTGTACAACTACTTCGCAGATTCCGTCCGCTCTCATCTGCTCCATCGCCTCTCTGACATCCAGAATCTTCAGCCCATCCCGTGCCATAAGCTTCCTGCGGATCATACCGCTCGTCCATGCACGGTATACGGGATGCTGCGGATACGCAGCCTGAATCTCTGCTTCAATCTGCTCTATTGTCTTCTTTCGTGTTTCCACATAGCTCGTTCCAAAGCTTACTACCAGAATCGCTCTCTTCCTGTTTTCCATTTTCTTTTCCTCTCTGCCTGATCATCTTTTGCGGACGGACAGCGTTATTCTCATTGCCTGTTTCCTGTCATGTAAAAAAGAATCTCGCTTTGCGAGATTCCGCGCCGCAAATGCGTCGCATAAGCGACATATTTCTTCTGCATTTGCGTGCGCATCCTCGCGGAGCGTTTTTTGTCTTATAGGAAATCTGGAGAAATTTCCTATAAGACAAAAAAAGGCATCCCTCACAGGATGCCGCCAAGAAACGATTCGAACGCCTATTTCCCCATCCCGGAAATAAAACTTCTCCGCTGCTGCAAATATCCTGACTCGGCATCCTCCTCCGAAACACCTTCCCGGCATATACCAGTGGTCTTATGCAATCCGGGACGAAAAATCTGTCCGGTCTGCTGTCTCTTCGTCCGCCTCACAGTAGTGGTGACTGTTCCGGATTCTCACCGGATTCCTTGCCTGCTTCCTGCATCAGAAATCCGACGCAGTCTCTGCTAAATGCAGCCCTGAATTCTGTTTACAACTATACCTTATAACCTCTGGATTGTCAAGAAAATCACAGCGTTCCACCAAATCAAAACAGATGTTCCAAATGGTATTCAAGTACTGTCTGTTCGATTTTCCGTTTTCACTTGAAATATCCCATATTTTTTGTAAAATAAAAACGGTTCAACTCATACGAAAAATTCCAAATTCAAGACAACACCAGATCAATCACGGAGGCCCCATGAATCTTCTCTTTCTCGGTGACAGCATCACTGACTGCCATCACTGCTTTACCGCCGACAATCTCGGAAACGGTTACGTAAAAATGATACAGAATTCCTGTGCAGGAACACATCATGTCGTCAATGGCGGCATTGACGGCGCTACCTTTCCCGGAATATTCCGGAAATGGACACTTCAATACCAGACTTGCCTTTTCGATATCGTCTCTGTTCTCGGCGGTATCAACGAAGTGGGAGCAATCATGGATTCACATATGACAGACTCACAGATTGACCGGCTGCTTACGCAGTCGTTCCAGTCACTGCATGATCTTCTCGCTGCCCTTATCACAACCCATGTCCCACTCATCCTGCTGCCGGAACCGTTCCTGTTTCCTTATCCGGCATATCTGAATGCCTGGATGCCATACCTGCAGAAAGTACGGTACATGATTCGGGATACGGCATTTTCTGTCTGCCGTGAATTTCATGACTGCGTTTGTCAGGAATTTGCTCTCTTATCAACACCGGAAACGACAGAAACCGCAATGCTACAGTGTCGCAGCCGGATCGTACTCATCCCGCTCCAGCCATCGCTCAATGCCTATGCCGAAGCACATGGATTTTCTTCGGTTACTTCTGATGGAATCCATCCAACCCAGCAAGGACATGAGCTTATCTGTGAATGCCTCCGTTCCTGTCTTCGGCCGAACCTGCGGCCTGAATAGTCAAGTGTTCGTGCAAGCATGATCACCTGGCTCGTTGCCCGAGGACATAAAAAAGCTGGTGCCAGCTTCCCTCCTCACACTTCCGGTTCATAACTACCCTCCGTGCCTGCGGGCTGCTGTACTTTGCACCAGCTTCTTTTCATGTTCTTATTCCAGTTTGTCTCGGATTCCTTATTACAAAAGCAGAGTTTATTAAGCCTCTCCTGCTTTTTCCACTTCTGCGATTGCAGATTTCTTCATCGGAATACGGCAGTTCTTATTGCTTCCGAATTCTACGATACAGTCTTCGTCTGTGATATCGATAACAACACCGTAGAAACCGCTCGTCGTTACAACCGTATCACCGATTTCAACAGAAGCAAGCAGAGCTGCCATTCTCTTCTGCTCCTTTTTCTGCGGACGAATTGCGATAAAATACATCAATGCACCGAGGAATACGATATAAATCACCATTGTGATCAGTGAAAGTCCCCCTGCAGACGCACCTTCCGTCATTACATTCATCATGATATAGCTCCTCCTTCTATTCTATCTGTGCAGCCGCAAAGCACAGCTCACAACTGCTTTTCCTGCACCATGGTCAAACACAGAATCAATGTCTCCGCCTGTCCATAGCTGCCATAAACTTAATAATACACAATCCCTGCCAGTTCATCAAGCATTTTTTTCCTGATTTCCTTCATATCTTGCGATTTTTTCATTTTTGAAGGCTTTGTAATTGCCCGCATCGATTGCGTCCCGGATTTCTTCCATCAGATGATTGTAGAAATACAGATTATGCAGCACACAAAGACGCATTCCCAGCATCTCCTTCGCCTTCAGCAGGTGGCGGATATAAGCACGACTGTAATTCCTGCACGCCGGGCAATTGCAGCCCTCTTCAATCGGAGCATCATCCAGCTCATACCTGGCATTGAACAGGTTCAGCTTACCGTCCGCGGTATATACGTGTCCATGACGCCCATTCCGGCTCGGGTAGACACAGTCAAAGAAATCTACGCCGCGGTCCACACCCTCGAGAATATTCACCGGAGTACCGACTCCCATCAGGTACGTCGGCTTATCCAAAGGAAGATACGGCACGACCGAATCCAGAATCCGGTACATCTCCTCATGCGTCTCCCCAACCGCCAGACCGCCGACCGCATAGCCGTCCAGATCCAGCTCTGCAATACGCTTCGCATGTTCGATACGGATGTCATCATAGATCGCTCCCTGATTGATGCCAAACAGCATCTGGTTCCTGTTAATCGTATCTTCCAGCCCGTTCAGGCGCTGCATCTCTGCCTTACAGCGCACCAGCCAGCGCGTGGTCCGATCCACTGAATTCTGGACATATTCACGATCTGCAACGCTCGACGGACATTCATCGAATGCCATTGCTATGGTCGAAGCCAAATTCGATTGAATCTGCATACTCTGCTCCGGTCCCATAAAAATCTTCCGTCCGTCCACATGCGACTGGAAATAGACGCCTTCTTCCTTAATCTTCCGAAGCTTCGCCAGCGAAAACACCTGAAATCCCCCGGAATCCGTCAGAATCGGCTTATCCCAGTTCATAAACTTGTGGAGGCCGCCCATCTTCTTTACCACATCATCACCCGGGCGCACATGCAGATGATAGGTATTCGACAGTTCAATCTGCGTCCCGATCTGCTGTAAATCCGTTGTCGCCACAGCGCCCTTAATTGCAGCCGCAGTACCGACATTCATAAATACCGGTGTCTGTACCGTACCGTGTACGGTCTGAAATTCGGCACGTTTCGCCATGCCGTCACGTTTTAAAATCTTGTACATATCCATCTCCTGGTAAATAAAATAATCTGTCCACCTATAGTAGCACAGAAAAGCACAAAAACTCAACCATTTCAAACCAGAAAAGACACTTTCAATAAAATTAATTTTTTTAACAAATTTTTAGCATTCTGTTTTTCTCCCTTTTTTCGAGGTATCTCTATACTTTCTTTTGTATAAAATCGCCTTAATCATAGGTCATTTCACATATATTTTCAGTGAAATACCCTATCTGTTCCTCTTTTTCATAATGATTACTATTATTTTAAGTATGTCAATATAATAGAAGAAAAACATTCATCCAGAAACCTCCGATTTGATCTTTTGCGATAAATGTCGTATAATGTGGACGGTATTGACTTGGCCGGAACATGCTGATCTATTTCCGGCTTCATAGATTTTATGTTTTTAGTAAAGGAGGCGCAGAACATTTCTGCAAACACTTTTATGACAACAACACCATTACATACTTTAGGAATCGATATCGGTTCCACTACTGTGAAAATCGCTGTCCTTAGTCCCGAACAGGAGCTTCTGTTTTCTGACTATGAACGGCATTATGCGAATATTCAGGAAACACTTGGAATGCTGGTCGGGAAAGCACTGGCAAAGCTCGGTGATCTCGAGATTTCCCCGGTCATCACAGGTTCCGGCGGATTGACGCTTGCAAACCATCTGGAGGTACCATTCGTTCAGGAAGTAATCGCCGTGGCAACCTCCCTGCAGCATATCGCTCCGCAGACAGATGTCGCAATTGAACTTGGTGGTGAAGACGCAAAGATCATTTATTTCGAAGGCGGAAATGTCGAACAGAGAATGAACGGAATCTGTGCCGGAGGTACCGGTTCCTTTATTGACCAGATGGCATCCCTACTGCAAACCGATGCGACCGGGCTGAACGAATATGCAAAGCACTATACCTCTCTCTACTCGATCGCGGCACGCTGCGGAGTATTTGCCAAATCCGATATTCAGCCGCTGATCAATGAAGGGGCTACGAAGGAGGATCTGTCTGCCTCTATCTTTCAGGCGGTCGTGAACCAGACCATCAGCGGTCTTGCCTGCGGCAAGCCGATCCGCGGTCATGTCGCTTTCCTCGGAGGCCCGCTCCATTTCCTTTCAGAGCTGCGTGAGGCATTTATCCGGACTCTCAAGCTGGACGGGGAACATGCAATCATTCCGGATAATTCACACCTGTTCGCAGCAATCGGCTCGGCTCTGAATGCGAAACCAAATGTCACTACAACGCTTGGCCACATGCAGAAAAGGCTTTCCTCCGAAATCCGTATGGAATTCGAAGTTGCACGTATGGAGCCGCTTTTTGCAGTGCAGGAGGATTATGACCGTTTTCTGGCCCGTCAGAGCTGTAATAAAGTAAAAACAGCCTGTCTCGAAAACTACAGTGGTAAATGTTTCCTCGGAATTGATGCTGGTTCCACGACTACCAAAGCTGCACTTGTCGGTGAGGACGGAACTCTGCTGTATTCCTTCTACAGCAACAATAATGGCAGTCCGCTCCGCACCACAATCCGCGCCATGCAGGAAATCTACGAGCATCTGCCGGACACATCCAAAATCGCCTGGTCCTGTTCGACCGGATACGGAGAAGCCCTGATCAAAGCTGCACTGCTGCTGGATGAAGGCGAAGTGGAGACAGTCTCCCATTATTACGCCGCTTCTTTCTTCGATCCGGAGGTTGACTGTATTCTCGACATCGGCGGTCAGGACATGAAATGTATCAAGATCAAAGACCAGACCGTCGACAGTGTCCAATTGAATGAAGCATGTTCTTCCGGCTGCGGTTCTTTCATCGAAACCTTTGCCAAATCACTGAACTATTCTGTTGAGGACTTTGCCAAAGCTGCGCTATTTGCCAAACATCCGATTGACCTCGGTACCCGCTGTACCGTTTTCATGAATTCCAAGGTAAAGCAGGCACAGAAAGAGGGTGCAGAGGTCTCCGACATCTCTGCCGGACTTGCCTACTCTGTGATTAAGAACGCACTTTATAAGGTAATTAAAGTATCTGACGCCTCTCAGCTCGGACGCCATATCGTTGTACAGGGCGGCACCTTTTACAATGATGCCGTACTCCGAAGTTTCGAGAAGATTGCAGACTGTGAAGCGATCCGCCCGGATATCGCCGGCATTATGGGTGCGTTCGGAGCTGCACTGATCGCACGGGAACGTTATCAGGAGGGTGCACAGACCACGATGCTCTCGATTGAACGGATCAACAGCCTGCAGTTCACAACCTCCATGGCCAAGTGCAAAGGTTGTACCAACCAGTGCCGTCTGACCATCAACCGCTTCTCCGGCGGCAGACAGTTCATCAGCGGAAACCGCTGTGAGCGCGGCATCGGCAAGGAGCGCAACAAGGATCATGTACCGAACCTGTTCGAATACAAAAACAAGCTCCTGTTCTCTTACGAACCGCTTCCGGAAGACGAGGCAACACGCGGCACGGTAGGTATTCCACGTGTCCTGAATATGTATGAGAATTACCCGTTCTGGTTCAAATTTTTCACAGAACTGAAATACCGGGTCATCCTCTCTCCGCCATCCAACCGAAAGATTTACGAGCTTGGCATCGAATCGATTCCAAGCGAATCGGAATGCTACCCGGCGAAGCTGGCTCATGGACACGTAGAATGGCTTGTGAAAAAGGGAATCAAATATATCTTCTATCCGTGTATCCCATACGAACGCACGGAATTTGATGATGCCCCGAACCATTACAACTGTCCGATCGTTACCTCCTATGCGGAGAACATTAAAAACAACGTAGAATCTCTGCGTACTGAACACGTACGCTTCGAGAACCCGTTTGTGGCATTCACGAATATCGACACGGTAACAAACCGCCTGAAGGATTTCTTCAAGGATATTCCTTCCGCCGAAGTGGAAAATGCCGTGAAGGTTGGCTGGGAAGAGATGGAAAAGACTCGTCAGGCAATGTATGACAAAGGCCAGGAAACACTCCAGTATCTGAAGGATACCGGAAGACACGGGATTGTGCTCGCAGGCCGCCCATACCACATTGATTCCGAGATCAATCATGGAATTCCGGAACTGATCAATTCCTACGGGCTTGCGGTTCTGACGGAAGATTCCGTCTCACAGCTCAATCCGGTGGAGCGCCCTTTGATCGTCATGGATCAGTGGATGTACCACAGCCGCCTTTACGGTGCTGCCAACTTTGTCAAGACACGCGGTGATCTGGATCTGATCCAGCTCAATTCCTTCGGCTGCGGCCTCGATGCCGTGACCACAGATGCCGTCTGTGATATTCTGAACCAGTCAGGTAAAATCTATACCTGTCTGAAAATTGATGAGGTCAACAACCTCGGAGCGGCCAGAATCCGCATCCGTTCCCTGATCTCTGCGATTCGTGTACGAGAACAGCGAAACGGAACAGAGCGGACGATCCGCCCGGCCAATATCGAACGTGTCATGTTTACAAAGGAAATGAGGAAAAACTATACGATCCTCTGTCCACAGATGTCACCGATTCACTTCAAGATGCTGGAATCGGCCATGAACGCTTCCGGCTACCATATTGAAGTACTGCCGAACGATAACAAAAATGCGGTTGATGTCGGTCTGAAATATGTCAATAACGATGCCTGCTATCCATCCCTGATGGTAGTCGGACAGGTCATGGACGCACTGCTGTCCGGCAAATACGATCTGAACCGCACCGCTGTCATCATGACACAGACCGGAGGCGGCTGCCGTGCTTCCAACTACGTCGGCTTCATCCGCCGTGCACTGCGCAAGGCAGGAATGGAGCAGATCCCTGTTATCTCTCTGAACCTGAGCGGTCTTGAGGGGAACCCGGGATTCACCATTAGCTACCAAATGGTCAAGCGCGGAATGTTTGCACTCGTATTCGGAGACATTTTCATGCGCTGCCTGTACCGGATGCGCCCTTATGAAAAGGTACCCGGATCTGCCAATGAACTGTTCCACAAATGGGAGGAGCGCTGCTGTGAGTTCGTTTCCGGCAAGCCATCCTACGGAAAATTTAAAAAAATGTGCCGTGAAATTATCCGTGACTTTGACAATCTGCCGATCACAGATGAAAAGAAGCCGCGCGTCGGTATCGTCGGAGAAATCCTGGTTAAATTCCTCCCGGCAGCAAACAATTACCTAGTTGAACTTCTGGAAGCAGAAGGAGCTGAGGCGGTCGTACCTGACCTGATGGACTTCCTGCTCTACTGCTTTTACAACCAGAATTTCAAATCCGAATACCTCGGAATGAAAAAGCGCTCTGCTACAATCGCAAACTTCGGCATCTTCGTACTCGAAAAGCTGCGCCAGGCTGCTGCTGAAGAACTGTCAAAGAGCCGCCACTTCGACGCCCCGTCCCGCATTGAGCATCTCGGCGAGATGGCTAAGGATATCGTTTCTCTCGGCAACCAGACCGGAGAAGGATGGTTCCTGACTGGAGAAATGCTGGAACTGATCCATTCCGGCGTCAACAATATCGTCTGCACCCAGCCGTTCGCCTGCCTGCCGAACCATGTCGTAGGAAAGGGTGTGATCAAAGAGCTGCGCAGACAGTATCCGCTGTCAAATATCGTGGCGATCGATTATGATCCGGGTGCCAGCGAAGTTAACCAGCTAAACCGCATCAAACTGATGCTGTCAACGGCGCAGAAAAATCTGGATAAAGAGATGGATGCATAGAGGCATAGATCAGGAAGAGGTCACTAATTGCTATCCTCCCACCGCATATTGTGTAATTAAATCGATACAATTTCTGAAAGACGGCTATCGTTTTATGAGTATGTGAAAACGCCCATGGTTAGGGCGTTTTCTATGGTGGAGGATGCACCCGTTCATCCCCACAATAAGAAGTTTTTGCCTCATTTTACCATCTCCATTCCCTGCATACATTGTTTTTATCAACTAAATCTCAAAAAAGCTTAAATCCCCAAATAATTGTACCAAAAAAGAACAGCCTATCCAAGTGTTTCAATTCCGGCAGATTAACTTTGATCCCGCTCTTGTCTTTTTTTCAAAATCTATTATAATAAGAAACGTCGGATATATGATACGATACTCTACCACGATAAACACACAGAAAAGGAACATTTTTATGATACTCGCCTGTCAGAATATAGCAAAATCATTTGGAACGGATGTGATCATCCATGATGCCTCATTTCATATAGAAGAACATGAAAAAGCCGCCATCGTCGGCATGAACGGCGCCGGCAAATCAACCCTCCTGAAAATTATCATGGGGCAGATGAAGCCGGACAGCGGGGCTGTCACCATCTCAAAGGGTAAAACGATCGGCTATCTGGAACAGCATCAGGAAATTACCGGCGATGCAACCATTTATTCTACCCTTCTGGAAGAAAAACGCGACCTCCTGAACATGGAACAACGCCTCCGCTCCATCGAAGAAGAAATGAAGCATCAAAACGGCGAAGCTCTGCAGACACTAATGACCGACTATAACCGTATTTCCACTGAATTCGAACGCAGAAATGGCTATTCCATTCAGAGTGAGGTAATCGGTGTCCTGAAAGGTCTTGGCTTCACAGAGGACGAATTTGACAAACAGGTCTGCACGCTCTCCGGCGGTCAGAAGACACGTGTCGCACTTGGACGTCTCCTGCTCTCCGGTCCCGACATTCTCCTTCTGGACGAGCCGATCAACCACCTGGATATGTCCTCCATCACATGGCTGGAAACGTATCTGCTGAATTATTCCGGTGCAGTCCTGATTGTGGCACACGACCGGTATTTTCTGAACCGTATTGCAACCAAAATCATTGAAATCGACAATGGAAATACAATGACTTTTTCCGGCAATTATACAGCATATGCGCAGAAAAAGGCACAGCTTCGCGAGATTCAATGGAAAGCCTACCTGAACCAGCAGCAGGAAATCAAACATCAGGAGGCCGTGATTGCAAAGCTCCGCTCCTTTAACCGCGAGAAATCCATCCGCCGGGCCGAAAGCCGTGAAAAGATGCTCGATAAAATGCAGGTACTGGAAAAACCAACTGAAATCAACGACGAGATGCATCTGCGCTTCTCTCCGTCTACGATCAGCGGCAACGATGTCCTCACCGTGGAAGGTCTTTCCAAATCCTTCCCCGGTAATCCGCTCTTCTCCAGTCTTGACTTTGTCATTCACCGCGGAGAGAAGGTCGCTATCATCGGTGACAATGGAACCGGAAAGACCACGATTCTGAAAATCCTCAACGGTCTCGAAACACCGGACAGCGGCTTTATCACCACCGGAAGCAAGGTACAGATCGGGTATTACGACCAGGAACATCAGGTACTCCATATGGAAAAAACACTGATGGAAGAGATTTCAGACACCTATCCGAACATGACCAACACGGAAATCCGCAACCTGCTTGCCGCTTTCCTCTTTACCGGGGATGATGTATTCAAACGGATCAAGGATCTGAGCGGCGGTGAACGCGGCCGTGTTTCCCTGGCCAAGCTGATGCTTTCCAATGCAAATTTCCTGATCCTCGACGAGCCGACCAACCATCTCGATATCACCTCCAAGGAAATTCTGGAAGAGGCTATCCGTAATTATACGGGAACTGTGCTCTACGTCTCACATGACCGTTACTTTATCAATCAGACGGCAACGAGGATTCTGGAGCTGAAGCATCAGACGCTGATCAACTACATCGGCAATTATGACTATTATCTGGAAAAGGTCGATGAACTGACGAAAATTCACGCTCCGGAGATTCAGGAACTCCGGCAGTCCGTCGCTCCGGTCTCCTCACGTGAAGACTGGGCGCGCAAAAAGGAAGAACAGGCGAAAGAACGCAAACGCCAGAATGAACTGAAAAAGACAGAAGACCGGATTACCAGTCTGGAAGAGCGTGACAATGAAATCGACGGTCTGATGTCTCAGGAAGCGGTATTCACGGACGTAGCAAAATGTGTCGAACTCAGCAAAGAAAAAGCTGCGATTGCGGAGGAACTGGAAAAATTGTATGAACGGTGGGAGGAATTGTCAGAAGGATAACACTCCTGTACAGGTCATAGCCTCTCTCCCATTATCAGGAAACAAAGAAAAAGTCAGAAACAGGCAGCTACCTGTCGGATGCTGCCTGTTCCAGCTTGTTCCAATACCAGCCTTCGTAAAGCCTCTGACCGGTTTTCGCTCATTGAAGAAATACTTCCTCAGATAAGCTACCATCAAAATTATTGAGTGCTGATTGTGTCTTCACCATTTGTCCGCCTGACACTGGCTTTGTAAATGTGGCAATAGGCATACACTCCACCTATTGTGAATTCCTCTTACCACAAGCGGTCAGACTTATCTCTTCCTCTATTTTGCTTTTCTTCCACAAATTGCATGGTTTTTCACACCATCCACCCAAAGCTTTACATCTTCTACTTCGTATACACGGATGATCTCCTTCAGTTCCGGACTGTTCGGACATATTTTCCCAAACAGATTCTCCCTGTCCGTAAAGTAGTCCCTCTCATAACACTTCGTACGTCTGTCTCCAAAGATCGCTCCATAAAAAATCTCAGCTTCCACCAAATCCTGAAACATATGGCTTCCGTAGCTCAGTTCCGGCATATATCCCGCCCTCGTATCGGTCACTTCGCAGATTGCACAGAATCCGCAGATATCCACGAAACGTACCGGGACACCAAGCTCCGGTGAGGAGGTCCCGATCCGCCCCGGAACCGTCAACAACCGATTCTTTCCACTTCCACTGTAATAACGGTTGACCATTCCAATTGCTTCGGCGACGAGCGGCTTTCTGGCATGCTCAAACTCATAATACGCCTTAGGCTCTACCTGCACGATCACATCAATCTTTTTATCGACAGACTGCCCCATAGAGGAATCTATGATTTCAAAGAAGATGTTTTCCTGTGAAAGCTGTGGCAGCGTGGTCTTTCCACCCTCCTGCCCAACATAAAGTGGACGGCATTGCAGCAGATTCACGACAAAATCTCCGCCTTGCGTCAGATTCACCGTATATTCGATATCCACCGGATTCCCATACCCGGTCTGCAGACAGTGTAGCATTTCTTTCATCATACCTGTAAATTTTCGGTTTGCCAGCAGTCTCTGACAACTTACAAAATAGATATCCCGGTAACGGCCGTACTCCCTCAGCCGGTCTTCTGCTTCATAATCATGTTCCAGAACTGTATTTTTGTACCATTGAGGCAAAACCGGAAGAAGCTGATCGAGCGTCACTTCCTTAAATTCATTTGCGGACATATCTATCACATCAATGCGGTGCTGGGAAAACCTGTGTTTATCTGCCACCCTTGTCAGCATCGTGACCTCCGGACGGTCAAGATTCACCAGACGGGGGTAATCATGTTCTGTCCGATCCACGGCCTTTGTCCCAAGTCCCATAACAATCCTCAGCATACCGGCTGACGGATCCATGTCAGGCATCCACTTGTATGCACTGTAGCTGTATCCTACTCCGGCCACGCACGGCAGATAATAATTCCCGTAATATGAACCGGATACACGCTGCACCAGAACTGCCATCTGCTCATCCTTCTTTGCCAACCCACGCCTTCTGCGGTACTCCAGTGCCGACGGATCCATCGTACTCGCATAAACCTGCTTTACCGCACACTCGAATGCCTCCATCCGCTCCCGGATATCTCCGCGATTCGGACAGAAAACAGACTCATATTTTCCGGCAAAGGCATTACCGAAACCATCCTCCAAAAGGCTGGAAGAACGCACAATGATGGGGTTCTGGCCGAAATATTCCAGCATATTCTGGAACTGTTCCCGGATATTGGCCGGAAAAACTCCCCCGAGCAATCCCTGCTTCAGTTCTTCTGCCGCTTCCAGATATCCTTCTTCCGTTCTCTGGCGTATCCTTGTCATCCAGCATCCGTTCATCACAATATACGTATAGAAAACATCTGATCCGATATAGAAGGAATCATGCTGCTCTGTATGCATCTGGTACTCCGGCATCATCGTATCCACCATCTTCCTTGCAAGAAGCATACCGCATGCCTTTCCTCCGATTGCACCGCTTCCGATCATACGGTCCCGCAGGGAAAAATAATCACCA
>JAUNGL010000001.1:17099-30322 GCA_030524665.1 Lachnospiraceae bacterium | reverse complement strand
GGGATCGCGCGTCATTGTGCTTTCAATAATCATATCTTCCGTCTCATTCGTGAACGTTCCATTCTGATAATCCATTTTTGCACGTGCCATAAAGCGATCATGGCTGTCATAAGACTGATCCTGTGTAAAACGGGCACATTTCCGCTGAATATTGTAATAACGACTCATTTCGACCCCATCCATCAGCGGATAGAATTCTCCGGACTCCACATCGTAACTGTGGGGAAGAAACATCGTAGTCGAATACCGGTTCCAGACCTTCATCGGGTGCACATAGAGATTTTCTCCTTCTGAATAAACATCCAGAAGAAGCTGTGTCGTGTCCCGGATCCGCGCAACTGCATCAAAGGAATGCTTGCCGCGCATCAGCGGAAAAAAAGCCACTGTATCCAACGTAAACAGATAAGGACAGGTCACGCAGAAAAAATTCCCCATCATCAGATCCGTATACCAGGCAGACTGCAATTCCGAAAGGCTGTCAAACACATAAAATGCATCATATCCTTCCTTCGTAATGACATCATGAATAGCTACTGTAAACTGTTCAAATCCCGAATCCGGATCAAACTCATACACTTTCACGCCTTCCATCTCCGGTAAAATCGGCGGATGCTGCGCAAACCTGATGTAAATCATATTTCTCCTGTCCTGCAAAGCCTGCGTTACATATGGCATTACAAAAAATCGAAATTCTTCCAGATTCGAAACTTGCCATACAACATTGTCCCCTAATCTGATATAGTCCAGAATTCGATCCATTCCGGCAATCCCGCTCTTTACTTTCTCAAAAGCCGCCAAAACATTTCCTCCTCTCTGCTCAGACATCTCCAAAATACTGTCTGGTATAAAAATTCTGCAAATACTGTTTTCGAATCAAAATATGAGAAAAAAAGCCGCGCCAAAAGCTGTATCTTTTGACGCGGTCTTTCGCATACCAGTATTCCTCTTATCTAAAACCATCCATATACCGCCACACCGGTCCTCGACACTCCGGAAACCCTGACGATATAAACACTGTTTATTTTGAAAATTATTATCTCATCTTTCCCAGAACATGTCAAGCACTTCATTTGGAATCATTCATAAAAGCTTTCTAAACCGAGTTCACAATTTTTTCATTAGATTTTATAGAAACCTTATGATAAAATAATAACATTCTTTATAATATTGTGTAATACTATGTTTTTATGGTTATTTTTAGAATGGAGGGATTTTTATTGAACGAACTGCAATATTCTGAAATCACACCTGAGCTTTTAAAGCTTTCCAAATTATGTACCCAGGTCAGCCAGATTGACCCAGAACTTTATTACAAATACGATGTGAAGCGCGGTCTGCGTGACCTGAACGGAAAGGGCGTCCTTGCTGGATTGACTGAGATTTCCGAGGTGCACTCCAAAGACATCGTGAATGGTGAAGAAATTCCTTGCCGGGGCGAACTTTTTTACCGCGGGCATAATGTCAAAGATCTGGTACGCGGATTCATCAGCGAAAATCGTTTTGGATTTGAAGAGGTTGCCTACCTTCTTTTATTCGGCAGTCTTCCTACCAAGCCGGAGCTTGACACCTTTACAAACATGCTCGCCGATTACCGTCAGCAGCTTCCCTCCGGGTTTGTGCGTGACATTATCATGAAAGCTCCGAGCAGCGATATGATGAATACATTAGCCCGCAGCGTCCTAACACTTTATTCCTACGATGACCGCGCAGATGACATTTCGATTCCGAACGTACTTCGCCAGTGTCTGCAAATGATCAGTATTTTCCCATTACTTTCTGTTTACGGTTACCAGACCTATCAGCACTATTATAATGGAAAAAGCCTGTACATCCATTCTCCGCGCCCGGATCTGTCTGCAGCGGAAAATATTCTCCATATCCTCCGCCCTGACAGCAAGTATTCCGAGCTGGAAGCAAAGATTCTTGACCTTGCTCTGGTACTTCATATGGAGCACGGCGGCGGTAACAACTCGACTTTTGCGACACACGTAATTTCCTCTTCCGGTACCGATACTTACTCTGTCATAGCAGCGTCCCTCGGTTCCCTGAAAGGGCCCCGACACGGCGGTGCGAATATCAAGGTCGTGCAGATGTTTGAGGATATGAAAGAGACAATCAAAGACTGGGAAGACGAGGACGAAATCAAATCTTATCTGAATGCGCTGCTAAGCCGCGATGCATTTGACCATTCTGGTCTGATTTATGGTATTGGACATGCTGTTTACTCTCTTTCCGACCCGCGTGCTGAAATTTTCAAATCCTTCGTCGGCAAACTGAGTGAGGAAAAAGGAAAATCACGTGAATTTGCTCTCGTCTCTGCAGTAGAGCGCCTTGCTCCCGAAGTCATCGGCGAAAAGCGCAAAATTTATAAAGGTGTCAGCGCCAACGTCGACTTCTACAGTGGTTTTGTATACAATATGATGGGACTGCCGATTGAACTCTATACACCTATTTTCGCCATGGCTCGTATTGTAGGCTGGAGCGCCCACCGTATCGAAGAACTGGCAAATAACGGCAAGATCATTCGTCCTGCTTACCGGAATATCTGTGACCGTGTGGAATATGTCCCGCTTGACCAGCGATAATATATAAGGCTTATCTGTTTTTCTGTATCTATCCCTGAATCAAAGCTGCTATTTGGCCATACCTCATGCAAGCATGGCTGGATAGTCACAATAAAAATGCCGAAGTTTTCTTCCTATATGAGCTGAACAACTCCTATTCCAGTGAAGAAAACCTTCGGCAAATATCGAACCCTTTTACCAATATTTTTTAATAATCTTTTTGGACACCTTCGTATACCAGACCAACGCTGCCAGAAATGCAATCATAAGGACCAGATAAACTGCCCCCGGAATCAATCCGGTGTAATCCATAACCAGACCAACACCGCCGCAGAGAAATGCCATAATTCCAAGCACCAGAAGCTTCGGCACAATTTCACGGATAAAACCGGCCGGATCTTTACATCTGTTGAGGTCTACATTCTTCGGCATCAGCATACCGCCCTGAATCTTTCCCGTGCTTTTCATCACAGAACAGGAATACAGTACATAAATTCCACATGCGGCAATGATCAGATCAATCATACCATTGAGTGAAGTAGAGTTCATAGTCCGTCCCCCCTTCTACCGCTCCATTCTCAGGAAGCATTTCACCGCTGATTTCATATTTTCTATCTCAATCACCTGATCATGCAATACCGGAGCTGTCCGGATTTCCTCTATCGCTTTCGGAACTGACACACCACTCTTAACGCTCATCTCATCAATCAATGCAAAATCATCCATACTGTCATATGCGGAGTCAATAGCTGTCATAACGCTGCGGGCGAATTTGTACGGGCTGGCCGTCGATGCAATCACCGCTGCATGAGAATCACCCGTCTCTTCCCGGTAACGACGATATACATTGGAAGCGACAGCCGTATGTGTATCAATCACATATCCGTCTGATTCGTACAGATGTCTGATTTCTTCTGCTGTCTGCTCTTCTGTCGCATAACCGCCGCCGAAATCTGTCAGCACCTTCTTCATTTCATCTGTAATCCTGTATTCTCCAGTCTGAGAAAGAGCTGCCATAAATGCTGCATTTTTCTCCGCATCATTTCCTGCAATACGGTAAATCAGGCGTTCCAGATTGCTTGAAATCAGAATATCCATAGATGGAGAGGATGTCAGCTTAAACTCACGTTTTCTGTCGTACACACCTGTCTGGAAAAAATCAAACAGCACCTTGTTCTCATTCGACGCACAAATCAGGCGTTCAATCGGAAGTCCCATATTCTTGGCATAGAACGCCGCAAGGATATTTCCAAAATTGCCTGTCGGTACCACAACATTTATTTTCTCGCCCTCCGCAATCTTCCCGGCTGCAAGCAGTCTGCCATAAGCATATACATAATAAACAATCTGCGGAACTAGTCGTCCAATATTGATGGAATTGGCTGATGAAAAGCAAAAACCTGCCTCTGCCAGCTCCTGTTTCAGGTCCTCATCTGCAAACAGTTTCTTCACTCCGGTCTGCGCATCGTCAAAGTTTCCTTTGATACCGATGACACACGTATTTTCCCCTTTCTGAGTCACCATCTGTTTTTCCTGTACACGACTGACCCCATCCTTCGGATAGAACACAATAATTCTGGTGCCCGGAACATCTGCAAATCCCGCCAGAGCTGCCTTTCCCGTATCACCAGACGTTGCTGTCAGAATCACAATCTCATGCTTTTCCTGATTCTTAGCCGCTGCTGTTGTCATCAGATACGGTAGAATCGAAAGAGCCATATCCTTAAATGCAATCGTTGCTCCGTGAAACAGCTCCAGATAATAGTTTCCATCCGCTTCATGAATCGGAGCAATTTCTTCCGTATCAAACTTACTGTCATAAGCACAGGAAATGCAGCGTTTCAGCTCTTCCTCCGTGAAATCTGTCAGAAAACGCCTCATCACTTCGAACGCGGTCTCCTGATAGGTCATGCCCGCCAGTCTCGAAAGCGGAATATCCAGAGCTGGGATCTGTTCAGGAACATAAAGCCCCCCATCCTCTGCAAGTCCGTTCAAAATGGCTCTGGACGCCGTAACACGATTCTGTGCATTTCTGGTGCTGCTGTACATAATCTCCATGATTTATCATCCTTTTCTATTTATATATTCCATATGACAGACTGCGAAATCGGCAGTCATCTCTCCCCTGCATCACATATGCCACAGTCTGCAATACACTGTCGCATATAAGAGAAGAATCTTCCGAAGTCTCTAAATCTGTTTTCTAACCACTTGATAACCGATTATAGATCAGTCTCCGGTTCAGCGCAATTATATCATAAGAAAAAAGCGGTTGCAATGACTGATTGCAACCGTCTTGTATCTTTCTATCATCTTTTTAGAATAAATGCTGTCTCAGTCACAGTAATCCTGAAATGTAAAATACTCATGCCCTCCATATTCAAACAACCGAACCAGTGAAGTATCAAACCAGTTGGCAGACTCTGCCTCTGACGAATGACGTGCAAAGAAGAACAGCGCGCCTTCAGAATAATCCTCTCCCGCTAACACACGATCAACGGCTTCTATTGTCGTATCCGTAATCTCACAGGAATAAATCCTTCCGTCCTGCGTTGGCTGAAACTGCGGCGCTCCATCTACCTTCTGCCATACCACATCTTGAATCGTATCCGGAAAATGCAAGTCCCTGACACGGTTCAATACGACTCCAGCCACAATCATCTTACTCATCAAATCGCCGCCCGTAACTTCAGCCTCCACAATCTGCAGCAACGTGTAATATTCGTCTTCAGAAATCTGATTCTTTTTCAATGCCTGAACTGCATAGTAGCCCAATTCCGAAGCCTTTTTTGTGCCCTGGCCAATCGTTGTCTGATAAACGGCCCTCCTGTTGATAGCAGCCGCTCCCGCCAGAACTTCACTCCTGTCACCTCCGAACTGAATCAGCCTCGTATTATATGAGTATCGCTCCATATCGGCAATGCCATTTACTACGCCCATCAAACCAGCCTGAAATTCATTTTGGAAGTCTCCTCTAAGAGAGTTTGCCTCCACTGCATACACTCTTCCACGGCCATTCGTCTCGAATTCGGAAATCACAAGTGAGACTCCTGATACAAGAATCATACCTGTGAGTATGAGTACAGCATTTCTCAAATAATGTTGAACGATACGTTGTATGATACCTGGCAACAGTACATTCTTCATACTTTCTTTCTGCATCATAAAGTTCTCCTCATGTCTCTTATTCTGCATTCACCGTTTAACAACGTATCTGTATTATACTGAATCCGGCTGTGTTCGTCAATATATTTTTCACATATTTGTAACATTTTATTTCGGCATATTTTTTATTTGTTACATCTTTATTAACTTCATACAATATTTTTATCAGACAAACTTTTAATTTTAGTTATATTTCCATATCAGGAAAATCAATTTCAGCACATTATCCAAAGCATTTTTCCTGTTTTTTCATATATTCCCAATCCTCAGACACACATATTTGTCGATTTTTATGACATTTTTTCTTTTCTTAATATTTTTGTAATATTATCTTTCATTTTTATAAAACTACCATCTATCTAATTTCACGCTGTTCCCTGTTCTTGTCCGGGCAGATTTCTTAAAGAGAAAACCGGACAGACACTCAATTTCCTGTACGTTGTCCGTCCGGCTTTCTTTATGAAATTCCGCTTTTATAAAATTCTTTGTTCTATTTTAGTTCCGCAAATCCAGATGTAGCTTTGATGTACTCCATTTTCTCTGCTATGCAAACCACTGCAATTCACTATTTACTGCTTTCTGCCATATGGTTGATCGCAGTCAGAAGAGCATCAATTGATGCACGGATAATATCGACATCCAGACCTGCTCCCCAATGCAGCTTGCCTGCCTTATCCCTGATTCCTACATACGCAATAGCACGGGAACTGGAGCTCTGTTCCAGCGCATGCTCTTCATACGTAACAAGATCATACTCCAGACGGAAATGACGCTTCATTGCGTTGCTCACTGCATTCAGACGTCCGTTTCCAGAAGCCACGATTACATTCTTTTTATCACCATACGTCGCTGTTACCTCAGCAATAATTCCATTATGCTGTTTGAAATGAACCTCTTCAATTCTGTACGGAGTTGTAATATTCTCAAACTTATCCTTGAACAGCTGGAAGATTTCTTCCGGCATCAATTCTTTATGCAGAGTATCGGAAACCCCCTTCGCCGCATATCCCATCGCTTCACGCATCTTCTTCGGAAGCTTCAGACCGTAATGCTGTTCCAGAATATATCCGACGCCGCCCTTTCCGGACTGACTGTTAATGCGGATCACATCTGCATCGTAGGATCTTCCCAGATCTGTCGGATCAATCGGAAGATATGGAACGGTCCAAACTTCGCTGTTCGTTTCTTCACGGTATTTCATTCCCTTTGCAATTGCATCCTGATGAGAGCCGGAGAAAGCAGCAAATACGAGTGCGCCGCTATACGGGCTTCTCTCATCCACTTTCATTCCCGTGTATTTTTCATAGGACTCCGATACATACGGCATATCCTCAAAATTCAGCTTCGGGTCAACTCCCTGTGCATACATATTCAGGGCCAGCGTCACAATATCTACATTACCGGTACGCTCACCGTTACCAAACAGAGTTCCTTCAATACGGTCTGCACCTGCCAGAAGGCCCATTTCAGCATCAGAAATACCGCAGCCCCGGTCATTGTGCGGATGAAGTGAAATAATGACATTCTCTCTGTATTTCAGATTATCATTCATATACTCAATCTGGCTTGCATAGACGTGCGGCATAGACATCTGCACAGTACTCGGAAGATTAATGATCGCTTTATTTTCCGCAGTCGGCTGCCATACATCAAGCACCGCATTGCAGACCTCCAGTGCATATTCCACTTCCGTTCCTGTAAAGCTCTCCGGGCTGTACTCAAACTGATAATTTGCATTGGCTTCCTCTGCCAGCTCCTTCAGAAGTTTTGCCCCGTCTACGGCAATCTGCAGAATCTCTTCTTTTGATTTGCGGAACACCTGCTCACGCTGTGCCAGGGAAGTCGAATTGTATACGTGTACAATTGCATGCTTCGCTCCTTCCAGCGCCTCAAAAGTTTTACGGATAATATGCTCTCTCGCCTGTGTCAGAACCTGAATCGTCACATCGTCCGGAATCAGATCCTGTTCGATCAAGGTACGCAGGAACTGATATTCCGTATCAGAAGCAGCCGGGAAGCCAACCTCAATCTCTTTAAAGCCAATCTCTACCAGCAGCTTAAAAAAAGCAACCTTCTGCTCCAGTGACATCGGAACAACCAACGCCTGATTGCCGTCACGCAAGTCAACGCTGCACCAGATGGGCGTATGATCTACATATTCCTTCTCTGCCCATTTCATGCATGGAACAGGCGGCATAAAATACTGTCTCGTATACTTCTTGTGATTCATCATTTTTTCATTTCTCCTTTTCTGAAAATTCTGTATTATGGTATCCGAACTGCACTCCTATTACAATCCAAACTGTAATATTGTCCGGCAGTCAGATGAAGTCTACCTCAAAACGCGCCCGGAAAGTTTCAGAGAAAATAAAAACCGTCTCTAAAGCCATTCGGCTAAAGAGACGGAAGATACTTTCATCTTTCGCGGTACCACTCTCATTCATGATTGCTCATACACTTTACAGATACGGATGCTGCTCTGCATCTCCAATGCCAGAACCGGAAGCAAAGCCAACTATCATATATCCTGCCCGGATAACGGCCGGGAATACCGTCTGCGTCTACTCTTCCATAAAATCAGAGGAATTTCGGGCAGCCGCTCCGGGGCGAGTTCCCTCCATCTCATCTAATGTCTCACACCATCCGACATCTCTCTGAAAGACTCCAATCGAAGTACTATTCCCCATCTGCGCATTTAGGCAAACTCAATTATTAATATTCTATCATTGAAATGGTGTTTTGTCAACCACTTTTTCATACTTCGCTTCACTACTCAAAAAACTTTGAATAAAGCGCAAAAAAAACTTTACTAATGGGAAATTATCGTATATAATCAAATATGTTGATATGAAGAGCATGAATGTACTTCAAAGTATTTAGCCGGGGTATGGCGTAGCTTGGTAGCGCGCTCGGCTGGGGGCCGAGAGGTCGCAGGTTCAAATCCTGTTGCCCCGATTTTATATTAATGCGTCATAAGCCTATGTTTATAAGCTTTTTGGCGTTTTTTGTTTTCTCAGATTTAAAATAGCTTTTTTCTACATATCAAATAAATCGGCATGTGTTCCGATATCAACCAGCGTAAGCGTTAAAATATCATTCTCTATCAAATATATTAACAGCCAGTCTGGTTGAATATGGCATTCCCGAAAGCCCTTGTATCTTCCTTTCAGTTCATGATCCCTGTACTTTTCTTCAAGTGGTAAACCTTGCTGAATCGTCCCAACTACTTTATCCATTAATGATAAGTCCAATCCTCTCTTTTTTGCAAGCTTCAGACTTTTCTTGAATTTCCCTGTTAGAATCAATCTATATTTCATAAATCAATATCCTTAAGTGCTTCACCAAAACTTCCGTATGATTTTGTTGCCGAATCATGACTAATGACTTTTGCTTCTTCCATAGCTTCTACTACTTCTGTTTTATATTTAGGATATTTTACATCAAATGGTAACCCTCCTTGCAAAACTACCTGTTTTAAAAAAATATTGACTGCACTGCTTAAATCAAGTCCCAGGTCATTCAATAATTCTGATGCTGCTTTTTTGGTATCAGCATCCATTCTAATGCTTGTAGTTACATTTGCCATAGTATCACCTCTTTTTATTTGTTTATCATATTTTATTACTTATGATATACATTGTCAATATAAATATACTTCTTTTCTTATTTTATAATGGCCGCGTTTTATATGGAAATGCTATTATATGACGAGTTAATCAGGAAGGTTACACTCTATGGAGCAGACGCATTTTAAAGCTGAAACTTTGTGTTGTGATAAGAGCCACTGTAAGTTTCCTACAGTGACTCTTTCCTACCCTTATCCCAAATACTTATTACGCTTTGTATTGGCTCTATATGTTCTTATGGTTGTAATTACACAAACAATTTCTTCGGATACACTCCGCCTTCCACAAGCTTCGCAATCTCCTGCTTGACAGCTGCGATATCTTCCTGGAATGTGACTCCAAACCATCGATCTTCGGATGGAAGAACAGAAAGCTCCACACGCTTTTCTTTTAAAAGTCCATCGACAATCGTAGGTAGCAGATATTCCGCTGTCTTTTCTTTTCCTTCCAGCGAAGAAAGGAACTCTGGAAATCCTTTTTCCAGTTCATCTATGAAATCAGGGGTAAATCCCCAGAAGTTCATCGATACAAGCGATTCCGGGTCAACTTCCCGAAGGCTTTCATCCGGCATCTTCACAGCGGCACCTTCCGGAGTCACGACAATATTACGTGTCTCCTCAATGGAAATCAATTCCTGATGTTCATCCAGATGGCAGATTCCACGAGTCACACCGCCATTTTCGGAAAGTGTGTTTTTCAGGACAAAACCTGCCATACAGAAATGGAATTTCCCCTCGGAAGCAATCTCTGCTTTTTCCAGATAATCATGTACTCTGCGGAACGCATACTTTCCATAATAGTCATCTGCATTGATCACTGCGAACGGCTCATTCACGATTCCCTTGCAGGCAAGAATTGCCTGACCGGTTCCCCACGGCTTGGTGCGGCCTTCCGGTACGGAATATCCTTCCGGGAGATCATCAATTTCCTGAAATGCATAGGCAGTCTCAACTTTTTGGGAGATTCTGTCTCCGATTACCTCTTTGAAATCCTTCAGCATACTCTTACGGATCACAAACACAACTTTATTAAATCCCGCCTCCAGCGCATCATGGATGGAATAATCCATGATAATCTCTCCGGACGGTCCAAAGGATGTGAGCTGTTTGATTCCCTGTCCAAAGCGGCTTCCGATTCCGGCTGCCATAATCACAAGTGTTAAATCTTTCATAACCAGTCTCCATAATCTTTCGTGATATTAATGTATCACTTTTGTTTTATTTATATCAATTGCAGCAGCGGGAAACTGCTGCAATGCCAGACATCATTTCGCTTTTGCAAAAGGCTTTCCATTTGCTGCAGGCACACGTGCATGTCCCACAAAAAGAATCAACGTGATAATCGTGACTACATACGGAATCATTGAAATCAGGTTTGGCGAAACCACGTTACTGGAGCTTGCGATCGTCTTCAGACCATTGCAGAGCCCAAAGAGCAAGCACGCGAGCATCGCTCCCTGCGGGCTGAATTTTCCAAAGATCACTGCTGCAATCGCAATAAATCCCTGTCCGACGATAATTGCCGGGCGGAACTGGCTGACCGTTGCAAGCGTGACATAGGAGCCGCCAAGCCCTGCCAGAAATCCGGAAAGAATTACGCAGATATAGCGCACCCGGAATACATTGATTCCAAGTGTCTCGCAGGCACGAGGATGTTCTCCACAGGCACGCAGCCGCATTCCGAATCTGGTTTTGTAAAAAACAAACCATACGATAAAGGCTGCCACAAAAGCAAGATACGCAGCCGCATACGTATTAAGTACATTGTTCCAGAATGAACCTACCGGGAATACACCGTTGAACAGCTTCGGAAGCTTACTGGCCGTATCAATCGCCGGTGAGTCCGATGAGCCATCAAACATTGCCTTACAGATAAACACTGCAAGACCGGGTGCGAGAAAATTGATTGCTGTACCGGAAATCGTCTGGTCCGCCTGGAAGCTGACACAGGCGATCGCATGAATCAGACCAAAGACCGCACCGGCAAGTCCGCCGCAAAGGAATGCAAGCCAGCCATTTCCTGAATAATAGGCAACGACAGCGCCGATAAACGCACCGATCGTCATCATTCCTTCGATTCCGATATTGACCACTCCGCTCCGCTCGGAAAAACAGGAGCCAAGCGCCGCGTAAAGGAGCGGCGGTGTAGCAATCAGAGTCGCATTGATCAACAATCCGAGATTGGAAATAATTGCATCCATTATGCAGCCCCTCCTTTCTGTTTTCTACTGATGATAAAGTTGCGTAATACGTGTGAAACTGCAATGAACAGAATAATCGTACCCATGATAATATCTACGACCTCAGCCGGGGCATCTACCAGACTCAGCTTCGTCCCTCCATACTTCATGGCTCCATAAAACAGTCCTGAGAAAATGCATCCAATCGGATTCGAACCTGCAATCAAGGCAACCGTGATTCCCTCAAAACCAAAACCTTCCTGCGCTGCGAACTGGCTGACACGCATTGACATACCCATAAGCTGCACTGCACCGCCGATTCCGGAAAGTGCACCGGAAATTGCCATAGCGGTCATGACCGCACGATCGGAATTAATACCGCCGTACTTCGCTGCATTATTATTAAATCCTACAGCACGGAGCTTGAAACCAAGTGTCGTCTTGTTGATCACGAACCAGATCAATATTGCTGCAGCTACTGCAAGCAGGAATCCATAATTGGCGTTCCGGTTCTTTCCAAGCAGATCGCGGATCACATCCGGGAAAATAATTGTCGCCGAATCCATAATATCCTTCGTCGCTTCTCCTCCGCCCTCCTTATGGATAATCGGCAGATTCACTACATAATTTGACAAATAGAAAGCAATCCAGTTAAACATAATGAAGGAAAGGACTTCATTGATTCCCTTTTTCACCTTCATCAACCCAACAACACTTCCCCACAGAGCCCCTGCAAGCGCCGCTGCCAGAAAACAGACCAGCACATGAAGCACCGGAGGCAATTTCACAAGAATACCAACTGCACAGGCTGCCAGCGTACCAACGACATACTGACCCTCAGCACCGATATTGAATACGCCTGTACGGAAGGAAAAAGCCACGCTGAGTCCTGTAAAAATCAACGGGCTGGCATAAATCACAGCCCAAATCATATTTTTCAGCTTACCAAACACACCACTTACAAGCTGTCCGTACGCGGCCGCCGGACTGATCCCTGCAAAAAAGAGCAAGATAGCTCCTACCACGAATCCCAGCACGATAGACAGCAGTGTATAGAATGCATTACTGTACAGTATTCCTTTTTTCTTATCCATGCACCGCACCTCCCGCCATCATCAGTCCAAGCGTATTCTCATCCGCATCTTCCCCGCGGACACTTCCGCTGATATGACCATCAAAAATAACCTCAATGCGGTCGGAAAGACTCATAATTTCATCCAATTCAAAAGAAACCAGCAAAACTGCCTTATTCTTATTCCTCTGTTCTACCAGATATTTGTGTACGAACTCAATCGCACCGACATCCAGTCCGCGTGTTGGATTCACTGCAATCAGCAAATCTGTATCATTCGTAATCTCACGCGCAATAATTACCTTCTGCTGATTACCTCCGGAAAGCTGTCCGGCAGGCTTTTGCTCACAGCCCGACGGGCGGATATCAAACTTGCCAACCAGCTGGTTCGCCTGCTCTGTTATTTTATCTTTGTTCAAAATACCATGTGAAGAAAACGGCTCTTTTTCAAAATTCTGCAAAATCAGATTCTCCGCTACTGAAAACTCCAGCACAAGTCCATGCTTCTGGCGGTCTGCCGGGATACTGGAAATCCCGCTTTCAAAGCATTCCCTCGGAGTTGCATTAAATACATTTTTGCCGTTGATCGTGACAGAGCCTGAGTCTGCTTTGCGCAG
>JAUNGL010000001.1:0-17089 GCA_030524665.1 Lachnospiraceae bacterium | reverse complement strand
CTACAAATTCTGTCTGTCCGTTTCCGTCTACACCGGCCAGTCCTACGATTTCTCCGCGGCGGACATTCAGATTCAGTCCCTTCAGGATCTCCACAGAACGGTAGTCGCGTCCACGCAGCTCTTTCACCTCCAGCACGACCTCTCCTGGCTTCAGCGGCTTCTTATCAACTACAAACGTTACATCACGCCCTACCATCATGGCAGCCAAGTCATTCTCATTCACATCCTCCACAGAAACCGTATTGATATACTTTCCCTGACGGATGATCGTACAGCTGTCAGCAGATGCTTTAATCTCCTTCAGCTTATGTGTGATCAGTATGATAGACTTTCCATCGGCAGTCAGATGACCGATGATTTCCATCAGTTCATTAATTTCCTGCGGTGTCAGGGACGCCGTCGGCTCATCCAGAATCAGGATATCTGCTCCGCGGTAAAGCACCTTCAGAATCTCGACACGCTGCTGCATACCAACAGAAATATCCTCAATCTTTGCATCCGGGTCAACCTGCATATGATATTTTTCTGAAAGCTCAATTACCTTTTCACGAGCAGCTTTCAGATTCAAAGAGAGCCCTTTCGTCGGCTCCATTCCAAGTACGATATTCTCAGTGACTGTAAATGGCTGCACCAACATAAAATGCTGATGCACCATACCGATTCCAAGCTCAATCGCATGTCCCGGACTGTCAATATTTACTTTTTTCCCTTTTACCTCAATATGCCCTGATGTCGGGCGGTACAACCCATACAGTACATTCATCAGGGTACTTTTTCCTGCACCATTTTCACCGAGAATCGCATGAACCTCTCCCTTGTGCACGGTCAGGTTAATATGGTCATTCGCTACAAAATCGCCGAACTTCTTGACAATATCCACCATAGCGATGACGACCTGTTTTTTATCCATATGGCTTACTCTTCCCAAGTGTTCTCCTCCTGATAGAAGAAAAGGGCATTGTCAACAACGCCCCTGTCTCCTGATAATTAATGCATTATCCGTCATTCCTGCCGGATAACCACATGTATAAATCTGGCTATTCTATATACTCTGCTTAGTCAAGCTCGTATACATCACCGTATGCAGCTTCAAATGCTTCCTTCGTTGTCGGAACTGTGATATCACCATTCATGATCTGTTCCTTTACCTGCTCTACTGCTTCCAGAACATCATCAGAAAGATTGTCCGTAGTCGGAGCAATATCAACACCAGCAGAAGTAAGATCATAAGTGTGAATGCCTGCCTCCAGTGTCCCCTCTATCACAGACTGTGCTACGTCATAGCATGCATTGTCCACGCGCTTCATAGCAGAAGTAAGGATCGTCTCCGGAGCGATGGAACTCTGGTCAGAGTCTACACCGATTGCCCAGATACCGTTCTCCTTGCAGGCTTCAATCACGCCAAGCCCAGAAGCTCCTGCTGCATGGAAGATCACATCTGCACCATCTGTAATCATAGCTGTTGCCATAGACTTTCCGGTAGCCGGGTCACCAAATGCATTGATGTTCTGCTGAAGAACCTTTGCTTCCGGATTTGCATCCAGAACGCCTGCAACATAACCGTAACCAAACTGATTCATAACCTCGGTAGACATACCAAGTGCAAATCCCACGGTATTAGACTCTGTCGTAAGTCCTGCAACATAACCTACCAGATAGGAAGCCTGTGCCTGTTCAAACATCAGACATGTCACATTCTCAAGATCCGCACAGGTCGCATCATCAATAATTGCGAACTTCTGTTCCGGATAATCCTCTGCTGCCTGTCTCGTAGCATCTGCCAGCATGTAACCAACGCAAATGATCAGGTCATACTCATCATCGATAAATGTCTCGATGTTCGTCGCATAATCTGCATCTGTAGCAGATTCAAGATACTTCGCCTCAATGCCAAGCTCCTCCATCGCTCTGGAAAGCCCTTCCCAGGATGACTGGTTGAAGGAACCATCGTTTACACCGCCGACGTCAGTAACCATACCTACTCTGACCGTGTCCCCCTCTGCCAGAGCTGTCATCCCAGCGGATGCCATAGAAACTGCCATTGTCGCAGCAAGCAGTACTGCCAAACCTTTCTTTTTCATTCGTGATCCTCCTTCATAATAATAAAATTATAAAATAATCATAAGATCATCTTAACATAATATTCTGAAAAAATCCACAAGAAATCACAAATATATACTAACATTTTATACATTTTTTGTGGCTGTTCACTCTGTACCTGATCCTGCGCTTCACGGCTATCCGAAAACAGCAACACATTTTTATTACTCTTTCCACGTCTCCCGATACAGCCGAAGGACATTTTTTTCTGTGATCCGGTCAATCTCCTGTTCCGAAAAACCGACACGGTGCAGTGCCCAGATCAGGTTTTCTACTCCGCCCGCATCATTGATATCTGAGGTTCCGGGGAATCCGTCAAAGTCTGATCCAAGTCCGACACTCTCGATCCCGGCGCAGCGTACCATATGGACTGCATGCCGCGCCAATACCTCTGAAGACCGCTCATTACTTCCCGGCTCCATCAGAAACACCGGAAAATAATTCAATCCTATCACACATCCATGTTCTCCCATTTCCTTCAGGAGTTCATCCGGCAGATTCCTTTCATGGGAATAAACTGCCCTGGCATTGGAATGGCTTGCTGCGAAGGGTTTTTTGGCGCATGCAAGCACATCCCGGATCCCCTCATCTGACAGATGTGAAACATCCGGAATCATGCCGATCCGCTCCATCTCCTCCAAAAATTCTAACCCGCGCTGTTTCAGTCCATGTGTTTCTTTTTCCTTTTCGGAATGGCGGTATAGATTCTTTCCGAAAGAGCACGACCTGACTGCCGGATAAGCCAGTTCATTCTCATAATTCCAGCAAAACGTCATCATCCTTGCACCCATACGGTAAAATTCGTACAGCTTGTCCAGCTCCCCCATACAGACTCCGCCTTCTTCCAACGTAAGTACAGCAGATATTTTTCCCTCACTCCTGTTTTCCTCTATGTCACGTACAGAAACAGCTTTTCCTGCAATATCCTTATTTTTCTCTATTTCGCAGTCAAACAGACGCACCAGTTCCTTCGCATCCTCATACGGATTCTGAACCTGCGCCAGTTCCACATAGACTGCAAAATTCTGCAGAAAATACGAGTTTTGCTTCATCCGCTCCAGATCCAGTGCCAGACTATTGCTCCTCAGGCTTTCATTACTTCCTTTTCTCTTTCTGCACCTCAACTCACTGATTGTATCACAGTGCATATCTGCAATCATGTCTATTCCTCCTGATATGCCGCTTATCGTCTACGGTCCTGCCTTTTGCGCTCAAAGTATAACTGATGCCGGCATAAAAGTAAAGAAAAAGATAAGGCTGTTATAACCCATTAGAGTTATAACAGCCCCTGCTTTATTCGTTCACGGACGCCCGCGGTGTAATTACAATGTTTTCGCCCGAGACCTCCGCTTTCCGTTTCACAATATCTTCGATCTGTGCCCTCTGTGCATCATCAATCTCAGCCTGATTGATCACAACATCCGCACTACCATCCGTGATGCTGACTACGCATCCCTCAAATCCCTTGGCTTCCAGCAGCATCTCTGCCGCAGCCTCTTTCTCCGCTGCCTGCGCCATCTCAGTCATGGCAAGGACTGCATTCTGCTTCTGTTCCTCCGCAATATTCGTACTGTTGATAACCTCCAGCAGTGACTCCTTGCTTTTGGCACGGACCTGCTCCCTGTTCAGCTTAGCGGCTGCCAGAACGCTGTCTCCGATCCCAGCATTTGCAAGAACTGCTTCCCCGACAGACGATGCACTGCTCTCCTGCACATCAGCGGATGCTTCCTCCATTCCGTCATCATCCATACTCACAATATCGGTCAGTGTTCCGTCATATGTACTTGCCGTGATATCACCGTCCGTCAGCAGAACCATATTGTCATCCGAGCTTACGGTATCGACCTCCTCCTGCAGTATTTTCCCTGAATAGTTCAGGTACCCTGCAACTGCGATCATGATTGCAAGTGTGGTAATGATGATCTGGTTTTTCTTTAAAATGCGCTTCAAGCTGCTCCTCCTCATTCCATCTTCATTACTTTGATTTTATGCGCTTCAACCCCAAATAATGCCATAACTGCCTCAGTGATTTCCTGAACAACAGCAGTATTTCCACCGCCCTGCGCAATTACCAGCACGCCGTCTACTTCAGGCGACTGCCGTTCTGTTACATAAGGCGTTTCATTTCCCTGCCCATCCCTCTGATAGACTGTACTCTCACTGCTTCTTACCGACTGTGAAGAAGAACTCACTCCCTCCTGCCGGTCATCCTCTTTTTCCTGTGCATTTTCTCCATCCTTTTCCACGATTTTCTTTCCGTCTGACTTCAAAGTGATCATGACCTGCGCTCTTCCGACGCCTTCTACCTGTGCAAGCAGATTCTGAAGCTGCAGCTCCAGCCTCTCCCTTTCATCCGGTACGGTATTGCTCACAGTTTCAGACTCCGCAGCCGTGATATTGGTTCCCGTATTCTCTTTCGTTTCTTTTTCCGGCATAGCAATAATCAGGAGCAGCACCCCGGAAAGAAGCAGAATCAGTATCTGATCCTTCTTCAGAGATTTTACCTTTTCCAGCCATTCTTTCACATTTCCCAGCCCCCCTGTTCTTCTATACGGATATGCTCCGGCCCGATCCCGTAAATTGCAGAAATCTCCTTCCGGATACTTTCTCCGGTTGCAGCCGTCGTTTCATCTCCTGTTTTGATTTTTATTTTCACCTCCTGCAAGGTAACGTTTCCATCAAACAAAATCTCCGCGTCTACAAGCTGCGCCCCATAGATATCTGCAATTTCAGTAAACTGACCGACCAGCTCCCGGCGGTATATGGATTCCAGTGTCTCATCCTTCAAATCCTGAAGGCCTTCCACAGCCGTCCCAAGATCATAATATTCTTCTTTTAAAAATTCCAGATTCAGAAAACGTTCCAGACTATCCTCTTTTGAAAAGAGCTGTAAAAGAGGAGCTGCCACTGCAAGCATATAGAGCAGACTGACATAAAACCTGACATATTTCGCAAAGTTTCCCTGCGGAATCAACTGAAGAATCACTGTCATAATGCACAGAATTCCCGTTATTTTTCCAATCCACTCTCTCATCCCATTATCCTTTCACCATTGCAGTAATCATTGCAATCGAGATCATAAATACTCCCATCGAGGCGAATACGATCCGAAGGAGAAGTGATGCACCCTTTGCAACACTTGAAATACATTCTACCAGCCTTTTTTCACCCACCGGCTGTATGACGGCGCACAGAACACGAATAGACAGGATGCAGACAAACAGCTTCACAACCGGAACCAGACACAGAAAAAGAATCGCCGCCACTCCAGCCGTTCCGACCGCATTCTTGATCACAACTGCGGAGCCTGCGATCGTCTCCGCCGCCGCATCCAGTGTATTACCGATCCCCGGCAGAGCTTTCGCCGCCTTGTGAAGCATTCCATTTTTCAGTGAATCGACAGTAGGTGTAATCAGGCATTGGACCGTCTGCAAACCAACGATCACTGCCAGCACCGTTTTGATCCCCCATCCGATCCCCATTTCCAGAAGCTCCGCAAATTTCGAAAAATAATCTTCATTTGACATCTGATTCAAAATCAGCAGAACCAGATAAAAATTGACCGCGGGAATCATGATTTCCACCATCCCCGCCTCCAGCATGGTAAAAGCAAACAGTAAAATTTCAGATATGCCCGTGGCAGTAATGGTTCCTGCACAAAATACAATCGTAAGAAGATAGGACGGCAGGATCACCCGCATCAGGGAAATCAATGATTTAACCGCATCGCATGCAACTTGGTTCATGATTTCAAAGGATTTCATCAAAATGACAGAAATCAGTAAATACATCATGTAAAAACAGATATCGGCCACCTGACTACTCCGGAAAACCCGCGTAAAATTGGAAAATACTGCTGCTGTCAGTACGATCAGCATGACCTGAATCACAAGCGTTTTCTGCTGTCTCACCTCGCTCATCAGTACTTCCAGCAGAAGATTCAGAATTTCTTCCGCTTCAAACGGAATATCGCCGCGGATCAGAGCTTTTACTGTATCCCGAAAAGAAAACTGCCCGTCTCCCAAAATTCCGGAAAGTGCTGTCTCCATCTCCTCAAGCTCCAGGGCGTTTTCTATCTGCTGCTGTGTCTCAAGCCAGAGTTCTGATTCCGTCTCCTGAGAACCTTCTTCTATTCTCTGGCTTCCATATACCCTGACCGGGCTCAGAAAAGCCAGATACCCGGGGGTAAACTGGCATGGCATCAGGCCTGCAGCACAAATACAGCCGACCAGTACGACCAAGTATATTTTTTTCAAATCAACCCCTCCGTCGGCCATCTACAAGAATGAATAGATGGTCTCGATCAACGTCATAATAATCGGTGAGCTGATCGCCAGTATAGATATTTTCCCAAATAATTCAATCTGCCCTGCAATCGCAGAGTAGCCTGCATCCCTGCAGAGACTGGATGAAAAATCTGCCAGATATGTGATTCCCACAATCTTCATCAGAATTTTAAAATAGCTCTCCTGAAGATTGATTCCTTCTTCCAACCCGTCCAGAAGACCGAGTACAAATCCAAGCTTGCCAATTGTAAAATAAACAATCAGAATACACGTTCCCAGACTGACCAGTTCTGCAAACGGCGACCCCATCTGTTTCAGTAAAAGCCCAAGCAGCACGCCCGCAAGTCCCAGACATGCAATTTTGATCATGTCCATCTGCTTCCCTCGCTTTGCCTATAATGCAAACAGTGACTTCACAGTCTCAAACAGTTCACTGATATAAGGCACCAGCCAGAATAATACCAGTACAAGTCCTGCAAGCCCTGTCAGAAATGCATGTTCCTCTCTCCCGCTTTGCTTCAGAATCTGACTCAAAACAGAAACCAGAATTCCGACAGCCGCTATTTTGAAAATCAGATTTACGCTCATCCTCTTCCCTTTCTTTATAACAGCACCAAAATCAGGAAAATCCCGCCGACCGCTCCAAGCTTCCGGTACAATCCCGACTTTTCCCTGTACCCACATTCTGCGTCCCGGCACAGTCCTTCAAACAGGTTCTCCTGTTTTTCCAGCAGAACCTTCTGTAACACTACATCTGTATTGCAAAGAGCTGTATATGCATCCTTAACCGCATCCAAAGCAGTAGGTTCCAGAATATTACCCAGACAGCATGTAACCGCCTGTCCCCAGATTTCCTGAAATGTCCGTCCGTTTCTTTTTTTCATTTCTTCCGCGATCCGGCGCAGCATCTCTCCCGTTTCCTGCATCCCACTCTTAGCTGCGAGCAAAAGCGCCTCCTCCAATGGACTCCTGTGATAGATCATTTCCTTTTGCAGGAAGCGAAACAGTTCCCGCAGTTCCCGCAGTATCATCCATCTTTTTTTAACCTGAAATTCCATAGCGGATCCAAACAGGCATGCTGCCAGAAATATAACCAGAATTCCAAGCATTCGAAGCCCCATACGAATCATACGGCATACCTACCATAAAGCCGTGTCCCGCGGTCATCAAATATTTCCTGTACGACTCCGCTCTCCGTGCCTTTCCCCAGTACAATATACCGTTCAAATGTATGCATCCGCATCAATTGCCCCAGCAGCGGTTTCTGCCGGATATCTTCAATCGAATTTCCATGCACAGTTGCGAGCAGTTTGCAGCCGCAGTGAATCACACTCTCCATAGCCTGACTGTCTTTCGCATCCCCGATTTCATCCACCGCAATCACCTGCGGCGCCATCGAACGAAGAAGCATCATCATCCCCTCCGCCTTTGTACAGCAGTCCAGCACATCCGTCCTCATCCCCAGATCATTCTGCGGAATCCCCTGATAAGAACCGCCGATCTCCGACCGTTCATCCACGACACCGACCGTCTTCCCAGGTGCCAGACCGGAGCCATCTGATATCTGGCGGATCAGGTCCCGCAGCAGCGTCGTCTTCCCACATCGCGGCGGAGAAACAATTAATGTGTGACATATCTCCCGGTCTTTTATCACATACGGCAGAACTTCGTCCGCACACCCGCGGATTTCGTGAGATAGCCGTACGTTCAGAAAAGAGATATGGCGGATACACTGGATCTTGCTGCCGTCCATCACAATTTTCCCTGCAAGTCCCACCCGGTGTCCTCCCTGAATTGTGATAAACCCCTGCTTCATTTCTTCATCAAATGCATACAGGGAATATCCTGACACACATTCCAGCGTCTCATTCAAATCTTCTCTGCGCACCTGATATCCCTCTTCGATTTTCTTCGTCAGCTTCCCTTCCTCCGTCAGAGCAAATTCCGAGCCGTCATATAATACCAGCAGGGGCCTCCCTGCCCGAAGACGTACCTCCTGCAGCTTCTCCTGCCGCATTCCGCTCCTTTGCAGCATCTTCCGTATTCCTGCTGCAAAAATCTGTAAAAACAGTTCATTTTCCATTGGCGCTCACCCCTTTACCTCAATATATGGGATGTCCCGAAAAAATATGCCGGGTAATTCGTAATTAAAAAAGAACTTGCTCAATGCTTTGATTACATTCTCGAATGTGCAGAAGATCTGTTGACAGAAGAGATTATCAAGAAACTCCATTGGATGTTAAGATCTAATACTTCTGATAGCCGCCTGAAATGGTTTCATGTTGGGGACTATAAAAAGCGTCCTAATATGGCAGGTGATTCCAAAACACCACCACCGGGCCGGGTGAAAAAGGAAATGCAGAGGCTGTTATTTGAATATTAGCAGAAAGAATGATCACTTTTGAGGATATTTTGGAATTTCACTATCCTTATAGAAAATCCCCCCTTTTCAGGACGGAAGCGGAAGAGTCGGACGCTTAATCATATTCAAAGAATGTTTAAAGAATAATATCATTCCATTTATCATTGATGAATGGAATGATATTATTACAGGGGATTGAAAGAATATGAGAATGAAAGAGGATATTTGACCGATACCTGCTTATCGTCACAGGATGCGTATGCGGAGTTATTGAGATATTTTATGGATGTATAGACTTATAAATAATAGACGGTGCCATGGCTCGAAGGTCATGGCATCGCCTATTTTTGAGAGAATTGGTTAATATGTAAAAGAACTTATTCCACATTAGCTTATTTAAAGCAAATGAACTTATGTTATTTTTTAATTAGTGCGGGCATTTTGCATAAGTCGTTGTAGAAATCCAATCTCCCACAACAACCTTTCCACATTTTTCGCATCTTTGAGAATGATATTTACGTACTTCACAACCACCACTGCTATTAGTTTTATGGGCATAAGTAACTGTATCTTCATAAGCATGGATACATAGTACATAAGGTTCCAAAAGATTCTCGTCATACGTTGGATAAATACTTCCATCATTCGTAACAGTAATAGTATCCGTAACTGTGAAAACCGGTACAAACTCAGCTTCCTCTGGATAAACTGTTAATACTTCGTCTGATGCCACAACAAAATCATCAGTTATCTGTATAACTTCTTCGGTTTTATAAGCATACACCGTCGCCGCGCCTAAGATAACAGACGCAGCTGCCATCACTGCAATAGCCCACGATTTCTTTCTCTTCATATCTAATATAACACCTACTCTTCTTTCCAAATTATTCTTATTTTCCAAAAAGCATTTTGTCCAGACAGTTCCGGAAGATGACTCCCGTTCTGTGGAAAAATGAATTAATAAGCGTGCGTATTTCTTTCTGTCTTCCTTGCTTCGCATACTCATAATTGATTCATCACAGCAATACTCTGATAAAATATTAAATTCATGCAGTACCAGATAAGAAAGCGGATTGAACCAATGCAGCAGAATGATCATCAAGCATAAAAATTTCGTCAGGACATCATGATTCCTGATATGCGTCATCTCATGCTGATAAATCATTTCAAATTCGTCATCCTCAAGCTCCACATCCGGAATAAATATGATCTTCTTTATGACTCCGATGGTGAATGGAAAATCAAAGACAGAAGAACTTAAAATTTCAATATGACTGTTCTTCTCACGAGAAGTCCTTCCCTTCGGCTCTATTTTTCCGGAGAATTCCACGATCAGGCTTTTCAGCCTGAAATACTGTATCACTTCATGACTGACGAAACAAACCACAATTCCGATCCAGACCAAAACCACAATGATCTTCCATGTCGGATAAGCTGCATATTCTCCAAACGGATTATGAACCGTTATATAACCGGTCTGTCCAAAATAAAACATGTTTCCATTATGAATCCGAAAGAAATCTGGAAGATATACCTTTACATCTTTCGGCAGCAGGTATTTTATGAATTGGACCGGACACAAATAAAAGAATATGCTGATCTTCAGCAAGGCCATCTTCCAATACGCACTGTACGTCTCGCGGAACATCAGCTTAGCGAAATAATAAAACGTAAGCGATATTGTTCCTGCCAGAGACATCGTACTGATAATACCCATATTTGTCTTTTACCTTTTGTCGATAGAATCAAATATCTTCTGCGCATCTGCTTTTGTTATTTTATCACGACCGGCAAGCGCAGTAAGAAAATTAGACAATACACCTCCATATGACTCGTTCAAAATTTCCTCGGCACACAGCTGACGGTATCTGAGTTCTGTCATGGCCGGTGAATAGATTGTCTTTGATCCCCTTTTTTCTTTTGTAATTAATCCTCTGTTGTTTAAACGCAGCAGATACGTATTTAATGTCTGTTTGCACCACTCCTTCTCTCTCGTTTCATTAAAATAAGTCAATAACTCCGCAAATGCAGCTCCATCTTCTCTTTTCCAAAGATACTGCATGATATCCAGTTCTGCGCCTGATATACGTATTCTCATTAACAGTCCTCCCTGTATTATGCGTTCGACTTACTTTACTCATCTCTGAGTTTACCATAAATTCTCAGCTTTGCAACTATAAAATTTATATTAATAATTTACGATATTTATTGCATACTCAAGATAAGCAAAATAAGAATTTTAATCATATCTGATACTGTCTGTCCTCAAATTCCTCATTTTCCTTTATTTTATGGGAAAAATCCGGTGTTCCATGCAGGTTATACGGAGTTACCTGATAAACGTAATAATTCAGCCAATTCGTATACAAATTATTCGCATGGGAACGCCACATCAGCTTCGGCTTATTCGCCGGATCATCATGGTCATAATAATTTTTCGGTATCTCGATCGGCAGTCCTTTTGACAAATCACGCTTGTATTCCCCATCAAGTGTGACACGGTCATACTCCGGGTGCCCCATGACGAATATTTTCCGCCCTTCATCTGCCATTGCAAGAAACAGCCCCGCTTCATCGGATTCCGCCAGAACAGTCAATGCCTTGCAGTTGCGGACATCCTCCATCGGAACCTCTGTGTGACGCGAATGTGGTGCCAGAAAGACATCATCAAATCCGCGCACAAGCGGCACCTTTCGGTTCAATACCCTGTGCCAGAACAATCCGAACATCTTTTGGTCAAGCAGCCGTTTCTTCAATCCATAGTGGAAATAGAGCCCTGCCTGAGCCGCCCAGCACAGATAAATTGTGGAAGTGACATGGCTGTCCGTCCAGGCCATAATCTCTGTCAGCTCTGTCCAATAATCAACTTCTTCGAATTCCATCATCTCAACCGGCGCCCCCGTGATGATCATTCCGTCAAAACGCTTCTCCCGGATATCATCAAACTCTACATAAAACTGATTCAGATGGCTGAGTGACGTATTTTTGGATTCATGTGATTTCACTTTTACAAATGTAATATCTACCTGAAGCGGCGTATTGGAAAGAGAACGCAGCAGCTGAAGCTCTGTCTCCTCCTTCAGCGGCATCAGATTCAGGATTGCAATCTCGATCGGCCGGATATCCTGATGCACCGCGCGATGCTCATCCATCACAAAAATATTCTCCCGCTCCAATATTTCTCTGGCAGGTAACTCGCTCTGTACTCTTATCGGCATGGTAATTCCTCCTCTACAGCTTCAGAAATTCTTCTTCCGATATAATCGGAATATTCAGTTCTTTTGCCTTTTTATTTTTCGATGACGTAGAAGTCGTATCGTTATTGATCAGATAATCCGTCTTCTTGGTAACACTGCCTGTCACCTTTCCACCCTTACTTTCAATATATGCTTTCAGTTCATTACGGTTCTGGAAATGCTCTACCGTTCCGGTGATGACAAATGTTTTCCCTGAATAAGTCAGATCTTCCTCCGATGTCCCGAGAACTGGCTGCTCAATTTCCAGTCTGGGAAGCAGCAATTCCAGATTTCGGGCGTTTTCCTCATCTGCAAAGTACATCACAATTGCAGAAGCAAGCACCTCACCGATCCCATCTACCTCAGCCAGTTCTTCTGACGTCGCTGACCGGATCCGGTTCAGATCGTAATCAAACTGCCGGCAGATCATCCTCGCATTCGCAACACCGATGCCCGGGATGCCAAGACCGTATAACAGACGCGGAAGCGTCGTATGACTTGCAGTTTCAATACTGGATATCAGATTCGCGTATGATTTTTCACCAAATCCCTCCAGCGTCACAATTTCATCATGATGCCGCTCCAACCGGAAAATATCTGCATACGTGTGAATAAAACCGTGAGTGATAAATTTTTCCAGTGTAGCTTCCGAAAGTCCCTCAATATTCAGCGCATCTCTGCTGACGAATAATGTATAAGACTTGATTTTTTTTGCACTGCAGGATTCATTGGCGCAGTATAATGTTTCCACATCACGGATACTCTGAATCTTTGTTTTTCCGCCGCACGCCGGACATATGTCCGGAATCACAATCTTACCGCTTCTTGTCAGATTATCAGCGATCTGGGGAATAATCATATTTGCCTTATATACTGTCACCGTGTCCCCAATTCCAAGTTCCAGCCCCTTCATAATACTCAGATTGTGCACACTGGCCCGGCTGACTGTGGTACCCTCCAATTCTACAGGTTCGAAAATCGCCACAGGATTGATCAAGCCTGTCCTCGACGGGCTCCATTCAATTTCCAACAGTTTCGTCTCCCGGATTTCATCACGCCATTTAAACGCAATCGAATCACGGGGGAATTTCGCAGTACGGCCAAGCGACTGTCCATACGAAATATTATCGTATGTCAATACCAGACCATCCGACGGGATGTCGAAATGCTGAATCTTATCTGCAAAATACTGCACGGTTTCTTCCATCGTATCCGCATCTGCCATACGATACTCCACCACATCGAATCCCTGTGATTTCATCCACTCAAACTGCTTCTGTCTGGAATTTTCAAAATCCACACCCTCTGCTTTTACCAAAGCAAACGCATAGAACCGGACCTTCCGTTTCGCAGTAATCTCATTATTCAACTGTCTCACCGAACCACTGCAGAGATTTCTGGGATTTTTATATTTGGCATCCGCATCAACCGTTTCTTCATTGATCCGTTCAAAATCCGTGTACGAAATAACAGCCTCGCCGCGCAGGATCAGTTCTCCCTGATAAGCAATCCTCAAAGGAATATTCTGAAATACACGTGCATTATTTGTAATAACTTCCCCGATTTCCCCATTTCCTCTGGTAACCGCCTTGACCAGAGCGCCCCCCTGATAGGTCAGCACTACCGTCAATCCATCCAATTTCCATGATACAAGTGTCTGATGGGAACCGACAAAGCTTTTCAGCCCCTCTACCTCTTTCGTCTTATCCAGTGAGAGCATCGGCGTTTCATGGCGTTCCTTTGGCAGTTCTTCCAATGATTCATAGCCAACACGCATCGTAGGACTTCCGGTCAGAACGATTCCTGTATCCTTCTCCAGACCAAGAAGCTCATCATAGAGTTTATCATACTCCAGATTACTCATAATCTCTCGGTCTTCCTGATAATACGCCTTTCCAGCTTCCGTTAATATTCTGGAAAGCTCTTTCATTCTCTCAATTTTCTGATTCATTCAATCTCCGATTCCTTCCAGTTTTTACATGTTTCTGCTGTTGATACCCACCCGGATGATTGCTGGAATCCCTGAGCCTGTTCATCAACTCTGCATATTCCTTTTTGGTAACACTCCGGCAGGAACCTGACGGCAGATCTCCCAGCTCAATATTCATAATACGTACACGCACCAGCTTCGTCACCTGATAATGAAGCGCTTCACACATACGCCTGATCTGCCGGTTCAATCCCTGAGTCAAAATAATCCGAAAACGCTTTTCCCCTGCAAGCATAACCCTGCATGGCTTCGTTGTAACCTCCAGCTCCGGAAGATAAACTCCCTTCGCCATCTTCTTCAGAAAGTCTTCGGTAATCTTCTTATCTACTGTAACAAGATATTCTTTCTCATGAGCATTGCCCGCCTTCAGAATCTTATTCAGAATATCTCCCTGATTCGTCATCAAAAGAAGTCCTTCTGACTCCTTATCCAGCCTTCCGATTGAAAATACTCTCTTGGGGTAGCAAATCAGATCATCTACCGTCTGATCTCCCCATTTCTTATCCGTAGTACAGACAACTCCCCTTGGTTTATTTACTGCCAGCAGGATCCTTTCCTTTTCCTTCTTCAAAGGCCTGCCATCTATTTTCACAGTCTGCCCCGCCTGAACCCTGCTTCCCATCTGTGCTGCCTGTCCGTCAATGGTAACTCTCCTCTGTTCAATCAGGCGGTCAGCCTCTCTCCTCGAGCAGAACCCAGCTTCACTGATAAATTTATTCAGGCGGATTCCGTTCATATTTTTATCTGCTTCTATTTTATCTCCCATTTCCGGTACCTTTCCGTGTCCACATTCATTTTCCTGATCCCATCTATTACAGATACAGCAAAATTTATTGTACCATATTCTGCTTTCGGAAACAAGTAAAAAGGAGCTGCTCACAAAATACATTGTGACAGCTCCTAAACAAACTTCTCCTATTCTGCGGCTTCCAGATACTGTGTCATAACATATCCTTCAATCGTCGTACCATTTGCCGTGTACTGGATCTTGGACCATCCGCTGTCCAAATTTTCAAGTATCGTCGCCTCCGCTCCAGTTGTCAGCATTCCATAAATCACACCGTTCGTAGATGCTTCACTCCGGACACGAACTTCCGTCGTAGCCTTCACCTTACTGTTGACCTCCGGTGCATCTCCCGTTGTTCCTGCCGTATTGCCATCACTGCCTTGATTTCCTGTACCAGTGCTATTCCCGCTCTGCAGAGAAACAACGTATGCTTTCAAATCATCATCACCCTCAGTGGCTTCCACCAGCTTCTGATTCACTTCCTGAATCAGGGCCTGTACACCCTTTGAGGCCTGCATCTTCTCCGTAAAATCACTCAATTCCTGTGTACTGTACTTATCTACCATCACCAGATTACCAGATTCATCCTTCTGCAAATAGAAATCGATCAATGTCGGTGCCAGAGTACTTATTCCCTGAATCTTGGCATCAAAGTAAACATATACAATATAAGATCCCTCTGTCAGACCTTCGCTGGAATAAACCGTAATATTATTGAAGCTCTCAATCGCATCATTATTCTGGATAGCCGCTTCATCCTCCGCACTGAGCGCCGGATCAATTGCCTTCAATGTCTCAAGATCCTTGTCGGCCCATGCATCATAATATTTCTTCATAACTTCCAGCACTTCCGGTACATCTTTCTCTAAACCTGCACCCGGAACGGTTTCCTCTTCTTCCTGCTCCGTATTCTTCTCCGACGTAACTTCTGTATCAGAAGTTTTATCCTTCCCTCCACCTGTAGCAAACTTAATCACAAATATCACAATCACAAGAATCAAAATCCCTGCAAGTCCAAGCAGCAAATACCTGAGATTATCTGAAATCCACTCCCTGATATCATCCAACACGTCCCATACCTCCTGCACTCCATAATTTATATCACGTAATACGCACAAAAAAATCTCATATTTTGGAGTTAATCTTAGCACATTTGAACATAAAAGTAAAGTAGGGGATTCTTAAGATAATTCTAACGTTTATTTTCAGAATTTCAAATTCCAATGCCTCTATGATCAAATACCGTCCCACTTTCAGGCTTACTGGTAGCTGAATAAGGTGACTCATCGTAAGCCAACGCCGAATATAACAACACATTTGTATCTTTTCACATCATATTTGAAAAAAAGTTGCAAATAATTTCATCTTTCCTCACACTATTTCCTTTTATACGTTTATACTTATATATGTATTACAATAATGAGGTACAAAAGATGAATTGGCAAAAAGAATTTACAAACAATAAACTACTGAAGGATAAAATCTCTGATTTTCTCGATATTCATGGGGTATCAGGATTAGAGCAGGCGCTGCAGCTTTACACAGATATGCATCAGGAATATCTGATCAAAAACAAATCTTCTATATCAAAAATTAAAATCAACGATATATATTATCTGGATATTCAGGGGCATGATATTATTCTTCATACAGCTTCCGGATTATATAAGAAATATGGCACCCTCAATGAAGAATTGGAAACCCTGTCCCATTATGGATTTATTAAATGCAGTCAAAGCTGCATGATCTCACTGTCAAAGATAAAAACGATACATAATAATGAAATCACATTAACAAACGATGACACAGTACATATGAGTAAACGGTTTGCACCGAAAGTGCTGCTTGCTTATTCTGTTGGCAGCAATACACGTAAGTTTGCTAAAGAAAGACACATTTCGGGATAAGCAGGCCTGTCTCTATCCGGAAAGCAGTAGCTGAAAGGTGATACATAGAATAGATTTAAGGATGCCAGATCAGGATTTGTCCGTAGGTTAGTATGTTCCCGACATCCAGCTTCTTTCAGATTTCCCCACGATGGACACACTTGCTTTCGACTATCACTTCCCACTACCGGTCGGACTCAGGGTTTGTACCTGTTGGATAATAATGGTGTTTCTGTAGCTATAATGATAATACAATAATACAAAAAAGATATTTACATGAAAACATATCCTGAAATATGTCTTTACGCAAATATCTTTCTGAATAATATTTCTGAATACTTTTGAGGTCAGCCACCTCAGAATCTCCGTAAAATAGGCACGAAAAAACGCACCTGAAGGGATTCGAACCCCTGACACGTGGTACCGGAAACCACTGCTCTAT
>JAUNGL010000230.1 GCA_030524665.1 Lachnospiraceae bacterium | reverse complement strand
CTTTCATCTATGAGCCTTTGGTCGTTCCCGACCTATGTAATAAGAAAAATATTACCATGAAAGGAAATAAAACCGTTACAAGTTCATATCCTATCAAAACTAACGCCAAACTAACCATTACAATCCCTCTCTTTCACCATCCGCTGTCGTTTCTGATGCGTACTGCAGGGCTGCATGAAAACCAGCTCTTATTTCCTGCATTGTAACAAATAAGAGCTGATCAAACGCGAATATTTAATTAATTATTCTTAAGAAAGTCTTAGGAAATTACTGACTCAGAATAGGCCGCACAGCTTCACTTCACAACCGTACATACGTTTCCCAAACTGCATTTTCTGCATCTTGAAGATCAGGACGCACCACTCCATTCAGGACTGGTTCCCCGGCAGAATATTACACTGCACTGTCATTTCTCAGGGCATCTGCCAGACTGCAGTTCAGCATTCTTTTCCCGCCAATATAATAAGCCAGAGAAACAAACCCAAAGATAGCCAGAATAAATACCACAGTCGGTACAATCGGGGCCACCGCCAAAAATTCCACAGGATTCAGATAACTTGCGCTTATCATGAAACCTACGAATAGTACTGTGAGCGGCAAAGTAATCAGCAATGGACGGCCAGCGATAACCAGAGCTTCAATGCAGAACATTTTCCGCATACTTTCCGGTGTCATACCAACGGACATATACTGTGCAAATTCCCGTCTTCGCTGACGCAGAAACCCCAGCGCATTAGAAAATACATTGGCAATTCCGATCATGGCAAGCAGCGCACAGAGTGCTCCAATCATTACCATATATCCCTGAATCATATGATCATTGTCTATCTTTTCCTGAATACGGTTTTCACTTTCGATTGTATATTCCCGGCCAACCTTCTGCGCGATATCTGATTCGAGCGTATTCAATGCTGCCGGCGTTATCCCATTTTCAGCAAGTACACGAATATAAGTATCCGCCTCCGTATTACCAATCTGTCTGGCGTTTTTCTTCCATACAGACAATGGCATAAACTGCACCAGAGCATAGTCTGCATACTCTTCCCTTAAAACCGGAGCTTCCTGAGTAAAGCCAAGTACCGGAATTTCCACCGAATTTTCTGCTTGTCCGGCATTCTGCAATGTTACCGTATTATGCTCCTCTTTGATAAAAGGAACATACTCCTTGTATCGGAAATTGCTGTTTATGCTGTCCCAAATGCAGTTCAGTACAATAACCCCATTGGTTTCTGGTGTTACCCCAATCTGCTCACAGTATTCCTCAAAGCCTGCGTCATCCATAATCACAACGGGAGCCTGCACCAAACAGGAACCCTCTCCCGCAATTACAGAACTGCCTGCTACTGTTTCCAAACCGCCCAATGCATTTACTTCATCACTGATATCCGTTTCCGGAATAGAACATACTGCAGCAGCCTTCTGATATGCAACACTGCTCCGGACTCCCGGCAGCTCCCTGATTTCATCCAGCTGGTCTATATTCTCTATCTCCGCGTCTTTTACCGTTACCATCACATCCCATACATCCTGATACCTTTCAAAGTAAGTATGTTTTGTGCTGATACCGGAAAGAGTAAAAAAGCACAGCATGACGGTAAAACCTAAAAACGAAAGTGTGAATGACAGTGTCGAGGTACGCAGTGCCTTCTTCTGTGCTTTCAGTGCATTTCCTGCCAGCTCACCTTCGATTCCGAACAACAATGACAGGATACGGGAATGCTTTTTCTTTTTCAGCTGCAATCCGCCTGTATTTCGTATCGCTTCCAGGGGTGTCAGTCTGCTTAACTTTCCCGCCGGCAGCCATGCTGAAATAAGCACCGTCAAAACAGATACCAGAATGGACGCCGCAAATACCAGCGGATGATACCGGAAAACCGCTTCATGCCGTCCGGCTACATCTGCCGCTATGAAATTCATTGCATGTATCGTTCCAAAACAAAGAACGATCCCAAGAAAACTGCCGAGCAGGATCGGTACTGCACAAAGTGCTGCTGCCTCCTGCATCAGACAGGTACGGATCTGCCCCGGTGTGGCCCCAATACTGGAAAGAATCCCAAACTGGTGAATCCTCGCATTCATAGATACCGCAAAGGAATTATGGATAATCAAAATCAGAGACATTGACATGATCATCAATAGAACCAGATAAAATGCCATCAGAAGCGGCGGTTCTTCATCCTGAGGATCATGGATCAGATATCTGGATAAGAGCAGCTCATGACAGGATGCCGCACTTGTATCTAACCCAAGTTTCTCTGTAATGAGCGGCATATCCTGATAAATGGTTCTGGTATTTTGAAAGTACACATCAACCACAAGTTCCGGTCCTTCCGACAGTTTCTCATTGACAATCGCCTTTTCCACATTCGCAAAATTCTGTATCAAAGACAAATCATCCTCGTTGATTTCTCCGGTAATACGCCCTTGCCAGTCACCTTCCTCCAAAACAATCTGTTCCACCTCATAGTTCCACAAATTAAAAAATAGGCTGCACAGTAAAGACAAAAACAACGCAGAAATGAAAGCCGCTGCCATGATAGATACACTGGAAGCACGGTTCTTTTTAATAAAACTTGCTGAGTAATCCTTCC
>JAUNGL010000229.1 GCA_030524665.1 Lachnospiraceae bacterium | reverse complement strand
AGCATATCATGAATACACTGGGCTACAGCTACCAGGGCATCATAGGACTTGATCACACCGGCTTCGCCGTACACTACCTTACTGATTGCTTCTACATTGCTGTCACCGATGGCAATTCCTTTGATGTTGATATCGGCCGGTGTGTCGATACCGATCAGTTTCGCCTTGAATTCCTCCCAAGTCCAAGTAGTCTTGTACTTGTTATTGTGAACATACGGTGCAGGACACACCTTATTGACAATATCATAGTGCCGCAGAACATTTTCTACAGGAATTCCCAGCTCTTTCATGAGCTTCTGCACAAGCCATACACAGGCTTCCTGCGTCTCTTTCGTGAAGTACCACTTCTTATCTTCTGCGCTGCTGGAATCCCCGTCACACTTGCAGCACATTTCAATACTGATCGTGTTGGCATTCCGGGCCACCGGATGTTTCTGTGTATAATATCCTGCTGTGCCGACTGCCCAGACTATAGCGTCATGACTGCACCGTTGGTAGATTGTGCCATCCCAGTAGATGTAGTAATGTGCCCCGCTACCGTCTGATGCAAGATCGTGATTCTGGCCGACTACGCCGAGATAATGAACGGCAATATACTTCTTCTGGTTTCCCCAACCGGGAACCCTGTTTTTGCTGATTGCGTTAATGATGTTATACGCCATATATGTACTCCTTTCCGTGCGACGTCGCACAAAAAGAGGACGGTTTCCCGTCCTCTAATCTTTTAACACAACAAAACCACCAGCTTTCGCCAGTGGTTCCGCATTTACATATTTACTTTCTGCAGCAACGCTTCCTGCAGCACCTGCGAGAAGTTGATATTCTGCCGCATCGCCGCTTCATTTAACCATTCCGGGATACTGAGTGTCTTTTTCACTGCACGTGAGCAATGCTTCCTACGATATTCCGCCATATCAAACTCCACAATAACAAGGAACCCATCCCCAGCATCAATCTCGTCCGGCATAGAGCCTTTCGGAATCCCTTCCCCGGCTTCTTCCATTGTAGTCAGCGAAAGGCCCAATGCATCAACTGCCATCTCATACGCCTGCTGCATATCATCTCCCTGCGTCAGGCATTCCGGAATGTCTGGAAACGACACCCAGAAGCCTCCTTCCTCAGCCTTATGAAACACAGCTGGATAAAATAATCTGTCCATACGTGATACCTCCATTTCAGGTCAGCAGGGCTATTTCAGCCCTGCCTGTTTCAATATTGCCTGCTCCATTCCCTTTTTCAGGTCTTTGGAGTGATAAGGAACGATTACCGTTCTTCCGGTCTCAGGATTTTTCAGCTTTACGTGTGATCCGTTCTGGCCTATTTCCTCAAAACCGTTTTTCTTCAGGAGCTTTACCATCTCCTTGGGACTCATTGGCATCTTTTGTATCTCCTTTCCTTATCATGGCTATATTTTATCACGTATTTTTACGTACGTCAATGTTATTTACGTAATTTTACGTATTTCATCCTACATCAACTTACTTTTCTCCATATTCCCTTCCTGCTGCTCTGTCATACCTTCTACCTGCGGCTCAATCTCGTCATCATCCGGCAGCTCATCTGTATAATTACTCAGAAACTTCTTAACCGTACACCATACTTTTTTAACCGGCAGGCCGCACAGATACATATTCTTCAGGATGCTGACCACTTCATAGCAAATATATAACAGTCCGAAAAATTCTGCCGTCCCGATAGAATCAACTCCAAGATTTTGCCGTACGGTATCAGGCAGGAACCCAATCAGATTCACCTTGACCAAACAGTCTACAATGACAAGGCCGCAGAGCGATACGATCATGGAAATCTTTCTGATAGCCCCATCGATCCCGAAGCAGCTATTAAATTTGCGCTCACGTATTGCCCTGATTACCCCGAAAACAGTGTCGAAAATTACTGCAGCCACAACAAGCTGAATAATACGGTTGTGCATAAGTAAGTCCAAAATTTTCTCAATCATATTCTTATCCTCACTTTCGTAAATAAATTATTGTAAAAAAAATAAGACCTCACGGTCTCGCTCTGATCTCCATGTAATTCCTCCTTATTTTCTGTTAACCTGCAGAATGCACATAATAATAACACCCGCCATTGCCCCAATCAGGAAGCAGATTGCCTGACTCATATTTTGTCCCTCCTTATGATTCTCTCAGCGTTCCAGTACCTAAATTCATGTAATAAGCTTTGGTGACCTTATCATACATGCACAGACTTCCATCCGATTTTTTGACCGGTACCATATCACGTACAAGATCGCTGCCACTGAATATTTTTACATAATAGATTCTTCCCACAAGACCCTGCCCTGTATAAGCGCTGCCGTCGTTATTCATATTCCCGATATAGTATGTTGTGGTCAGACTGAGGGACTCTGCCGCATCCAAGTCAACCTCGCTACTGTTAAACACTGCTTTATTTCCGATTTGTTTAATAACCCAGTCTGCAGACCAGAATACTGCACTTTTTGCAGCGCTGGAAACAGTTCCGCGAACAGCATAGAAATTATCTGTCACGGTTACCCCATACTTATAACCTGCATCTCTTGCACCAGCCAAATACGGGCCGCTGTTTACCTGCATCTTTAGTTCCGTATTTGTGTCCAAATCCGGAATAATACCAGAATCAAAATAGCAGCTGCCGTCTAATAAAA
>JAUNGL010000228.1 GCA_030524665.1 Lachnospiraceae bacterium | reverse complement strand
ATTTAAGTAAGAAAAGGTCTTGCTTTTTCTGGATAAGAGTGATAGAATTTTAGAGATTTTTAAGAATTTTAGATTTTATTTAGAAAAGACGGCGGACAACGAGGTTTGACATCTAAAGAATTTCCCGGCACCACCGCGTGCCGGGTTTTATTATGCAAAACAGATTTGCTGCACTGAAGTTTTGATGCTGCAAAGTATTAAAGGACGATGGGAGAGATTGCATGGAATTAAAGCTGACAAGAGAGGATACACTGGAACGTCTTTTGAAGAGCTATGAGGCGTATTATGATATTACGATGATCGAAGACGGACAGCCATATCTGAAAGCTCTCTGTGAGTTTTATGAGCATAATCAAAAATATGTAATATCAAAAAAGGCGGAGCTTTGGTCGGCAGATGGGGAAGAGTTCCTGTATTTGTTTGAGGTGCCGCATCTGACGGAGGAAACCTACAGCCAGTGTAAGACGTATGCTTATGAGGATGGCATGAAGCGTTTGCATATCGGTCCCGGGCATATGTATTCCTATATTACTGCGGTATTTGTGTGCGATTCCTGCACAGCGGATGCTGCGGCAGCTCTGAAGAAGAGCCGCATTCACAAAAGTTTTCATTTTTCACTGCACGGATGGATGGATTACCGCACTGTGGTAATTTCCGGCGAAAACGGTAAAATTGAGGGCAATCGTGCCGGACACTGTGTAGTGAAAATTATGAAAAAAGTACTATATTCAAAATCAAAGAAGGGAGAGATTTTATTATGAATTCATTAGTACTTTTAATTATCTGCGTTGCTGTATTGGTATGTGGTTATATTTTTTACGGCGGATGGCTCTGCAAACAGTGGGGCGTAGGTGAGAGCAAGGAACAGACACCGGCTCACACAATGGAAGACGGTATTGACTATGTTCCTGCAAAGGCACCAGTCCTGATGGGACATCATTTCTCATCCATCGCTGGTGCAGGTCCGATTACCGGACCGATCGGTGCAGCTATGTTTGGATGGCTGCCGGTAACTCTGTGGATTCTGGTCGGAGGTATTTTCTTCGGCGGTGTTCATGACTTTGGAGCACTGTTTGCATCCATTCGTCACAAAGGACAGTCCATCGGTGAGGTTATTTCTGCAAATATGAGCCGCCGTGCCAAGAGATTGTTCATCATCTTTTCTTATCTGACACTGATTCTCGTAGTTGCAGCTTTTGCATCTATTGTTGCTACTACGTTTGGTGCAACTGTGGATGAGAGCGGAGCTATCGACAAAGCTGCATCTGCTTCTCAGGCATCAGTTGCTATGGTATCGCTGCTGTTTATTCTGATTGCGATCGTATTTGGTTTCTGCGTATACCGCCGCAATGCTTCGATGGGAGTTGCGTCCGTAGTCGGTGTGCTGGCAATCGTGGCAATCATGGCAATCGGTATGAATTTCCATCCGATTTACCTGAAGGCTAATACATGGATGATCATTGTCGGAATTTACATTGCAATTGCTTCTGTCACACCGGTATGGATTCTGCTTCAGCCGCGTGATTACCTGAGTTCCTTCCTGCTCTATGCAATGCTGATTGTAGCAGTCGTAGGTGTTGTAGGCGCTCATCCGGATATCGATCCGGAGCTGTTCCCGGCATTTGCAGGATTTGCAGTAGACAACGGCAACGGAATGCAGTATCTGTTCCCGGTTCTGTTTACAACAGTAGCCTGCGGTGCAATTTCCGGTTTCCATTCACTTGTATCATCAGGAACGACATCAAAACAGCTTGATAAGGAAACAGATGCGAAGCCGATCGCTTACGGCGGTATGCTTCTTGAGTGTGTACTTGCAGTCCTGACACTGTGTGCGATTGGATATGCAAGAAAGATCGGTCATACAGCCGGTGCTACCGATATCTTTGCAGGTGGTATTGCAGGTATGGTTGCTGCAATTCCGGGACTGGCAGGTCTTGAGAATATTCTGTACACACTGCTGATTCTTACATATTCCGCTTTCTGTCTGACTTCTCTGGATACGGCGACACGTCTTGCACGTTTCATGTTCCAGGAATTCTGGCTTGAGCCGGGACAGACTCCGAATGACATCAAGGATGGCTGGAAGAAAGTAATGGTAAATCCGTACTTTGCAACGATTCTGACAGTTGTGCTCGGCGTATTGCTTGGTCTGAATGGCTATGCAAAGATCTGGGGTCTGTTCGGAGCTGCCAACCAGCTTCTGGCAGGTATCGGTCTGCTGGCTGTTGCTACATGGCTTGGAAATGCAGGAAAGAACAACAAGATGTTCCTTGCTCCGATGGGATTTATGATCGTTGTTACGATCTGCTCCCTGCTTCTGACTGTGAAGAACCAGATCGGTATCATTTCAGCAGGCGGCGCTGACTGGGGGCCGTATGCACAGGTAATCTTTGGTGTGTTGTTGGTTATTCTGGCTGTAGTTCTTGTAATTGAAGGAATCCAGACCCTGAGAGGGAAAAATAAAGCCTGACTGAAATCTTAACAGGCCTGAGGCTGTTACGAAGCAGATGTAATGTCTGCTTTGTAACAGCTTTTTTTGCGGATTTACTATATAAGCTGTGTGTTCTGGCCATTTCCGAAGTTTATTCGGAAATATCTGGACATTCCATGGTGTGCATTTGAAGAGTAACGGATGGTATAGCTATGTTCGTGTTT
>JAUNGL010000227.1 GCA_030524665.1 Lachnospiraceae bacterium | reverse complement strand
AAAAGCAAATGAAAAAGACATTTTCTATTATGCTGATACTGGCAGTCTGCGCCGGACTTCTCGGCGGATGCCGGATATCGGTTCATTTATCCCGTGGTCTGTCGTCCTTTTATTATGACAATGTGGAGAAATATGTCGTCGGTGGATCCGGTATTACCGACACGGTGGAGCGCGTGGAAATCCAATGGTTCAGCGGCAGCGTCAATGTGGCTGCCCACAAGGAGGACATCGTCCGGTTTTCGGAAGAAGCCAATCGGACGCTGACAAATGACAACAGCGTTCATTACTGGCTGGACGGCACGACCTTGCGGATTCAGTTCTGCAACAGCGGTGAGTGGGATTTGAATGGCCTGAAAAAAGATCTGATGGTGCTGCTGCCGGAAGAATTGATGCTGAAAGAATTGAAACTCAACGGTATGTCCGCCGAGATAGAGGTCGATTCCATCCATGCGGAAGAACTGAGCCTCAATACAGTGTTCGGTGATCTGGCGGTCACGGGCTGCACGATCACAGAGAGCGCGGATCTCGATACTACATCCGGAGCTGTCACAGCCGAGGTGCTTGGGGCGCTGAGAGAGCTATGCATGAGCACGGTTTCGGGCAAAGCGTTGGTCACAGCGCAGAGGATCGACATGGTTGATATGGATTCCACCAGCGGAGATTTGCTCCTATCTGTGGAAGAGGCACCGGACAGAATCGATATGTCCACCGTGTCCGGTGCGGTCACGCTCATTTTACCGGAAGATACCGGCATGACCCTCCGCTTTAATACGGTCAGCGGAAAACTTTCATCAGAGCTGCCCGTTGAAACAGATGGAAAGAATTCTGTTTTCGGGGACGGCTCCTGTGAGTGCAGAGTTGACACAACTTCGGGTGATTTGAAAATGGGGCGGATGGCAAAAAAGATGGGCTGCCGGAAGCGGCTGGACGCAAAGCCTTATGAGCATTTTCTTTGCTCCGAGCACATGGAATAGCAGAAGGAACAAACCTGCGTCAGGCAATTAAGAGTATTAAAGGACATGATGTGTTCCAGGTGAATGGGAGGAAACATTTATATAATTATGAAAAAAATCAAAAAACATATTGACAGATTCAAATGTGTGCCATATAATATAGACATATTCAAAAATGTAAATGTGGGGTAAGAGAAATGGCAACACAATATAACGAAACGATACGAGTGTTTAAAGCCTTTTGCGATGAGAACCGTTTATCAATATTAGGCTTGCTTCGTACCGGAGAGAAATGTGCGTGTGATCTGTTAGAGGATTTGCGTATTACTCAGCCTACACTTTCCCATCACATGAAGATATTATGTGATGCTGGTGTTGTCCAGGGACGCAAGGAAGGGAAATGGGTTTATTATTCGATAGACCCGGTAGGTGCAGAGAAAGTAAGAGAGATACTGGAGCAGCAGCTTACAGTTTCCGGCAGTAATAGTGCAGGAAACTGATTATTTGGGCCATCTGTTGAAGATGGCTTCCCTTTAAAACATTAAATAGATATTTTTGAATATATCAATTTGATTTGGATATATCAGGGAGGAAAGGCTATGTGTGCATGTGGTCGACGGCTTCAGTGCCGTTCTGAATAAAAAACATTTCTGTTTGTAAACCAATGGAGAAATCTTCCAGAGGCAGATTTCCAGTGTGTTGTGGCGAATCAAAATTTTAAGTAAGAAAGAAGGTAATTTATATGTTTACAAGGGAAACTCTTATTCATGCAGGACAGACGTTCCTGATGCTGTTTGGTGAATTGTTCGGCCTGTTTATCGGCATCAGCTTTGTGGTTGCCTTATTACAGATTTATATTTCACAGGAGCGTATCAAACGCATCCTGACGACTCCGAAAAAGGGACTAAACAGTGTCCTGGGAGCAGCACTGGGAGCGGTAACACCGTTCTGCTCCTGTTCCACAATTCCGGTGTTGGTAGGTCTGTTTAAAAGTGGAACGCCATTCTGTGGAGCCATCTCATTCCTGTTAACATCTCCAATCCTGAACCCGGCTATTTTGACTTTGCTGGTTGCATTCTTTGGGCTGAAAGCCACAATCGTATATAGTGCATTTACTTTTGCCTTTGCGGTCGTGATGGGACTTATTCTTGACAAAGCTGGCTTTGAAAAGGAAGTGAAAAATGTTACGGTCAAGGGCGGGCATCAGGATGGTATTTCATGGGAGAACCTGCAGGGAACATTCTGGCAGAAGCAGTGGCAGGCAATCAAACTTTCTTTAAAAGATGCCTTTGGCTTGTTCAAGGGCGTGGTACTTTTCCTGCTGTTGGGCGCTGGTATCGGTGCATTTATCTATGAGTTCATTCCTACGGATTTATTAGCAAACTTTGCCGGAGCCAATAATCTGTGGGCAGTTCCTCTGGCAGCAGTTGTGGGTATTCCTATGTATATCCGTACTGAGACCATGATTCCGATTGCAAGTATCCTGATTTCCAAGGGTGTGGCTCCTGGTGTTATGATTGCGCTGATCCTGGGAGGCGCAGGTGCCAGCATTCCGGAAGTATCTCTGCTAAATTCCATTTTTAAGAAGAAAATGGTTGTTGCTTTTGTACTGTGTATCTTTGCCGTAGCCACGATTACGGGTTATGTATTTAACTTTGTATTATATAGGTAATTGCGAAACAAGTTCGCAATTCTGATCCAAAATGTGGTGGAAACCCT
>JAUNGL010000226.1 GCA_030524665.1 Lachnospiraceae bacterium | reverse complement strand
CTCTGGGGCATCGTATGAAATGTTCCGTTCGTAATCAACTAAACACGAATTGAACTACTACATATTTTATGAAAAATTTATAATTGTAGCTGTTTGTTTAGGTGAAAACCCCTCACAACTATGATATACTGGACATAAAATTTGTTCTGTATGCTATATGATCTGGACATAGGGCAGGTAATTTCTACTTTCGGATGTTCCAATCATGAGAGGGAGGTTTGCGGAGGGAAGGTGCCCGCATAGATCCGTAATACAGAAGAAAGCAGATATCAGTACGGAGGATTTATGAAGCTGAAAACTAGGCTTATCATAGCCTTTTTTGTAATTATTCTGGTCCCCTTCTTTTTGATCAGTATTGCCTTTTTCGGATTCAGCAGATATCAGATTCAATTGATTGAAAAAAGCTATGGGGTGCCGATGGAGCTTGAGGATCTTTCTGATTCGATGCAGCTCATTGGTAAGTCTACACAGCAGACATTTGAGCGTCTGAAAAAGCAGGCTGAGGAAGATCCGGAGCGTTTTCTTATGAAGGATTATCTGGATGAGATCAACAGCAGTCTGACCAGCAAGTATTCCTGGCTGTTAATGAGACTGGACGGTGAACTTTATTACAATGGTTCCGGCGGAAATGTGGATGCGTTGTTTGCGGAGCTTCCGGCATTTCGCTCTTTCAGTAGTGCTTCGGATGGCGGATCCTATATTGGCAAGGATATTCAGGCATTTGTGAAGCAGCTGGATGTGGAGTTTGAGAATCAGTCTCAGGGAAGCGTGTTTATTATATCTTCGGCTGCACAGCTTCTTTCGCATACACAGAAGCTTGTGCGTGATCTTGTTGTGTCTATTGTGGTGATTCTGATTTTTACGGCATTTATATTCACGGTGTGGATTTATACGGGAATCCATGGACCGCTGAAGAAGCTGAGTGAAGCCACATACCGGATCAAGAATGAAGATTTTGACTTTGAGATAGAGGCAGACGGGAAGGATGAGATCAGTGAGCTTTGCCGTGATTTTGATGAGATGAGAAAGCGCCTGAAGGAGCAGGCGGAAGAGAAGGATGCATTCGACCGTCAGAGTAAGGAACTGATCAGCAATATTTCCCATGATTTGAAGACACCAATTACCGCAGTAAAAGGCTATGTGGAAGGGATTATGGATGGTGTAGCGGATACGCCGGAGAAAATGGATCGCTATATCAGGACCATTTATATCAAAGCGAATGATATGGACCGATTGATTAACGAGCTGACGTTTTATTCGAAGATTGATACGAACCGCATTCCATATACGTTTAACCGAATTAATGTGACGGAGTATTTTGATGACTGTGCAGAGGAAGTAGGGCTGGAATTGGAGGAAAAGGAGATTACTTTCTCCTATATCAACACAGTAGATGCAGATGTGCAGATCATTGCGGATGCGGAACAGCTGAAGCGTGTGGTAAATAATATTATCAGTAATTCCGTCAAATATATGGATAAGCCCAGGGGCAGTGTTCAGATTCGGGTCAAGGATGTCGGAGATTTTATTCAGGCGGAGATTGAAGACAACGGCAAGGGGATTCCTGCTAAGGATCTGGTCAATATCTTTGACCGATTTTACCGCACGGATGCATCGCGGAATTCTGCGCAGGGCGGAAGCGGCATAGGATTGTCGATTGTGAAAAAAATTATTGAGGATCACGGCGGCCGGATATGGGCGAACAGCAAGGTCGGACAGGGTACTACTATGTATTTTGTAATACGGAAGTATCAGGTGACGGTTCAGGTATAGCGGTGACAGTTCTAAGAAGAGGTTTTATTTCGGAATGATCCGTAAGAAGTAATGGTTCAGGATGGAAGATCACAGATCTGGATTCTGTATTATTATCGGGATAAAATAGTCAGTGGAGGTAGCTTTTATGAGCAGAATTTTGATTGTGGAAGATGAAGAAGCGATCGCATATCTGGAGAAGGATTATCTGGAGCTTTCAGGATTTTCAGTAGAGATAGAAAATTCAGGAGAGAGTGGCCGCAGACGCTCGCTTGAGGAGGAATTTGACCTGATTATTCTGGATCTGATGCTGCCGGAGGTAGACGGATTTGAAATCTGCCGTCAGATCCGGGAGAAGAAAAATACCCCGGTCATCATGGTATCTGCCAAAAAGGACGATATTGATAAAATCCGGGGGCTGGGACTCGGAGCAGACGACTATATGACAAAACCGTTCAGTCCGAGTGAGCTGGTGGCGCGTGTCAAGGCGCATCTGGCACGGTATGAACGTCTGGTAAACAGCAATGTGCAGGAGAATGATACCGTTGAGATACGCGGAATCAAAATCGACAAGACTGCAAGGCGTGTCTGGGTGGACGGGGAGGAGAAGACTTTTACGACGAAGGAATTTGACCTTCTGACCTTTCTGGCGCAGAACCCGAATCACGTCTATACCAAGGAAGAGCTGTTCCGGGAAATCTGGGATATGGAGTCCATCGGAGATATTGCGACGGTGACAGTACATATCAAGAAGATCAGGGAGAAAATTGAGAAGCAGTCCTCGAAGCCGCAGTATATTGAAACGATCTGGGGCGTGGGGTATCGCTTTAAGGTATGAAGCATTCTGGATACTATAAAGAGAGTCAGACATTTAATATGCTGAAACGGAGTCCTTACGGGCTCCGTTTTACGTTGTAAATATGTGGTTTTTCTG
>JAUNGL010000051.1:8617-20612 GCA_030524665.1 Lachnospiraceae bacterium | reverse complement strand
ATGCTTCAGGCCAATATTCTGAAATAAAGCCCTTACATCTGGGGTTGCATATGCGTCTATTCCCTGTTGTACAAGACTATTCCATACTTCTCTCTGCAGTTTATTTGTCGGGACCACAAACATCAAAGGTTTATTCATACGAATCTCTCTAGCTATCCTACAGTATGCAGTAGTCTTCCCAAGCGCCGTCTGAGCTTGAATTAAATATATCTTCTTTTCTGTCTGGAACAATGCTTCTGTCAAATTCTGGTTTAAAATTTCAGTTGCTTCTTCTAATGAAACGAATTTTTCCTCTTCCTGAATCCTCTGAATTTTACTTTTTAATTTCTCTAGTATATTTTTACATTTACATTGATTCCAATAAGGACAATTCCCATTTTTACAGCTTTCTGGCGCATATTCCCTTTTTATAAAGTAATCCCAGCGTATCTCCCATAACTCAATGTTCTCTTTGAGTCCCTGAAAGAAAAGGCTTTTCCCGCCTTTTATGTAAAGCAAATTAGTTGCAAGTAAAAATTTATGTTCATGTGGAATGTCCCGTTGCAGAAAGTCTTTCATTAATGGACATAACTTCTGCAAAACCTTCTGCAAATCCTCCTGTGATCCACGTTGGATACATGAAATTGACTTTTTATGACGAATACCCTCCTGGCGATCGGGGGTAGTATAAATAATCCCATATTTTGAGGAATTTCGGTTCAACACGTATAGATTATTATTAGATGAGATCCATTTTTCCTCATTTTCGCCTATGTCGTATTCGTCATATACGCATAACAGATTATCTTCAACAGCAATGCCTAATTTATTCCCGATTGCTTTTATCTTTCGCCCATAGTTTTTTGAATCTCTATTTTTCACAAATGCCTGAAGCCCTATCGCCACACTTTTTATATTAATTACTGCATTAGAATCCAGGTAAAGCAATCCTTTCCCACCAAAGAAAAGTCTGGCCAAATCTTTACAATTCTGATCTGCCTCCGGAAAAATCAGTAATAGCATACCCAGCAGGATTCGAGCAGCCTGCGGATTGTCTATTTCACAATCGTTAATAAATATTGCGCGGTAACGCTGTTCTTGTTCGGTATAGCTATATGTAGCATATACAAATGCTGGTAAAATTTGATATTCTTTTGCTCTATCCAAAAAATCCTCAAACTTCAAATCTCCGTCAATATCAAGCCCATACACTTGCTGATGTGAAAAATTACACTCCTGACGGCTCCCACGAAAAACAGCAGGTGTAAAAGGTTTTCCATTTTTCCCTGCTTCACTTGCGAAATGATCAATACTGATTTCTAATTCATCCTTCGTAATATTCTGGCTAATCCATGCAATTTCTTTTTTATTCGGTTTTTGAGCATATCCTTTATTTAACATATGTATTTTAACCATCATATCTACAGCTCCTTGATTTATCATTATTTTTACTGTTCTGTAGATAAATAAGTTAATCTTTACCTGATGATCTTCGATCTTGTTATATTCTTTATGCCGATATGCTGAGTTCATAGTTAAAATTTAATTTATCTATAAACATATTGTTAAAAATAAATATAAAAAAGGAGATTTTAATTATGACAGGTACAGACTACGGTATATGGGATTCTTTTAACGAAAGTGACACTTCTGTATTATTGACTGTGACAGAATTGGCTGAATATCTCGGAATCGGAAAAAATCGAGCGTATGATTTACTGCGTGACGGCAATATTAAAGGGTTCCGGATCGGCTGCACATGGAAAGTAAGCAAAGCTGCTGTTTTACAATACATAAAAGAACAAACCGGAATCAATTAATTTAACCCCGATACCCACCGAAAACAATTTTTTAACGATGCGAAAGGAAAAAAACATGAAGAACATTGTTACAATAAAATTATACGACGTAAACACACCCATCTCAGATTTTACCCCTTCTCCCGATGAAATAGTCGGCAAAAGAGTATTTCATCTGGACAAATGCCTCGGCATATCCAAAAACCAGCAGGACGCAGATGAGTTTATAAACCTATCTGATGCAGGGTATTTCTGGATAAAATTCAGCGACACTGATCTGAAAACCGTAAAGAGATTTCTGGAAAATCTATTTGCCTGTAGTTACGAAAGATTATTTATGCAATATACGATATATCAATGCGATGAATACTATTATGCTTGCTATATCTTTTCTACAACACCAATGGCACTCTGGAAATATATAATAAGTTTTTGTATTCATTTTTTCCAGAAGCTTCTGCTCCCTCTGCGTTTTCCCCTGTCCAAAAATATTTATCGTGTTATATCCAATGCAGACAGGTCAGCTTCTCCCTTTTAAAGTTAGAAAAAACTCGAAGATCTCCAGAGATGCTGTTTCGGAATTTGTAGAGCGGCAAAGTAAGACTTAGTATTTCCAACAAACTTACCGAAAATATATGAAGAAAGACCCGGCACACAAACCAGGTCTTTCCTTATCATAATTACATAAATCTACGCATCTCTGCAAAAATCCACCAATAATTGGTACAAAATTGGTAGAAAATCGGATTTTTGGTACAGAAAACATCCCGGGAACCCTTGATTTTCCTGCATTTTATTTATCGAGGGACTTCATCGTCGGGATTTTTTCTCATTTTAATTTAAAATGATTTATTTCCCTCTGTTAAGCCACTTTTTGGGATTTCTGCGCCAATAAAATCATGCTTTAAAACGTATTAAAGCATTTGAATTTGTCGTACTTTTGTCGTATGGCACACAATTTGTCGTACTCTCCTGTCAGTCCAATCGGACTCTTTCCTAAAATACGTCTAATTTGTGTGCTAAATTTTGAATTGCTTCATGCTTCTTGGTATCGGTAACTTCCGCATAAATGTCCATCGTGGTTTCAATGTTTGCGTGTCCCATAATGGACTGAATTACCTTTAAATTTGTTTCATTTTCGCAAAACCTCGAACAGAAGGTATGCCTCAAATGATGACATGAAAAATGCGGGATCAGCACCGGCTCCCGATGCTCTCTGGCTGCTTTTACCACCTCTTCCGCATTATACGATTCATAGATACGCTTAATTGCCCGGTTTACCGACTGCGGATTATGGACATTCCCGAAACGGTTCATGAAAATAAATCCCTTCATCCCGTCAATCTCCGTTTCATTAAATCCATTCTCGCGCTGGTTGGCAAGCTCTTCCTGCAACGCATCATAAACCGTATCCATCATGGGAATATTGCGTATTCCCGCCTCTGTTTTCGGAAGAGATATGGAAAACGTACATATGGGATGATTTTTAAATTCCCGGCTATAATACACAAGGCTGTGGTTGATAGAGATCATACGTTTCTCAAAGTCTACATCTTCCCAACGGATTCCAATCGCTTCCCCGATCCTGCATCCCGTTCCCAGCAGAAACTTAAAGAGGGCTGTCCACCGATAAAACTGCGGATTACTTTCTATGTAATTCACAAAAGCTCTCTGCTGCTCCATCGTCAGTGCATGGCGGACGCCATGATTCTTTCCCGGCTGCTTTTTAAGCTGCGCCATTACCCCATCGCCGGGATTATTACGGATGATGTTGTCACGTACTGCCAGTTGAAAGGTAGGATGAAGCACCGTATGGATCGTATCCAGCGTGTTAATCTGCATTTCCTTTTCATTCAGCAAATGCTGGTAAAACTGCAGCACATCGGAGAATTTCACTGCGGCAATCTTCTTTTTCCCGAAACCACCGCGGATAAAGCGGTCATACATATACTTGTAATTCCTCATGGTAGTTCCACGAAGTTCTGATTTTGTAGATATGTATCTGTCAAAAACAAAATTGACCGTCGCACTGCCGGATACATAAGTGTCCAACCCATCCAACTGATCTTTCACCAGCTTTTTCTCCCGCTCCCGAAGTTCCATAATATCTTTGGAATAAATGCTCCGGCGCTTTCCCTCCGGATCGGTATAAGTATATACATACTTTCCATCGCAGCTACGCTGTGTCTCGCCTTTCCTTAAAACCCTTCCTTTATTATCCTTTCTTGCTTTCGCCATCTCTGCTCCTTTCTCAAGGAAAGAGATTTCGTACTAGCTGCTTTGGGATTCTTCCATTGCATATTGGAGGTCAATTCCCCTCTGCAGCACTTGCGTTATGGTCATGTCATGTTTGGACGCATATTCTCTGAGTTTTGCGGCTTCCGCCTCTGTCAGCTTCAATCCAATCAGATTTTTCTTTGGATTGTCTGACTTCGGTCTGCCTGTCCTTGCCACTCTATGCACCTCCATCCATTACACTGCCATTATACTTTCTGTTTAACGAAAAGTCAATACTTATTTTCCGTTATACGGAAAATGCACATAAAATCTCTCTTCAAAAGCATTTCTTCCCTTACTTTACCCGGAATGATTCCAGATAACGGTCAAACACATCAAGATCAACCAGCACCAGCCTGTCGATTTTCAAAATCGAACCTGCTTCCTTCGCCAGCGTCTGGAACTTATTCATTCCCATGCTGTACATTTCCGCTCCTTCTTTGTATCTTACAAGGCGCTTTTTATTGATCGTTTTTGGTACTCTCTGCATTTTTCACTTCTCCTTCCAGTTTATCTTTCTACAAATAATTTGGATTATGTGTTTCCAAATCACAATATTCGTTTTATTTTATACAATTATTTTTAGAGCGAAATCCAATATTCAGTTTTCAATGTGCAAACAAGGCTTTGCCAGTCTGGATATCCCGGCAAAGCCTTGCGTATTCTGCTATGTAATCACGTCTCACAGATATTATTTTTCAGCTTTATCGCTCCAGACTGGAAATATAATTTTCAAAGAAATATATCCCTTCTAATAACCATGAGACTTTTTAACAGTTATTAAAGGGTATTACAGAAATTTTCTTAAAAAAATTTCCATGTTCCGAAGTCCTCTGCGGATAGATTCCCCTACCGCCGCACTGCTCACACCTTCTCTTTCCGCAATCATTTCCATAGTCAGATCCAGAAAATAATATGCGTAAATGCGTCTGGCCTGTTTCTCCGGTATCTTATCCATTGCGATAGAAATCTGCTCCGCTGTAGCTTTCTGCTCATAAACTTCCTCCGGCGATACCGACAGAAACAGCGCTTCATACTCGATTCCGTCATTGCAGTCCAGCGAATAATGCGCTTTATGATAATAAATCCGGCGGCGATAGGCTTCCTCATACCGTTTATATTCCAGCATAATTTCCGCCACCTCATCCGACACCATAATCCTGTAATCCGTTCTATAATAATCGGGATAATACTCCCTCAAGTTAATTTCAGTCATAAATGTTCCTCCATTTCAGCTATCAAAATTTATAAATAACTGAACTGAAGAGGCGGAGAACGGCATCTGTCATAAACAGACACCAATCCATTGCACATCCCTTATAATATCCAGTCAAATATCCTGATGCTTGCATCGGGATATTTGACCCTCGCGGCAGTCGCCAAATATCCGCACAAGTGCGGCTACTTGACTCGTTGCTCGCGGGAATAAAAAAGATCAATCCACCAAAGCAGATCGACCTTTTCTCATATCATCAGGTTTTTGTTAAATACTCTTTTTCCGAATAAGCATCATGAAAATACCTATCATAGCCATACCGAGAACAGCCAGCAATGCAAAAGCGCTTTTTGTTCCGTAAACTGTATTTTCCGCAAGATTTCCCATACCATTTCCCTGTGCTGCCGCCACGAGCGTAGTAACTACGGAAGTTCCGATTGCCCCGGCAAGCTGCTGCATAGTATTTATGATTGCATTCCCGTCCGTATTCAGCGCTTCCGGCAGATGTTTTAATCCGGTTGTCATAGATGGTCCAACTGCGAACGCCTGTCCAATGGTAAAGAACAGATAAAATCCAATGTACGTTTTTATATTCAGATTTCCGGCAAACAGATAAAAGCAAAATGCCGAAGTAAAAATCAGAATGTCTCCGGTCAAAATGGGGATTCTTGCGCCAAACCGGTCCATAATCCTTCCGCTTACCGGAGACAGCGCCGCTCCGATTACACAGCCCGGAAGAAACAAAAGCCCTGCGGTAAATGCGGTATAACCTGACGATATCTGTGCCAGATTGGGCATCAGGAAGCCTAATCCAAGGCAGATAAACTGATTCAAAAATATCACAGCGGCATTTAAAGTAAACACCGGATCTTTCAGCGCTGACACATCGACTAAAGGCGTTTCTAACCGTACTGAATTTTTATAAAACAGGACCAACGCCACAGCAGCAATAAAAAGCAGTGCCATCACAGGTACACTGAGCCACCCCATCTCTGACGCAAAGCTCGCCGCAAATATGATTCCGGAAAAGCTGATTGCCAGCAAAGCCCAGTTCATCAAAGGAAAAGATGTTCTTTCCACTTTCGATACCTGACGTATTCCAATGATTCCAAATGCAAACGCAATCAGTAAAACCGGTATCAAAACAGCAAAAATCATCCGCCAGCCGAAAACGGTTGCAATCGCTCCTCCAAAAGAAGGACCGACTGCCGGAGCCATAGCTGTGATCAGCGTAGCCACTCCCATCATAAAGCCCATATTTTCCTCCGGAACCTGTTCCAGAACGATATTAAACATTAACGGAAGCGCAATTCCTGTCCCAATTCCCTGTATCACCCGTCCGGCAAGCAACAGCCAAAAGGAGGGAGCCAACAGAGCCAGCAGCGTCCCGCAAAGGAATAGTGTCATTGCAGTACAAAACAGGTTTTTTGTTTTAAAATTCTTTTTCATCCATGAAGATGTTGGGATAATAAGCGCCAGCATCAGCAGATATCCTGTTGTAAGCCACTGCACCGTAGAAGTTCCGATTCTGAATTCCTGAATCAACGTAGGGAATGTAATATTCATCGCCATCTCCACAACGACTCCGGCAAAAGAAAGGATTCCTGTGGCAACTACCGACAATATCAGTTTCAAATCAATTTTCTTCTCTACAAAATCCATAATTCTTATGTTCCTCCATCGGTTTAGTTTATGTATTTCAGGTAAGACATACCGATTTCCGGCATTTTCACGCCAAAGTTTTCCGCAATCGTAGCTCCGGTTACCGCAAAGGTTTCCGCTTCCGGAAGTTTGCCGCTTCCTTCAAAGGAAGGAGAATAACACACGAACGGAACCATTTCCCGGGTGTGGTCTGTTCCCGGAGCCGTAGGATCATTTCCGTGGTCGGCTGTAAGAATTAAAAGGTCATCGTCTTTCAGCAGTGACAGCAAAACTCCTAATTTCTCGTCAAACTTCTCCAGTTCCCGTGCATAGCCCTCCGGATCTCTTCTGTGTCCCCATAGAGCGTCAAAGTCCACCAGATTGACGAAACACAAGCCTTCAAAATCTTCCCCTGCAATCTCAATCGTCTGTTCCATTCCATGTACGGAGCTTTTGGATTTGTATGCTTTTGTAATTCCTTCCGTATCAAAAATATCATTGATTTTTCCCACACTGATCACATCATATCCGCCGTCCTTCAGTTCATTCAGAACAGTGCGTCCAAAAGGCTTCAGCGCATAATCGTGACGGTTGCTTGTACGCACAAAAGAATCTTGAGAATCTCCCACATATGGACGGGCGATCACGCGCCCTACTTTGTATTCGTCCTGCAAGGTCAGTTCCCTTGCGATTTTGCAGCACCGGTATAATTCCTCCAGTCCAAAGGTCTCTTCATGACCGCAGATTTGAAGCACTGAATCGGCAGACGTATAGACAATCATATCATTTGTTTTCATCTGATGTTCTCCCAACTCCACCAGAATTTCTGTTCCGCTGGCAGATTTATTCCCTACAATATGATGCCCCGTCCTTTTCTCCAGTTCTTCAATCAGATCATTTGGAAAACCTGTTTCTGTGAACGTCCGGAAGGGCGTTTTCACATGCAGCCCCATCATCTCCCAATGACCGGTCATGGTATCCTTTCCGTTGCTGATCTCTTTCATTTTTGTGTAATAGCCTACCGGATGCTCCACAACTTCCACATGGCTGATCTCATGCAGATTGCCAAATCCCAGCTTTTGCATATTGGGAATCGAAAAGCTCTCCACCGCCGCTGATAAATGTCCCAGCGTATCCACGTCGCCGTCGCCGAATTTTTCGGAATCTTCCATTCTTCCAACTCCCAGCGAATCAATCACTATCGTAAATATCCGTCTATATTTTCTCATGTCTCTTTTCTCCTGCAAATTTTTGAATTACTTCACATCTATGTTCCAATATCCTTTGTACAAGCGGACTGTTGTGATCAAAATCAAATCCATGATAAGAGCCTTCGATAACATTCAGCTCTGCAAGGCTCCCATGCTTCTTCAATTTCTCTGCATAAGCAATCCCTTCATCACACAGAATATCTATTTCCTGCGGCTCCACATATGCCTGTGGCAGCCCTTCAAAGTTATCCATGTTCAAAGGAGCCGCAAGCTTTACCGTATTGTCGTCCGCTCCTTTTAAATAAAGCCGCCACATATAAGCATTTGATTTTGGAGGCCAGACTGCATACCGATAAGTTTGCATAGAAGCATACCGCTCCGAATAGCAATCCGTAACCGGATAGATCAACATCTGTCCTGCCGCCTTCGGCAGCCCCCGATCACGCATCAAATGCGTTACTCCCGCCGCCAAAGCCGCTCCCGCACTGTCACCATAAATAATCAGCTTATGAAAATCAATCTTGTGCTTGCAGCTATGTTCTTTTAGATAATCCACCAGTGCAAAACAGTCCTCAATGACCGTCCGGCAGGATACCGCCGGAACATAACGGTACTCCGGCAGAAAAACATGGCATCCGGAAAGCCGCGCATAATACGCGGCGTTCCGAAGCATCATTTCCTGTAAAGGCATCATAAAGCCTCCGCCATGATAATAAACCATGCACGGCGATTTCTCTTCCTGTCCTTCTTCCGGTTTTAGTAAGTAGCAGACGATTTCCGCTGAATCATAAGAATGGTATATAAATTTTTCCAATCTTACTCCCGCCGGCGGTATATAATTCTTCACTTCTTTCTGATTGCGTCGGATATTTCTCATTTCTCGCAGCGCAGTCAGTGGATTTCTTCTGTCACAATCTATACTGCCTTCCGGTCTTTCCAGCTCTGTGCTGTATTTGTAGTTTACGTTTTCCAAATTTTATCCCTCTTTTCCTACAGCTTGCCTGTTTTTCAATGTGGGGACAAACTCCGTATCAAAATAATGTAATCACCCCGACAATCATAGCGCTCAGCACGCTGACGCCGAAGCCTCCCAGCATCGCCCGCGGCGCAAGTCTCGCCAAAACCGATTTTTTCTCCGGGCACAGCGCTCCGATTGCGGACACACAGATTCCCATGCTCCCTACATTGGCAAAGCCGCTAAGCGCCACTGTCATAACCAATCCGGTCCGGTAATCCATGCTTTTTATGATTGCTCCCAAATCCGCAAACGCTACAAATTCATTTAAAACAAGCTTACTTCCCAACAGTTTACCAGCTTCCGTAATATACTCGCCCTCCAGACCGAGCAGTGCGCCAAGGGGCGCAAATACCGTTCCCAGTATCTGCTGCAGAGAAAGTCCAAAGACCCCAAGGATGCCATTGATCAGAGCCACCGTAGAAATCATGACCATGATTGTAGCCGCAATGGATACGGCAACCTGCAAACCGGTCGCACCGCCTTCTGTCAAAGCTGCCAGTACATTCGCATTTCCTGCTTTATTATCAATTTTAATATCGCTGACTTCCGTCACTTCCTCTGTTTGCGGCAGGATGATTTTGGAAATGAGGATACTCCCAAACGGAACCATAACGCTGGCAACAAGGAGATATTCCATCGGAATGCCAAGCCCCATATATCCGCCCAGCACATTTGCCGACATACTGCCCATGCCGGACACCAGCACGACCATAATCTCGCTGTCCGTCATCCGGTTCAGATACTTACTGATCAGAATCGGGCTGTCCGACTGTCCCAAAAACATATTTGCCGCAGCCACAAAGGTCTCTACCTGAGAGGTTCCCATAATCTTCCCGACAAATTTTCCCACATACTTTATGACAACGCTCAAAATACCTACATAGTAAAGTACATTAAACAATGCGGAAACAAAAATGATAACCGCAAATGTCTGTATCGCCATGATAGAACCAGTCGGCGCCGTTGGATCGCTCAAACTCCCGAACACAAATTCAATTCCATCATTTGCATAGGACAAAACCTTGGAAACCCCATCAGACATCACAGAAATCACTGTTCTGCCTGCCGGTATTTTCACCAGAATAAACGCAACAATCAGCTCTACAATAATGCCTTTCACAATGATTTTTACATTCACGTCCTTCTTCTTATAGGACAACAGCCACATAAGCAGCAGAATTACAAAAATCCCCAACACATTCAATATCAGTCTCATCATCCGTCCCCCATCCTATTCTTTTCTGTGTATGATTTTCCCTTTTCTTACGGAATACTGTATTCCTTCCCTTTCCCGCAGCACTTCAAAAAAGCTTCTTCCTTTAAAGAGGTTAAAATTCGCTGGTTTGCCAACTGCGAGTCCATATTGCTCCTCTTCAAAATTTAAGGTCTTCGCTCCATTGTAGGTTATGATACGGTAGGAATCGTTAAGCTCCTGATACCCCATCATATGGCACAGATGCAGCCCCATAAGCAGAACCTGTGTCATATCGCCGTTTCCAAGAGGATAAAACGGATCATAGATATCATCATGCCCCATTGAAACATTGATTCCATTTTCTGACAGTTCTTTTACTCTCGTAATGCCCCTGCGTTTCGGGTATGTATCAAATCTGCCCTGCAGGTTGACATTTACAAGGGGATTTGCAATGATATTAATCCCGCTCATGGAAAGTACCCGAAACAGCTTATTGCAGTACGCATTGTTGTAAGAGTGCATCGCCGTTGTATGGCTGGCGGAAACCCTTGAACCCATGCCTGTCTCATATGCTTTCGCCGCCAGAACCTCGAGAAACCGCGACTGTTCATCGTCAATCTCATCGCAGTGCAGATCTACCAGCCTGTCATATTTCTGCGCAATCTCCATGATATACTGAATACTTTTTTCTCCGTGTTCCCTTGTCAGTTCAAAATGAGGGATTCCACCAACAACATCCGCCCCCATCCTCACCGCTTCCTCCAGATTCCCGCGAACCTTTTCGGAAGTCATCACGCCGTCCTGGGGAAATGCCACAAGCTGGATCTCAACCTCGTCTCTTACCTGTTCCTTTAACTCAAGCAGCGCCTCCAACGCAGTAAGATCGTTTGAAATATCCACATGAGAGCGGATATACTGGACTCCTTTTTTACGGTACATACCAAGTGTCCGAAGCGCCCGCTCTTTCACTTCCTCTTTATCCAGCTTTTTCCGGTATTCGCTCCATACCCGGATTCCCTCAAATAAAGTACCGGACAGGTTCGGTCCTGTGGCGTCAAGGCTCAGGCAGGTATCCAGATGTACATGACAGTCCACGAAGGGCGGCAGCACAAGGCCGCCCTGCCCTTCTATGATCTCTTCCCCTTCCAAAGCTTCCAGATGCGCGCTGATTTCACGGATGATGCCTTTTTCTACTCTGATATCAGACGCGCTCTCTGCATTTTCAATTCTTACATTTCTTATCAGCATTTTTCCGGCCTCCAGGATTTTCTTAAGCGATCTCCAGCGCAATTTCCATCATGGTGTTGAAGGTTGTCTGACGTTCCGCGGAAGTTGTCTCCTCTCCTGTCACAATGCTGTCGGAAATTGTACAGATCGCCAGCGCGTTTTTGCCTGCTCTTGCTGCTGTCATATAAAGTCCCGCTGTTTCCATTTCCACAGCCAGGGTTCCCATTTTCGCCCATGTCATCGTGGAACCGGATTCATCATAAAACGCATCATGGGAATATACATTTCCCACTTCAAAGTGAAGTCCTTCCCGCTTCTCCGCCTCCGTCACCGCTTTACGGAGCAGTTCATAGGACGCCGTCGGCGCAAAGCAGCCCGGAAGGCGGAACTGGCTTGCAAAATTTGTATCTGTACAAGCGCCCATGGCAATCA
>JAUNGL010000051.1:0-8607 GCA_030524665.1 Lachnospiraceae bacterium | reverse complement strand
CCTTTACATTCAGTTTCTCCGACATGGAGCATGCCGTGCCGATACGGATGATATTCTCCACGTCATAACCATGAAACAGCTCATAGGAATAGATTCCCATCGAAGGCATTCCCATTCCGCTTGCCATAACCGACACTTCTTTCCCCTTATATGTTCCGGTGAAGCCATACATGCCCCTTACCTGATTCACGCAGCGCACGTTGTCCAGATACGTTTCCGCAATAAATTTTGCCCGAAGCGGATCGCCCGGCATAAGAACCGTTTTTGCAAAATCGCCTTTTTTTGCTTCGATATGTGGAGTAGGAATTGTTAAACTCATTTTCATCACCTTTTTTACCTTTCTATCTCTGTTTTATGCTATACTGTTTTTTAAGAATAGAAATGTTTTATCCAGTTTCTATGCAAAGGAGCCTGCGAATATGGAAGATTTAAACACTTACTATCCTCAGATTTACCATTGGTTTCCCGACATTCCCAAAACGGAATCCGACAAACTTGTCATACGAAAATTTGAAGCCGGAGAAGTCCTTGCATTAAAGGGGCAGCTTTTTCAGCACATTTTTATTGTTTTAGACGGTGTGTGCAACGTCATAAACCAACTGGATAACGGTACTGAAATTCTTACCCTGAAGCTTGCCCTGGGCGATGTTATCGGAGTATCAGAAAGCGTTTTAAATAATATGCGGTATATCGCTTCTGTAAAAGCATGTACTCCGGTGATCGTGGCAGAACTAAGCCAGTCCATGTTTCAGCGCTGGATCAACACCTACCCCTGTTTTGTGAACTTTGTCCTGAAAAATCTGGTGACACGGCTGCATTATACGGCTGATTTTTCCGCCAACTGCCAGACAAGCGCTTCAAAGATCAATCTGGCTAAGTATCTGATCGACCGTTACAATGTGGAACTTACCTTCCTGTCGCCAAACAGCCGCCGTTCCGTCAGAATACAGGAAACCCACGAAATGATCGGCACATTTCTCGGTGTCAGTTCCCGTACTGTGGAAAGGCAGCTTCATGCCTTAAAAGCGGACGGTCTGATCAGCACGTCCAGAGGAAAAATTGATATTTCCCCGGAACAGTATCAGGAGCTTTTGAACCTTGTTGCTTCAAATCTGTAAAAATTATAGTCAATACAGCCGAAAACAAACACGACATTTGTCGGGATTTTATATTTTCTTTTCCAAAAATCGCCGCCGGTTTTTGTAGAAATTGCATAATATTTAGTATCTTATACGCGGCAAATCTATAGCCTTGTATAATTAGCAAAAAAGAGTTGTTTTACAGAAATGTCTATGATATAATCAACTGCATTAAGCGATTCCTTGCCGCCGGGTAAGGGACAAAGCGTTGTACTTTCTGTCGTTAGGCCTTTGAAGACAGAAAGTTCAGCGCTATTTTTTTGTTTTATTTCAGGAGTGAACCGCATATGAAAGAACAATCTTGTTGGGGAGATTTTGCCCAATATACGTTTTTGAGCGTCTTAGGGACATTAGGAGTGTCCTGTTATATTTTAGCCGATACTTTTTTTGTATCAAAAGGTCTGGGAATAAACGGATTAACTGCTTTAAATCTCGCTATTCCAGTTTATAATTTTATTCATGGGACAGGCCTTATGCTTGGCGTTGGAGGCGGAACGAGATTTTCCATCTGCAAAAGCCAGAAAAGAGAAAAGGAAGTAAACCGGATTTATACCAATACCATCTATATCGCGCTTATTTTTTCTGTGGTATTTATGCTGCCCGGCATTCTTCTGCCGGAAAGGCTTGCCTTACTCCTTGGAGCTGATGGGGATGTACTGGCAATGACGACCACTTATCTTCGATGGCTCCTGCTTTTTGCGCCTGCCTTTATTTTAAACGATGTATTCCTTTGCTTCGTCAGAAATGACGGCAGCCCGCAGCTTTCCACGGCAGCTATGCTGGTTGGAAGTGTTTCCAACATTCTATTAGACTATATTTTTATCTTTCCGATGGGCATGGGGATTTTCGGAGCCATCTTCGCCACCGGATTATCGCCGATCATCAGTATCATTATGATGCTTCCCCATTGGATCGGGAAGAAAAATACGTTCCATTTTGTAAAAACAGGGATGAAGAAAGAGATTGCCACGCAGGATCTGTTACTGGGTTTTCCGTCCTTTGTCCTCCAGTTTTCCTCCGGTATTGTGATAATCGTTTTTAACACAATCATGCTGAAATTAGCCGGGAATACAGGAGTTGCCGCCTATGGAGTAATTGCAAATATCTCACTCGTGGTCGTTGCCGTATATACAGGCATCGGGCAGGGAATCCAGCCGCTGGTGAGTTTCTTTTACGGAACCGGGAACAACCGGCAGGAAAAGGCTGTGCTGAGATACGCTATGATAACCATGCTGTCCATATCTGTTATCGTTTATTTTATTATTTTTATCTTCGCTCAGCCGATTACCGCTGTCTTTAACAGTGAGAATAATACGGAGCTGCAGCGAATCGCCGTAATGGGATTGAAGCTTTATTTTATATCCATCCCCTTTGTTGGGTATAATGTGATTTTATCAACCTTTTTTACTTCCGTAGAAATGGCGCTGCCCGCACATGTTCTTTCTGTTTTAAGGGGTCTCATTTTAATTATCCCCATGGCGTTCTCACTGTCTGCCTTGTCAGGGATGACTGGCGTGTGGCTTGCCTGTCCAATCACAGAGCTTCTGACTGCGTTATGCGGTCTGAGCATATATAAATATAAAAATCATAAAGAGAAAGGGAACGATGAATCATGAAGATGGAAGAAAAAAGCACACTGCTGGTAATCGACATTCAGCAGGAAGATTTTAAAGGAATGGAAGATACTCCGGACGACCCTTCCTGGGACTGCATCCGAAACGCGAAACGTGTATTAGATGTTTTTCGCGCAAAAAATTTACCCGTTATTCAGATTAAAGAGGTTCACAGGCCGGACATGGTAGACTTCGGACGCGAACTGGACGGTTCAGAAGGAATCCATTGCATAGAAACCGCCCCCGGCACGGATTATGCGAAGCTTACCTATCCGCTTCCCGGCGAGTATCTCATATCCAAAAGAAGATACAGCGCCTTTTTCGGAACGGATCTGGAAATTCTGTTAAAAGGGCTTCATGTGGACACTCTTTATCTGATCGGCGGCTTGACAGACGTATGTATCCATTATACAGCAGTAGACGCGCACCAGCATGATTATCACATTAAGGTAATCACCGATGCGGTTGCAGGCTCCAGTGAAGAAGCACATCAGTATGCTTTAAAAGCAATAAAGTATCTTCAAAAAGACGCGCTGATTACCACTGAGGATATCGAAAACAGCCTGTGACCTGACAGAAAACAAGGATGAAAGGCGGTCTGAATCACACAGACCGCCCCTTTTCTTACTCTTCCGCTGCCAGCTTCTCTACATAAGGTTTTATATCTTCAATCATTTGTTTTGTGGAAGCAAGTCCTCCCGGATTGATATACCACGCAGCCGGATCAAGCTGATAGATGTCTCCGTTTTTATAAGCGTCCGTTTTCTGGATCATCGTATTTCCCATAAAATCCTCAACCGCACTGGAATTTTCCCCTTCTCCGATAGATGCGTCATGGTTCAGCAGAAGAATTACCTCCGGATTTTCCTTCATCACATATTCCGCATTAACCTCTGCTCCATGATGGCTTGTTACCTTTGTTGAAGTATCTGCCGGTGTAAATCCAAATTCCTTATGTACCATCGCATAACGCCCCTCCGGACCATAGAAGGTAATATAACCGCCCCCGATCATAAGAAACAGGGTATCATGACCTTCTACGCTTTCGCTTATCTCTTTAAAGCCTTCTTCCACCTCAGTAAGCTGTGACATTACACTTTCTTTAATTCCGGGAAAAATCGCGCTCAGAGTCTCGCAGTTACGCCTGATATCAGCGCCAAAAGTATCTCCCTCTACCTGATAAAACAATAGATCCGCTTCCGGATAATGTTCTTTTAGTTTATTAAGTGATTTGCCTTCTGTTTCGTCCCATGCTCCAAAACGGTTTCCGTAAATAATAAGTTCCGGATCCAATAAATCCAACGTATCATAGTCCGCCTCGAACAGACTTCCCACGTTTACATAGTCATCCTTCATATATTCCGACAAATATTCGGGCAGACAGGATTCCGTCTGCTGTACCCCCAGCTTTTCAATTCCTGTGTCCTTCATGCCCGCAGCGTCCAGAATGTCTAACGCCGAAGGCTCCAGAATTGCCACGCGTTTTGGATTTACACGTACTTCCATTTCCTGATTATTCGCATCCATCACTGTAACTGTTTCTGCTTCCTGTTCCTCTGCTTTTCCCTCTGAAGCGCACCCGGCAATCTGCAAAACCATCCCTGCCGCCAGAAGAAATCCCAACATTTTCAATTTTTTTGTCTTCAAGGCTGTCCCTCCTTAAATTTTTTTATATAAAACAGCTTTTGCCGCCCTATATCATTTCTCTTTTGCCATCTCCGGCTGAAAATAAACGCAGACCTTCCGACTGCCGACATCCGTAATGTAAAATTCATGGTCGAACACTTCCGCCAGCGTCTCTTTTTCAATCATATCAACAGCTTTCCCTTCTCTTATAATTCTGCCGTCCTTCATCGCCACAATCTCATCTGCATAAGCCGCCGCAAAGTTAATATCATGAAGGACGATGATAACCGTTTTTTGAAGATCTTTTATCATTTTCTGCAATATCAGCATCATCTCCACAGAGTATTTGATATCCAGGTTATTCAGCGGCTCGTCCAGAAAAATGTACTTTGTATCTTGTGCCAAAATCATAGCAATATAAGCCCTCTGTCGCTGCCCGCCGGATAATTCATCAATAAACCGATTCTGCAGTTCCTCCAGATTCATATAGTCGATTGCTTCCTGTATTTTTCTTTCATCCTCTTTTTTTAGTCGGCCTTTACTATGTGGGTAACGTCCAAAGGAAACCAGTTCCCTGACGGTAATCCGCATATTCAAATGCTGCGTCTGTTTTAGAATCGCAATCTTTTTTGCAATTTCAATATTTTTTATTTCTTTCACGTTTTCTCCATCCAGAAGCACTGTTCCGGAACGCACTGGAATTAGATTAGCGGCCGCATTTAATAAAGTGGATTTTCCAGCCCCATTTGCCCCGATCAGGGCGGTAATCTTTTCTTCCTGAATAATCAGATTCACGTCTTTCAATACCGCATATTCTCCATATGCCTGTGAAACAGATTTCAGTTCAATCATAACTTCCTCTCCTTTAGAATCAGAATAATCAAATAAGTTCCTCCAATCAGATCAATCAAAACAGTTACCGGAGTAGCGTATCGCAAAAGCTCTACAAGTCCCTGCCCCAAAACCAGACACAGTATGGAAATGAAAATCGAACCCCAAAACAATACCTTGTGTCTATAGGTTTTAAAAAGTTCCCTTGCAATATTAACACTCAAAAGTCCTAAAAATGTTACCGGACCGATAAGCGCCGTAGTTACCGCCATTGCCAGCGCAATGAGAATTAATGTCTGGTTTACCCTTTTTATATAAGGCACCCCAAGACTTTTTGCATTGCTTTCCCCAAGCTGCATAACATCAAATTCCCGGCTTCGTTTTACAAATAAAAACGTCAGAAAAACCATAGCAGGTGCTGCAATCACAATCACGCTTTCATTCATATTTGTAATAGAAACCGTAGTTACTGCCTTTAATTGTTGAAATTGTTGGGGATCAAGCAAAACCTCTATGTAATTCGTAAGGCTCTGCACAATACTCGACAAAATCAAACCAAATAACAGAAGAAAAGCAATATTATTCTTATTTTTTCTCAGCATAATGCTGTACATCATAACGGAAATCAACAGCATAATACCTGTCGTTATGAAAAAATTATAATAAGGATTCGCAAATAGTTTCCCCATGAAAGAAACCGTACTGGCAAAAAATACAAGAACCGACTGCGTAGCAAGGAATACCGAATCAAATCCCAGCATACTTGGTGTCAGCACCCTGTTTTCTGTAATTGTCTGAAACGCTAGGCTGACAGCTGCGATAAGCGTTGCACTTACCACCATTCCCAAAAGGCTGGTCCCGCTTCTTGCCAAGATTCGCATGGCCACAGGCATTGTCAGCGCAATGCCGGAGTCCAGCGCCTTGTGAAACACTCTCGCATATAAGTACAATAAAATTGATAAAAGAATCAGTATCAGTAAAAGCGAAAATTTTCCTATGATTGTTTTCCTATTTTCCATATCGAACCCTCCGAAATAAAATAATCAGAAAAATAATTCCTCCCACAATTCCGATACTGAAACTGGCTGCCAGTTCATAGGGATAGATAATTAATCTGCTGAAAATATCGCAGGCCAGTACAAATACAGAACCTAACAGCATGACATCAAATATAGATTTTTTTACATCATCTCCATAAAACGCCGTTACCATATTGGGAATAATCAGCCCTACAAAGGGAATTGGGCCAACAGTAACAAATGTAGCGGCGCTGATAATGGAAATCACGCAAAGCCCCAAAAACACGATTCTTTTATAAGACAGTCCCAGCCCTTTGGAAAAGTCTTCCCCCATACCCGCAATACTGAAACTGGTTGCATAAACCACTGCCAATACAAGCGGTATCAAAATCAAATACAGTATGTCAAAACTCGTAAAGCGGTTAAAAGTTCCTAGCCCGATTTTAGACAATGTCTGCAGTGCATTCGTCTGATACGCAACCGCATTGGCAAACGCTTTAATAATCCCTCCGTACATCATGCCAATCAGCGGAATATATACCGCATCCCTGAGCTGGATTTTGCTTAAAATCGACATAAACAAAATGGAAGATGTCAGCGCAAACACGAACGCAAACACCATTTGTACAAGATGCGTCTGGTTTCCAAGCGTCAAATAAGCAATCAACACTCCAAGCATTGCTGCGTCCGTTGTTCCGGAAGTAGATGGCGCCATGAATTTATTATTGCTGACGGACTGCATAATCAATCCGGCCACACTTAACCCCGATGCTGTAAGTACAACCGCCATTGTTCTTGGCAAACGGCTCACAAGAAAAATCTGCCATGCTTCCGTATCCATTTTGAACAATTGACTGATATTTACATTTTTATCCACACCAATAAATAAAGAAGCCAAAAACAAAAAAACGAATAACACGGCAAGCCCAATTTGCTTCCACACAGATATGGGACATAATTTCTTCAGATATTTCTCTTTCACAATTGTACCTCCTGATTTATACCGGTTTGATTAGCTTTGTCTAACTCTCGGATGAATGAAAAGCCTGCCCTTCGCTGACAGGCTTTTTATTTCCGTCTATGATTTAATCCAGTACGGATTATAATGTGTCCCATTATGGGAGAGTCAACAGAAAAAATAATAATTTATAAAGTTATACTTTTTTCAATAATCCCATTGCAGCCACTGCTGTTATCATTTCCGCTGCAGGCATGACATACCAGATAAATTCTTCTCCTAATATTACTGGAAACAGATATAAAAAAGCGGAACTAAGCAAAATACTATGCAGCAAAGATACGGCTAAAGCCTCTTTGTTTCTTTGTACAGCCTGTAAATAATAGGTCGCATAGACATTGAACGGAAGAAAAAGGAGACAAATAAAATACTGACGCAAAATCTCTGGTGCAATGAGCTGTAATTCCGGCGTAACTTTCATATAAAGCTCCGCAATCTGCAAGGGAAACCCCAGTGCTGTGGTCATCGCTATGAGTCCAATTCCCGCCGACACGTAACAGCCAAAATTCCGCGTCTGTCGGATTCTGCCGTTTTTCCCTGCTCCCATATTTTCCGCCACAATCGGCTGTGCGGCATTTCCAATCCCATAGCTGAACGTCTGGATCAAAGTAAACAGATTTCCCGCAACACCATAGACCGCTAACTCATTGCCGCCAAAATATTTCATAATCTGGTTATTAAACAAAACTACGGTTACTCCCATTCCAACGGAGCATAGAAAAGAAGAAATGCCAATGGACACAATTTTCTTACCTCGTTTCCAAAATGAAGAAATTTTAGCAAAAGAAATTGTATTTTTTTTAGAAAAAAAGTGCAGAAGCTGAATGAAAAATCCAATCCCCTGTCCTGCTACAGTAGCGATTGCCGCCCCTTCAATGCCGAGATTACATGTAAAGGTAAGAAAAAAATCTCCAAATATATTGAATATCCCACCACAGACAGTTGCAACTCCTACCAGCGTTGGAGAACCATCATTTCGGATAAACATTCCCAGAAAATAGCCCAATGTCCAGAACGGTATTCCCCATTTCAGCCATTTCATATAGCGCAATGCCAGATAAAGCAATTCTCCATCTGCCCCAAATAGACGCAGGAGCGGCTCATCAAACAAAATGATTGTACCCCACACAGCCAAAGTAACTCCACTGATCAGAATAAATGATGCAGAAAAAACAATGCTGCTTTCTTTTTTTTGCCCATCTCCTTTTGCATTACTGAATAAAACTGCCCCACCATTTCCAAACAAATTACTAAGGCTGCAAAAAAAAGCCCATAAGGGAGAAACACACGCCAATGCCGCTGTCCCCACCGCACCTTCATATTGTCCTACCACAATCATATCTACCAACGAATAAATACTC
>JAUNGL010000050.1 GCA_030524665.1 Lachnospiraceae bacterium | reverse complement strand
CGTCGCAAGTGCAGCCTGTACCTGTTCCAGACTGTTATTCGCAATCGCGGTATAAAGTGCCGATGCCATCGCCTGATTCGTCGTTGCCACACCAATCTCATAAATCGCAGGCGTTGCCTGATAATAACTGCTGTTCACCTGAACCGTCTCTGACAGCACACCGTCATAGTAAATATTCTTCCAGAGAACGGCTGACAGCCCTTCATGAGGGCTCTGCGTCTGTGCCATATACCCGGCAGCCTGATCAGTACGTGCCACCAGCTTGATATTCGTGGATGGGTCAGTCCGTCCCGTTACCTCACTGACAAATTCCAGTGTCCTGTTCTCCGGTCTCGTCTCGACTCCATACACCGTAAAATTCAAAGTTCCATAGTACGCCGACCCTGCAATATAAACCGGCGTATCTTTATCATTCGTAAACACAAGATCCATCAGGCCTTCTGCAATCGCCGCATCTTTCGACGGATCCACATAAGACACCGTCATGGTATGATTCGATCTGGCATCGATCTCCAGCTCTGCCTTCAGCAGTGCATTGTAGAGCGTCGTGGATACCTGGCAGATACCTCCGCCGTATGTATCGACTACCTGTCCGCTCTCATAGGAGGGCGCCAGCTCATAGCCATTCTCAGCCGTAAACGGCACAACTGCCGCTGTCACAGAAAATCCCTCGCCGGGCATCAGCAGTGTTCCATTGATCTTGGCCGTACCATTTGCGATATTCTGTGCCCTTGCAGCCGAGGAGGAAGAATAATCTGTCGTCGCAGAACCAAGTACATGATTCATCGCACTCACAGACTCGGCATTCAGCGTCGGAGAAGTCCTGGTCACTTCCGCCTGTACTACGATATCTTCTGCCTTCCATTCCGAAATATATTCATTCAGAGTCCCGAGCGTTGCCTCTGCATTCAGTGTCAGGCCGTCGCTTCCTCCATCGGCATACAGCGTACCATCTTCTCCCATGCAAACCGATGCATTCACTGGTTCGGAATTGTATACGCTGCAGGATTCGACAAACGTCTTCTCAGCAGCCTCATCCACTGAATACTCGATCTCAAAATGTATATTCTGATTCTGTAAATCCTTCTTCTCTTTGTAACGCTTCAGGATATTTCCCGTTGTCCCGAGTACACTGATCTCATCGATCACATCCTGATTGTCCCAGGTCAGTCCCAGCTCTGCCAGTGTCGTGGAGACCTGGTTGTCTCCCATCTGCAGCGTAACCACAGATTTCCCGACCTGATCCACCTGCTCCTGAACCATGGCTTTCGCTTCCACAGCGGTCTTGCCGCTGACATCCAGTCCGCCGATGAACACACCTTCACTGATCACCTCGTCTGATCCGGCAGCTCCCACAGAAACCGTCCCAAATACAGAGATTCCGACGGCACAGAAAAACCCTTTTATCCATTTATTTTGCATATTGCCCTCTCCTGACACAGAAACAGGTTAAAGCAGCATTGCCGGCAGAATTGTACCAAGTACCATTGCCACCACCAGAATAATTACGATCACCGCTGCGATCTGCTGTTTCTTTTTATCGTTGAAATTCATCATATCTGTCACCTCATAATCTTTCCGTACTGCAAAATAATCCCGTCAATCATACGGGACGCTTCATTCTTTGTGAGTGCCTCTATTTTTACGTTATTCTCTATTCTATGATATTTTAGTAAATCCCGCAAGTAGCGTTTTTGTGAATTTGTAATGGGGCTTTCCTTTTTTACCTTAAATACCATCGGCACCGGTTCAAAAAGCTCCGGGCGCCTTTCTCCAAACTCCTCCTTCAGACGTTCATACAGTCTCGCCGCAGTCAGTGCATCATCCAATGCCCTGTGATGATGTTCCTGCGGGATTCCGAAATATGCGGACAGACGGTCCAGTGACCGGCTCTCCAGTTCCGGCAGACAAAAGCGGGCAATTTTCAGCGTGTCAAGACCATCCCTCTCATAATCCAGCCCCAGATTAACCACATTCCGTTTCATAAAGCTGTAGTCAAACGGCAGGTTATGCCCGAGCAGTACCTGTCCTCCGGAAAATTCCAGAAATCCTCTCACGGCTTCTTCGGTCTGCGGGCTTCCTGCCGTCATTTTCTCCGTAATTCCGGTCAGCTGCGTAATGTGCGGCGGAATCGAAATCCCGCAGTCAATAAATGTCTCATAAGAACCTATAACTTCTCCTTCTTCCACCATAACCGCACCGATTTCCAGAATTCTGTCGCTCATTGGACGCAGTCCTGTCGTTTCAAGGTCAAATGCTATGTATGTATTTGTCATTTTCTCCTCCGTTTTTTCCGAACCCGTTGTTTACCGTTTTGTTCCTGTCCTGCACTTCTAATTCAGCCTTCATCTTATGCTCTCTGCAGTATTTTGTCAGAAAGCACTCCTCACATTTCGGACTTCGCGCAAAACAGATCTGTCTCCCAAATGTAATGATCTGTATATTGTACAAGATCCAATGCTCTTTCGGCAGTACTTTCATCAGCTCCTGCTCAATTTTCTCAGGGTCTTCTTCCCTGGTAAGCCCCAGTCTCCTCGAAATCCGTTTCACGTGCGTATCTACCACGATGCTCGGCTCATTGTAAATATTCCCGCGGATCACATTCGCAGTCTTTCGGCCGACTCCTGCCAGAGATGTCAGCTCCTCAATCGTCCTTGGAACCTCCCCGCCGAATTTTTCTACCAGATCACGGGTACATGAAATGATATTCTTTGCCTTATTGTGATAAAAACCAGTCGGCCGGATATCCTGCTCCAGCTCCGCCAGATCTGCATAAGCAAACTTTTCCAGTGTATCGTACTTCCGAAACAAATCTTCGGTCACAATATTGACACGCGCATCCGTACATTGTGCGCTTAAAATCGTAGCGATCAGAAGCTGCCACGCATTTTCATGATTCAGGTAGCATTTATATTCCCTCGTATACACTTCATCCAGTAACGCCAGAATTTCCTTTGTCCGTTTGGTCGCCATATCCTGCCTCCTTCTCCAAATCCCCCGCTGCATTGTATGCCCGCCTGCTGCAACCCCCATGCCATTTTGCACATGATCTTATTCTTCCAGACTGACTTCCTGCACCGACGCTGCATACGTCAGCGGATCTCTCTTCGCATAGTCAAACAGAAGCCATCTGTCTCCCTCAATCCGCTCCAGATGCGTCATCTTCATCAGCTGCTTCCACGTACGCCCGGCATAGTCCGGCAAATAGCTCCTGTTTTGTTCCTCCTCCTTGTAGAACCTGATCATCCGGTCCTTCCATAGCGCCTGATCCTCTGCCCATGCCGGACGGCTCTTCGCATTTTCCCGCAGATACAGATCCAGAATCAAAAGCCTGTCATACCGGGCAAATTCCTGCTCCCGTCTGTCCTGTTCTGGATTCTGACTCCACTTCCCGTCCCCGCCTGCATACTTCTCAGCTTCTTCCTCCCTGCTCTTCTCTCTGTACAGCTTCCGTTTCACTGTCTCATGTGCAAATTCACGAAGCCGTTCCAGCCGCTGCAGCCGTGTATAAGAGCGTGAACCATCCTCCTCACGGTAAAATCCAGCCAGTGCTTCATACAGCAAAAACGGCCGTCCATACTCCTTTTCCAGCTCTCTGACAGTGCAGTCAAACTGCCTGCTGTTATAATATACCTCCAGCATTTCCTCGATTTCCTTCAGCCGAAGCAGCTCTTCACACGAAATCCATCTCGTCTCAAGTACCTCATACGGAGGCTCTGCACGGTAAATAATCCCGTATTCCTCTGCTCTCCGGTGCATCTCTGATCCCCGCAGCACCTTCAGGAAACCAAGCTGCAGCTCCTGCGGATACAATCCATACACCGCATCAAAGGAGTATCCGAAGCTCTCATAATCCTCATATGGAAGCCCCGCAATCAGATCCAGATGCTGGTGGATATTGTGTGTCTCTGCGATCCGGCGGACATTCTTTACAATCTTCTCAAAGGGCGCATGCCTGTGAATCGCTTCCAGTGTTTCTTCATTCACGGTCTGCACACCAATCTCAAACTGTGCAAGTCCCGGACGCAGCCTGCGAATCAGCTCTATCTCTTCCTCCGTCAGGATATCTGCCGATATTTCAAAATGGAAATTCGTCACGCCATTGTCATGCTCCAGCAGAAATCGCCAGATTTCCATTGCATGTGCATGGTTGCAGTTGAACGTGCGGTCCACAAATTTCACCTGAAGGACCTTATTCTCCAGAAAAAAAGCAAGCTCCTTCTTTACAAGCTCCATGTTCCGGAAGCGGACACGCTTTTCAAGAGATGACATGCAGTAGCTGCAGGAAAAAGGGCATCCCCTGCTGCTCTCATAGTAAATAATCCGGTTCTCAAATTTACCCAGATCCCTGTAAACAAACGGCAGGTCATCAAGCGTTGCCTGAGGGGCTGCCGCACAGTTCCTGTATATCCCACTTCTGCTTTTGCTTCTGCCCTTCTCTGACTCCTCTCTCAAACCACAGCCTGCCAGACTGTTGTTTTCCCTGCGATCTGCTGATTCTCTCTGTATCTCCCTTCTTGCGGACTCCCGCCACGCGATCCCGTCAATTTCCTCCAATGTCCCGATTCCATCCACATAATACTGCAGCAACCGGTAAAATGTCCTCTCACCCTCACCAATCATCACACCATCGAACTGAGGGTTCTCCTGCATGAATAATTCCGTATCCCACGATACTTCCGGCCCGCCTGCCCAGATGATTGTATCCGGATATACCTTTTTGATATTTGCTGCTGTCTCCAGTACTTCTCTTCTGTTCCAGATATAACAGGAAAACAACAGGAGCTGCGGCTTCCTGCGGCAGATTCCACTGAAAACAGCTTCCGCCTGATGATTGATCGTAAATTCCGCCAGTTCCACCTGCGGCTCATACTTACCCGCTGAGGCCTTCAGACTGTATACTGCAAGATTTGAGTGAATATATTTGGCATTAATTGCTGTCAACAGAATGCGCATACCGTTTCCTCCAAACTATAAAAACTGTAATCGATACAATGGGACCCACCAAATCCGACACTGGCTCCGCAAAAAAGAAGCCTCCCATATGACATGCACATTATACACTCATTCCATTCTCTCATCTACTGCTTTTAAAGAATTTAAGCAGAAAAAGATCTGGCTCTGCCTGATACAGAACCAGATCTTTCCTGTTCACCTGTGATGTTTCCAAACGGAATGTTGTACCTTCTGACGGCATCACTCTCTGTCACATATACCGAAGCTTCGAACTAGCAGACCATCTTTGCTGCTCCGTAGATTCCTGCATCATTTCCAAGCAGTGCCAGCGCAAAGTCCGTCTGGCGGCATGCACTAAATGTGTACTTCCGGTAATTCTTCTCAATGAAATCCAACAGGATCGGGCCTGCCTTCGACACGCCGCCTCCAATTACGATAATCTGCGGATCTACCACACAAGAAAAGCCCGCAAGTGCCTTTCCGAGATACAGCCCGAACCGCTCTGCGACACGGATTGCCAGAGCATCGCCTTCTTTTACCGCATTAAATACAGTCTTCGCTGAAATATGATCCTTACCGCGGAGAATAGATTCGTCCGTGGAGTTCGCCAGCTCTTCTCTCGCAAGACGCGCAATACCAGTCGCAGACGCTACCTGCTCCAGACAGCCGCAGTTCCCGCAGTTGCACGGATCTGTGATAGAATCATCCACATGCACATGACCAATCTCACCGCCTGCTCCGTGAAAGCCCGGCACAATCTTTTCATCGATAATAATGCCGCCGCCGACTCCTGTTCCGAGCGTTACCATGATCATGCTGCGTGCACCTGCTCCGCCGCCCTTCCACAACTCGCCCAGCGCTGCAACATTCGCATCATTTCCTGCTTTGACCGGAATCCCCGTCAGCTCCTTCAGTTCGCCCTCAATGTCCACGTATCCCCAATGAAGGTTAACTGCATAAGGAACACAGCCATTCTCATTGACCGGGCCGGGAATTCCGATACCAATACCCGTCACACTGTCAGGTGTGATATTCTTCTCAGCAAGCTTTCCCATAATAGATGCCGCAACGTCCGGCAGGATCTGCTTTCCGTCATTCTCTGTACGTGTCGGGATTTCCCACTTGTCCAGCACAACACCTTCTGTTGAGAACAGACCACACTTTACAGTCGTACCACCTACATCAATTCCAAAACAATACTTCTTCATTTTCTTCACCCTCTGCTCTGTTTTTCTATTACTGCAATTCTGCATTTATGTCTGAAGATTCCACTCCTGCTTAGCCGGGTGTTCTCATCAGGCTTTTCTGCACGCGGTTATACAGCTCCTGTGCCGCATTGTACCCCATCTTCTTCTGCCTGTGGTTGACTGCTGCAGACTCCACGATCACTGCCAGATTCCGTCCCGGACGAATCGGCAGTGAATGACATACGACCTTGTTCCCGAGGAACTCCGTATATTCCTCCTCGAGTCCCAGACGGTCATACTCTTTATCCCGGTTCCACTCTTCGAGCTTGATTACGAGATCAATCGACTGTGTATTCTTGACACTCTCGACACCAAACAGTGTCTTCACATCAATAATGCCGATACCTCTCAGCTCAATAAAATGCCGTGTGATATCGGGTGCCGTACCGACGAGCGTATCGTCACTTACTTTCCGGATCTCCACCACATCATCACTGACGAGACGATGTCCGCGCTTAATCAATTCCAGTGCAGCTTCGCTCTTACCGATACCGCTCTCGCCCATGATCAGAACACCTTCGCCGTAGACATCGACCAGAACACCGTGAATCGAAATACACGGCGCCAGCTCTACATTCAGCCAGCGGATAATCTCTGCCATGGCTGATGATGTCGACATATCCGTCGCAAATAGCGGAATCTGGTATTTCATCGCCAGCCGCAGCATATCCTCATCAGGCTCTGTCAGAGTTGTATAAATAATACACGGAATATTGTAAGACAAAAACTTCTCATAAATCGGAATCTTCTTCTCACGCGGCTGATTCTCCAGATATGTATACTCCACGTATCCAATGATCTGCACACGTTCTGAGTAGAAATGGTCGAAATATCCGGTCATCTGCAGCGCCGGACGGTTAATCTCAGAGGTCACAATTTTCTTTCCCTCCATATTAATTTCCGGCAGGAGATTCCGCAGCCCGATCTTTTCTACCAGCTTTTCTATTGCAACACTGCTTGCCATAAAACAAATCCTCCTGAATCTCAGCTTTTGGTAACTGTTCTGCCATACCTGCTTCCCAGCTACAAAACCATGCACACATGCCATACGGCATAGTATCTGTACCATCTGTGCCTGTAAACACTTTTATTTATTATAAAAAAAGAAAGCATTTTTGTCTATACAAACTATATAAAAAACGAATGAAATTTCCTTCTGTTCTTATTCACAGTTGACAGTTAAAAGACTACGGATTTTCTTTCGACGCATGGAAGTAATCATATACCTTCTGCGCACTCGCTGCATTCATCGACTCCGCATTTGTCAATTCCTCCAGGCTTGCATCCCGGATCGCTTCCAGTGACTTGAAGGTACGCATCAGCGATTTCCGTCTGGCAGGCCCGATTCCCGGAATATCATCCAGCAGCGAATGTACCTGCTGCTTGCTGCGCAGGCTCCGGTGATATTCGATCGCAAAACGATGTGCTTCGTCCTGAATCCTCGTAATCAGCTTGAAACTCTCCGAATGCGTATCAATCGGCAGCTCCTCATTCTGATAATACAGCCCCCGTGTCCGGTGGAAATCATCCTTCACCATACCGCAGACCGGAATATCAATATGCAGACGATCCAGCACACGCAAAGCGACATTCACCTGTCCCTTTCCTCCGTCCATCAGAATCAGATCCGGAAAACGGCTGAAACTGCCTAGTTCCTCGCTCCTGTTTTTCTCTGCAAGCTCCTTCTTCTCTTCCAGACCATGCGTAAACCTCCGCGTCAGCACTTCCTCCATACTCGCATAATCATCCGGCCCCTGGACGTTCTTTATCTTAAATTTGCGGTAATCACTCCGTTTTGGCTTGCCCTTCTCGTACACGATCATCGAGCCAACCGACTCAAATCCGCTGATATTCGAGATATCGTACGCTTCCATCCGCACCGTATCCGAGATTCCCAGTATTTTCTCCAGCTCCCGCACGGCTCCGATCGTCCTTCCCTCTTCCCGCTTAATACGTTCCCGGTCCTGACGCAGCACAATGGACGCGTTTTCTCTCGCCAGCTCCACCAGCTTCTCCTTCGTCCCCTTCTTCGGAATCCGCAGATAGACCTTCTGTCCCCGCTTCTCGGTGAGCCACTGTTCCACAAGTTCATGATCCTCAATATCCGTTTCCAGCACCAGCTCCCTCGGTACAAACGGTGTCCCCGCATAATACTGCTTGATAAAACTGCAGAGTATCACAGGCTTCGTATCGTGCGGCGCCACCTGCAGATAAAAGTGATCCCGCCCGATCATCTTTCCCTCACGGATAAAGAATACCTGCACGACCGCATCGTTCTCGTCCATGGCAAGCGCCAGAATATCCTTATCCTCACCGTCCCCGTGTGTGATCTTCTGCCGCTCTGCGATATGGCGCACACTTGCAATCAGATCCCTATACTCGATCGCCTTCTCGAAATCCATCTCATCCGCCGCCTGCGTCATCTTCTCCTCCAGCATCTTCACCACCGGGGCATGGTTTCCATTCAGGAACTCCAGCACCTCATCGATCGATTTCCGGTATTCTTCCTGACTCACATATCCCTGACACGGTGCCTGACACTGCCCGATATGATAATACAGACAGGGACGCTCCTTCCCGATATCCTTCGGCAGGCTTCTGTTACAGCTTCTGAGCCGGTACAGCTTCTTGACCAGATCAATCGTATCCTTCACTGCTCCGGCACTTGTATACGGGCCGAAATACCTGTTCTTATCCTTTTTCATCGTATGCGAAAAAAGCACCCGGGGAAATGCCTCCCCAAGTGTCACCTTGATAAACGGATAACCCTTGTCATCCTTCAGCATCGTATTATATTTCGGGCGATGCTCCTTGATCAGATTACATTCGAGCACCAGGGCCTCCAGCTCCGAATCCGTCACAATATATTCAAACCTGCGGATCCTCTCGACCATCTGCTGGATCTTGACACTCTTGCCGCGGCTGCTCTGGAAATACTGCCGTACACGGTTCTTCAGTATTACTGCTTTTCCTACATAGATAATCTCATCACGCTCATCATGCATGATGTAGACGCCCGGCCGGTTGGGAAGCTTTTTCAGTTCTTCTTCGATGTTAAAGATAGGATTTTCCGGTTCCATGCCTGACCTCCTGTTTTACAAATTCTTGTTTACATTTCATTTATTATATCCTGTCCATGCATGAAATTCCAGTGCTTTATTTACACTTTCCGTTCCGGAAAAGAAAAGCAGGGACCTCCACCTATTTACGAAACGGACAGCTCCCTACTTCACTAAACTTTATGTTATTTACTGATTACCAAACATGCTGGCTTAGCAAATCTCCGCTCCCGCCGGCATTTCCTTCTCCGGTGTCATCAGTGACAGATTTCCGTCCGCATCCTCGGCACACAGCAGCATTCCTTCAGAAAGGACTCCTGCCAGCTTCGCCGGCTTCAGATTGACGAGAACCATCACTTTCTTTCCTACCATCTCTTCCGGTGTATAGTGCGCCTTGATTCCGGAGACGATCTGCTTTACCTGGCTTCCGATCTTTACCTGAGAGCAGAGGAGCTTACGTGACTTCTTCACCGCTTCACAGGCAATGATCTCTCCCACCTGGAACTGCAGCTTTTCAAAATCATCGAATGTGATCTCTGCCTTCGGCTCAATATCGATCACGGCATTGGCTTCATCCTGTGCTTTCTCAGAATCAGCCGCCTTTGCCGTATCTGAGTTATCTGTTACATCCTTCGCTGCTTCTTCCTTGACAGCCGGATGTCTTTCTTCTACCTTTTTCATTACTTCTTTCAGGTCAAGACGTGCAAACAGGATTTCCGGCTTCTCTGTTACTTTAGTACCTGATTCATAGAGGCCATATTCTGTCATCGCATCGATACTGCGGTCTTTTGCATTCAGCTGCGCCAGAATCTTCTCTGATGTCTCCGGCATAAATGCCTTCAGTAAGGATGCCCCGATGCTGATGCACTCGGTCAGATTGTAGAGCACAGTGGCCAGACGGTCTTTCTTGGCTTCGTCCTTTGCCAGTGCCCACGGCATCGTCTCGTCGATATATTTGTTGCAGCGCTTGAACAGCGTAAAGATTTCGGAGATTGCATCTGCCACACGCAGATCATCCATTTTCTTTGATACGTTCACTGGTACTGCCAGTGCTGTCGCCTTCAATTCTTCATCTACAGGTTCCGTTACACCTGCATTGGCCACAACTCCGCCGAAATACTTGTTCGTCATGGAAATGGTACGGTTCACCAGATTTCCAAGTGTATTTGCAAGATCAGAATTCAGACGTTCCACCATCAGCTCCCATGTGATGACTCCGTCATTCTCAAACGGCATCTCATGCAGGACAAAGTAACGGACGGCATCCACACCGAAGAACTCTACCAGCTCATCTGCATACAATACATTTCCCTTGGATTTGCTCATTTTGCCGTCTCCCTGCAGCAGCCACGGATGACCGAATACCTGCTTCGGCAACGGCAGATCGAGTGCCATCAGGAAAATCGGCCAATAAATCGTATGGAAACGGATGATATCCTTTCCAATCAGATGAAGGTCTGCCGGCCAGTTCTTTTTGAACAGATCGCTCGATTCCCCGTCACATTCATAACCAATTCCCGTGATATAGTTGGTCAGAGCATCCAGCCATACATATGTGACATGCTTCGGATCAAAGTCTACCGGGATTCCCCATGTAAATGAGGTCCTAGATACACAGAGATCCTGCAGACCCGGAAGCAGGAAATTATTCATCATCTCATTCTTTCTGGCTACCGGCTGGATAAATTCCGGATGGGTATTGATATGCTCAATCAGACGGTCTGCATATTTGCTCATCTTGAAGAAGTATGCCTCCTCCTTTGCCGGAGTCACAGGACGTCCGCAGTCCGGACACTTTCCGTCTACAAGCTGGGACTCTGTGAAAAAGGATTCACATGGGGTACAGTAGAGTCCTTCATAATATCCCTTATAGATGTCTCCCTGATCATACAGTTTTTTGAAAATCTTCTGAACCTGTTTCTCGTGATCCCTGTCCGTGGTACGGATAAACTTATCATAGGAAGTATTCATCAGATCCCAGATACGGCGGATTTCGCCTGCCACGTCATCCACAAATTCCTGCGGCGTAATTCCGGCATCCTTTGCCTTCAGTTCGATCTTCTGCCCGTGCTCATCGGTTCCGGTCTGGAAGAATACATCATATCCCTGCATCCGGCGGAATCTCGCAATGCTGTCCGCCAGAACAATTTCATACGTGTTGCCGATATGCGGTTTACCTGAAGTATAGGCAATCGCAGTTGTCATGTAATATTTTCCTCTCATGAAATATAGTGCCTCCTTTTCATTCCATAAAAAAACGCTCCATCTTCCCACTAGAAGACGAGCGCTGCCCGTGTTACCACTTCTCTTCATCCTGCCTCACGGCACGGATCTCAGCAGGTACATCCCGATCTGAAAGTTTCTCTGGCCTGCTCTGTATCTTCTGCTTGCCACTCCACTTTTCCGGATCTACCCTGTCGCTGTAACAGGCGAACCTGTCATATCCTAACCCTTACTGTAGCGATACTTGTGCTCCTGTCATACATTGCCTGCGCTTCTCATCATCCCTGCACAGCCCTGCTGACATCTGCCGCATCCGCGTATCATCCTCCGGCTCAGATATGCCTCTCAGAAACCATCTTCCGCAGCCCCTTCTGCCGTCCTTCTCACCAGTGGGACTTCTCTGTAACAGTACCTGCTGCGTACTCTTTTCATCACTGAGTTTTCGTATAGAAATAAACTTACCATAATCCCATCCGGTATGTCAAGCAGGCAAAGGTATTTTCGTTTTCATGTTTTCCACTCTCTTCACATAAACTGTTATAAAAGTATTCTACGGAGTCACCTCTATGCCCCGATTTCTTTCAAAGCTTTCCCGAAGCCGGAAAATATGTCTGGGATTCCTTCTGCTGTTCATGATCAGTTTCACAGCAGCCGCATTCCGCTTCCGGATTTTCCTTCCCGAGACCCGCCGTTTTGAACAGTTTACCGAAGATGTATTCCGATCGGAACTGGCCGGCAATTCACTGAGCCTGCATTATACTGTCGCTGATCCATCTTCCTACAAGCTGGATCAATGTGAAGTCACGCTCGGCAAATCTGATCCTGACAGCCGCAAACGCTATTATGCAGCAGCTGAAAATTATCTGACGACACTCCAGGGATTTGCTTACAATAAACTGACGGAAACTCAAAAGCTTACCTATGATATTTTCGAAGATTATCTTCAAACAGAACTGGACGCTGCCAGCCTCATGCTGTATGACGAACCGCTCGGCCCGACACTCGGTGTACAGGCACAGCTGCCGATTCTGTTTGCAGAGTTTCCATTCCGTACCAAGGGAGATATTGAAGATTATCTGACCCTGCTTTCTCAGGTCCCGGATTACTTCCGGTCTATTCTTTCTTTTGAAAATGCACGATCGGCGAATGGCCTGTTCATGAGTGACGACTGTGCACAGGAGGTTATCGCACAGTGTCAGAAATTCATTGAAGCACCGGAATCCAACTACCTGATCGGTATTTTCAATGATAAAATAGACGCAGTCACCAATCTGACTGCCGATGAAAAGATCTCATACAAAAACCGAAACAGCCAGCTTCTGCTCTCTTCTGTAGTGCCTGCTTATCAGGAACTGATCGACGGCCTCTCTAAGCTGCTTGGAACCGGGACGAATCCAATGGGGTTGTATTACTATCCCTCCGGAACCAACTACTATGAATATCTGGTAAAGAGCAATGTGGGCGATGACAGACCAATAGAAGAGATTGAGGAAGCTGTCAAAAAGCAGATGGTAACCGACTATGCGGCTATTCAGAAGCTTCTCACTACATATTACGGAACCTCTTCCGGCCCTGCGCTGTCCAACGGTGCTCCATCTGACACCACCCAATCCGGCAATACTTCATCAAGTACCCCTCAGTCTGGTGATGCCCCGTCTTTGACATCTCAGTCCGGTGACGCTTCATCCGGCACGGCACAGCCTGACAATGCTTCATCCGCTAACACTCAGTCCGGCAGCGCCTCCTCTGACGGTACGCAATCCGGCACAACTGCTCCCTCCCAGCCTGCTTCATCCGGCTCTGTTCTCTCCGGAAGTGAACTTTCTGAGGCGGCCTGGACCGTTGAAACACTGGCTCCGGCAGCAAGGTCAGATCCTGCTGCCATCCTCAATGAACTGCGCCAGAAGATTACTCAGGATTTCCCGGTACTCCCGAATGTTTCCTGCCAGATCAAATACGTGCATGACTCTCTGCAGGAATACCTGAGCCCTGCCTTTTACCTGACTCCGGCAATTGACGATTACAAAAATAACGTCATCTACATCAACCCGGCCAGCAATTACAATGCGCTCGAGCTATACACGACACTCGCACACGAAGGATACCCCGGACACTTATACCAGTCCGTATATTTCACCGCAGGTTCGCCCGATCTTCTCCGCAGCATCCTGAATTACGACGGATATGTGGAAGGATGGGCCACTTATGTGGAAATGTACTCCTATAGTCTCTGGGAAGATGACCCTCAGCTCGCCGAGCTCAGTCAGCACAATCGTTCTTTTATGCTGGGCCTTGCCTCTCTGCTCGATATTGGAATCCATTACCGCGGATATTCCATGGAAGAAGTCGCCGCTTTTCTTCAGAAACTGGGGTTCCAGTCCAGTACTGCCGACTCTTTGTACCGAAGTATTCTGGAAGCACCTGCCAATTACCTGCAGTATTATGTGGGATATCTGAATTTCTGTGATCTTCGCGACTATGCAAAGGAAAAGATGGGGAATCAGTTTACACTGAAAAAATATCATACGATGATTCTGGATGCAGGTCCGGCACCATTCTCAATTCTGCGTACCTGTCTGGAAAATGCTTTATAAATTCTCTCAAGGGGGCGGGCAGCCTCCTTACGGAGTACTGCCCAAGTGTGTAAAACATAAAAGAAAGGCGTCTCAGATCCATGTCTGAAACGCCTTCGTTCTACAGTGTTCACTCTATCACTTTACCGGTATTTTGTCAATAACTCATTTGGAAGCTTTTTGGTACAGGTAATTGCAACTGCACCCGGTCCGATATGACAGGAAACACTGAGTGAAAGCGGCTCCGGAATGAGCTCCTGTCCTGGAAATACAGATTTCAGCTCTTCCCTCCATGCATTGATTTCTGTCAGGTCAGTACCTGAATATACCAGATTGATCACAACATCACTGTAATCATCCGCACACTTGAAACGTTCACGGCAATCCTTCTCGATCGCTTCCAGCATCGTTGCTTTAGCAGCCTTCAGCGTTCTGCTCTTGGCATACGCATCCAGCTTATCTCCCTGAATCTGAAGTACCGGCTTCAGTCTCAGCAGCGTGCCAAGTGCAGCTGCAGCCGGAGTAATCCTTCCGCCCTTCTTCAGATAATAGAGTGTGTCCAATGTAATATAAATACTGGAGTCATACTGAGTATCCTCCAGATACTTTTTGATCTCTGCTGCTCCCCAGCCTGCATCCGCCAATGCCTTGGCATCCTTTACGGACAGCTCCTGCGTCACTGAAATACGCCTGTTATTTACTACCTGAACCTTTCCATCGTACTCCTGCGCCAGCATAATGGCCGTCGAACAGGAACCGGAAAGACCGCTTGACATCGGAATATGCACGATCTCATCATACGTTTTCAGCAGTTCATCCCATAGGTCTGTCACATCACCAACTGCAGGCATAGAAGTCGAGATCTCGGCTTTCCCCTTCAGATACTCGTAGAATTCCGGCTGTGACAATGTCTTTTCCTCCAGAAAAAGTTCTCCATTAATATAAAACGGCATGGGCAGTACATAAACTCCCCACTCCTCTGCTGTCTTCTGTGTAATACCACTGTTGCTGTCTGTTACAATCGCAGTCTTTCCCATCATTCTCCTCCTTTTGGTATGTCCTGCAAACAAAACCGTCTCCCGTTCATCGACATATATCTTCAATATCAGAAACTTCTTTTCAGGTGACCACCTGGCAACCACTGTATTTTCCATCATAACACACTTATTCCGATGCTGCAATGCGGAATTTACCCCAAATCCTCTGAAAGCGCTTGCCATTCTTCCTCATTAACGATATAATAAATTTTACCGATGCAGCATACCTGCCCCTGCAAACTCTATTGCTTTTTTACCTATATACGGGCTGTTTATCTGCTGCAACCACATTGGAAAGGATAAGATGTCTATGGAATTACTGGAAAGTATCTTACATTCATTCGTCAATCTGGCAATGCTTTTGTTTGAATATATTGGCGTTGCAGTGATTGCTTTCGCCGGTATTCAGGGTATGGTAAATTATATCCGCAAAAAGCCTGATACTCGCCTGATGCTGGCAAAAGGGCTGGCGATGGGTCTGGAATTCAAGCTTGGAAGCGAGATTCTACGCACCGTTGTCGTCCGCAATCTGGAAGAAATTTATATTGTTGCCGGTATCATTGTACTGCGTGCCGTACTGACAATTTTGATTCACTGGGAGATCAAAAACGAACAGAACGAAGAGCTGCCCAAGGCAGAAACAGTTACTGCCCCGAACAGCTCCGATCCTTCCACTTCACAGACATCGCAGGAATAGAGCAGGATGCTGTTATGCATCCTGCTTTATCAATTTTCGAATTGCTTCCACCGCAGTCATAATTGCTGATTCGGTATCATGTACGACCGGATTTTCCAATCCTGCTTTTTCCCGTTCCTGATTTGCCACAACAAGAAAAACCGAACCTACCCGTACCTTCAGATAACTTGCCACAACGAAAAGTGCTGCAGACTCCATCTCTGAAGCAAGACATCCCAGCTTCAGCCATGCATCCCATTTATTCAAAAGCTCATACCCAACCGGCTTCGTTTCAGGACTATGCTGTCCATAGAAAGAATCCTTACACTGCACAACTCCCACATGATATGGAAGCTTCTTTTCCCTGGCCGCAGACAGAAGTGCATTTGTGATTTCAATATTTGCAACTGCCGGAAATTCAATCGGAGCATATTCCCGGCTGGTTCCCTCCATTCGGATCGCTCCGCTTGCAATCACGATGTCACCGCTCTTTACCTCCGTCTGCATTCCCCCACAGGTTCCGACACGGATGAATGTATCGGCTCCTGCCTTTACAAGCTCCTCCATAGCAATCGCAGCCGATGGCCCGCCGATTCCGGTGGAAGTTACACTGACTTTCACGCCATCCAGATATCCGGTATATGTCACGTACTCTCTGCTGTCAGCAATCAGTCTGGCATTTTCAAAATGTTTTGCGATCTTCTCACACCGTTTCGGATCTCCCGGCAGGATCACATATTTTCCTACTTCTCCGTTTCTTACACCAATGTGATACTGTAAACCTTCTTCTGCATACTTCATAAGCTTCACCCTTTCGTAGTTATTTTATACTAGTCCGGCCAGTACCACACTCATTGCAATACCGGCAAAGGTCGCAATCAGTGCTCCTGCAAGCGTATACCTTGTCTTTTTAATCCCGGCCGTCATAAAGTACACACTCATTGTATAAAAGATAGTCTCCGTACAGCACATCATGAGGGAAGCCGTCATTCCAACTTTGGAATCTGTCCCGTACTCTTTATACAGGTCAAGCACCAGCCCTGTTGCTGCACTTGAAGAAAACATACGGACTATTGTGAGCGGAATCAATGCGGGAGGAAAAATCTGCTCCGCCGGCCCGATCAGCGGTACCAGTAAAGAACCGAGAAAATCGAGAAAACCTGAGGCACGAAGTACCCCTGTTGCCACCATCAGACCTACCAGAGTGGGGACTATGGCCACAACTGTTTTCATTCCCTCTTTTGCCCCTGTCACAAAACTGTCATAGACAGGTATCTTCATGAGTATTCCATACCCCACAATATAAAAGATAACAAAGGGAATCATATATTGGGAAAGATAGAGAATAAACTTCATATACAGCAAACTCCTGCACTCCGGTTCCTTCTATATCTATGCGAGTCTCTCCCGGCTCCATACCATTATTTTAAAAAGAGGGTGTTGTAAAATTACTGACAGCCACAATGCATGGTATCACAAATCATTTGACAGATACCAGAGCTTGTGTCTGACTTACATTTTGCAGCACCCTCTCCTCTTCATTCTGTTATTTATTTTCCTGTTCTGCGCTTTCTATATCCAAAGAATAGCAAGCCCGCACCCGATACTGCAAACAGCACCAGATACAATGTCCACGGTGTCGTATCACCCGTCTGTACAGAACCTGTCCCGGCAGCAGAATTTTCCCCGTTCTGGGATACGTAACCACCTCCGCCATAGCCGCCTCCGCCAGTATGGCCTCCGACGTTATTATCAGGCTGAGACAGAATATCACGCCATCCAGAATCATCTACCGAACCGTAAACGGAGTTCAGCAGAATCGTCTGTATCTCCGTATTCTCCTGCGTAAATGCTGCAGTTGAATTCACCACTCTGATATCGTATCCGAAGGCTTCACCACTCTGTACTACTTTTCCATTCTGATCCACCTCTGCCACATAAACGGTCGCTTCGTTCGCCGTTCCAAGATTGAGCGACAGCTTCAGCGTTACGGAACTGCTGTTATTGAGCTGCATCGGAATCGGATTAGCATAAAGCTGCGTAAACTGCGGATCCTTGAACAGTCCTGCATAAAATGTAGCCGTTACCGGTTTCAATTCTGTTCCTTCATAGACACGCTTCGTCAAATACAGTGTCACTTTGGAAACCTTTTCTTTATTTACTACGATTACCTTCTGATCTGAACTTCTGGTAAGTGTAATCTGCGGTTTATCAACACTCGGTGTATAACTGAAGTCCGCTGAATTCGCAATCCTTCTTCCTGCCTGATCTACTTCTGCAAAATAGTAGGTTACATCACTTGTACCGGACAGAAGAATTCGTTTTGACACGGACGCAGAAGAAGCATTATTCAAATCCAGTCTCACCAGTGTCGGCGTATCGCTGTAATCACTGGTACGGAAAATACCGATATAGAAGCTTCCGGTCACTGCCTTTGGTGCACCGCTGCTGTCCACTACCTGCTTTTCCAACGTCAGCCTTGCCGTATAACGGAATCCGCGGGGCAGACCGGTATAAATTTCACTGATGACCATCTGCTCTGATGCACCGCTGATGGTACTCGTTCCGCTCTTCGTATACTGAAGTTTCCGTACACTGTCTGACGTAAGCACCTGTCCATACTGATCCGTTTCTGCAAGATAGTACGTACTTCCCTGTACCAGATTCTTAAATTCCGTACTTCCCAGAAAACCGGTAGCCGTAATTTTCTGGACATTACTTACCTTTCTGGTATGCTCCGCATCCGAAAACAGGGCTGCATAGCGTGTATATCTTCCTTCCGCCGCATAGGTTCCGGTCGTCGTATCCTGAGCGTACAGGAGATGCTGGCCCTCATAAACCTGCAGACCAACTGTCATACTGCTTCCGCCTTCACGCTTCTGATTCGTCATGATAACTTCCGTTGTCTTTCCGGTCTCTACCGTAAAAGCTACATCCGGTGTCGGAAGATAACCCGACGGTGCATTTACCTCTGACAGATAATAGCTGCCCTCCGGCAAAACACCCTTCCATTCAATCGCTTTCCCCTCTGACCGGAAAACTACCGTACCATTGATAGACACAACTCTTCCCTGCGCATTCTTAATTACCAGCTCCGCACCTGTCAGAAGTTTTCCCGAAGCGTCTGTCACCTTCATCTGTACAACCGCTTTGCTCAGCGTATTGGTTACGGTAAATTTGGTCGTCTGCCCGCAAACTACAGTCAGCTTTCCGGTAGCATCTTTCGTTGCATGATCTTCAAATCCAATCGCGAAGTCATAATTTTCATTTCCACTTGTCAATACTGCACCCTGCTGGTCTGTTTCTGCCGCATAATATTCCGCCGTACCCGCCGTAACCTTCAACGTATGTTTTACCGATGCCGTATCCTGATTCTGAAATGGTATCGCAATTGGAGAGCCGATCATTTTCTTATGCGCCTTATCTTCAAATAACGCAACATAGAATGTCTCCGTCACTGCCTTTGCATTCTTTTTCGTATCCAGTACCTTCTTGGTAATCTCGATTTCAGCCATATAACTGAATTCTCCGTCCGGATATTCTTTATACCGATGCAAAAGCGTTACTGTCTTTTCTTCCGGCACAGCAGCCTGCCCCGTTCCGGCAGATGTTTCTCCTGCAGAACCAGTTTCGCTCTGTACTGCCTGTCCTTCCGTCATGGAATCTGTTTCTGCATTCTGTACCGTCTGATATTTCACATAGGTTATACTCTTCTGTGTTTCTCCCGTAAGCTGTGCAAAATCACTTACATACGGCACTTCTGTTTCCTGTCCCACGCCATTCTGAAGTGCTGCACCGAATTCATCAGTCTCTGCCAGATAATAAGTTTTCCCCGCTTCCAGTCCGGCAAATACAATTTCCTCTGAAAGCTGCTCGCCTGTTTTCTGGACAATTTCTTTTACTTCTGTTGCTTTTTTCGTCAGATTCTTGTCCTGGAACAGAGCAGTATAGAATGTATGATCTTCCTCCGCGGTCAACAAAGTGTCACCATACATAGACTGCATGGAAACAGTCAGTGTATTGGAAATATCCGGTATTTTATTATTTATAACCGGAATTTCTGTCTGCTTTCCATCCTCCACTGTAAATTTGGTATCCGCAGCGACCAGATACCCTGCTGCTGCCATGATCTGCGACAGGTAATACGTTCCTGCCGGCAGGCCCTCTAAGACAGCTTTCCCCTTCGAGGTTGTCACATAATACTTCGGGCTTCCCGATGCATCCCGGAGAATCTTTCCCTCTTCATTCTTTACAACAAAGGCTGCACCGTTCTGTGTTTTCTCTCCTCCGTTTACGGTAATCAATGCAACTCCGGCAGATTCCGTTTTTTCAGGATAAAGCTGATACTTCAGTTCCTGACTGTTTTTATCCCATTCCTCGGAATTTCCAAACGTAGCTGCTCCCTGGTCATCAATCGTAAAATAAGTACGTGCTGCCGGCAGATATCCCTCCGGAATCACTGTCGCTTCCATATAATAACTGCCGCCGAACTTCAGATCCTCACCGATATCATGCACATCACTGTCATTCTCTGTCCAACTATGAGATGCGACCGTTTCACCTTTCTCATAGGAAACCGTTCCGTCTGCCCCGTAAATCGGTGAGGAGGCTTTCACCTCAATACTTCCGCCTGTGATTACTGCCTGCGTATCGGCATCCACCATCTGAACCTTCAGCACCGCACCTGCATCGGAATACCAGGTCAGAAGCTCTGCTTCGTTGATGATTTCCTCGACGGCTTCCTCCTCCGCAACTAATTCCGTGCTTCTCTCTGTGTCTGCAGTCTCTGACTCTTCCTGTGTTTCAGCTTCAATTGACAGGAATTCACTGGCTGCTTCTGTTTCCATTTCCTCAGTCAGTGCTTCGCTGGCTGCCTCTGTTTCCGTTTCCTCAGTCAGT
>JAUNGL010000049.1 GCA_030524665.1 Lachnospiraceae bacterium | reverse complement strand
AGCTTGCCGCTGAAACAGAAGATACAGCAGAGAGTGAGTCCGCCGCTGAAACGGAAGATGCAGCAGAGAGTGAATCTGAAGACAGATCAGGCGGGAGACTGGAAACGGAGTCCGAAAATATACAGTCGGAGTCAGAAGAGACAGAACAGCCCGGGACGGAAGCAGCAAAAGAAACGGATGCGACATCAGAAAACGAATCCGGCGACAGGCAGTCTGTTTCAGGATATCCGACTGAGACAGTAGATGCTCAGATCCATGCAGCACAGCAATTGATTCCGGGAGTGAGCCGTATAGGCATGATTTATACGGAAGGTGACAAAGGCTCAGAAGCATTGGCAAAGCGTTATCTGAATCAAGCGGCAAAGGAAGGGATTGAAGTTTCTGCAGTTACTATTATTGATGAACTGGATATTGATCTCGTAGCTTCCGAACTGGCTGGAAATGTAGAGGGAATTTTGTGTCTGGATGATGAAACGATGAACGGACTGGTAGAGAATGTCGCGGCATATGCGGACGAAGTCGGCATTCCGGTTATTGGTTTTGAGGAAGGACAGCTCGAAAAGGGATGTGCAGCAGCAGTTGATCACGGTACTTTGTATTTCAGCCAAAAGGAACTGGACAGGCTGGGGATCACGCTGGATTTTGATTCGAGTACTGGAGTTGAACATTAAATACACTTAAAGAATATTTATTTACGGTCAAACGGATCGTATGATGATCCGTTTGATTAGTCAGGAGACAAATATGCATCAGGTAAGAACAGAAGATCAGTGCTTTCGTGAAAGTTCGGAAGGCCTGATAAAATTTATTCAGAAAAGTCCGAGCAGTTTTCATGCAGTGCAAAATGTGTCAGAAACACTGAAAGAGCATGGATTTGAATATCTGGCAGAAAGCAGTTTATGGAAAATTCGGCAGGGCGGAAAGTATTTTGTAACACGCAATAGCTCCTCTTTGATTGCTTTTCAGGTGCCGGAGCAGCCATTCTCAGGTTTTCAGATGATCTGCAGCCATACAGATTCACCGACATTTAAGATAAAGGAAGTGCCGGAGCTTTCTGCGGAAGGCAGCTATACCAGACTGAATGTAGAAAAATATGGCGGAATGCTGATTGCTCCATGGTTCGACCGTCCTTTATCAGTTGCAGGGCGCATCCTCGTGAAAGAGGAAAAAAGGATTCGTCAGATTCTGGTGAATGTGGACCGGGATCTTCTGATCATTCCTAATCTGGCGATTCATATGAACCGGGAAGTGAATGATGGATACAAGTATCGTGTACAGACAGATCTCTGCCCATTGTATGCAGATGCTTCCGGAAAGGATTCCTTTCTGACTCTGATTGCAGAAACAGCAGGTGTAGCGAGGGAGTCGATACTTGGAACTGATTTGTATCTCTACAACCGCCAGCCGGGAACTTTTTTCGGGGCTGGCAATGAATTTATTGCGAGTCCACGACTGGATGATCTGCAATGTGTTTATGCTACTTTGCAGGGCTTCCTCCGGGCAAAAAATGACAGAAGTATTCCAGTGTTCTGTGCATTCGATAATGAAGAGACAGGAAGTTTGACACGGCAGGGGGCTTCTGCTACCTTTCTTCTTGACACTTTGACGAGGTTGAATGCGGCGCTCGGACGTGATATGTCTGAGTACCGTCAAGCGCTGGCGCAGAGCTTTATGATATCTGCAGATAATGCACATGCGGTGCATCCGAATCATCCGGAAAAGGCAGACCGCATGAACCGTCCGCAGATGAATGAGGGTGTTGTACTTAAATTTAATGCGAACCAGAAATATACGACAGATGCAAGAAGCGCAGCCATATTCAAATTGTTGTGCGAACGGACACAGATACCGTATCAGGTATTTGCGAATCACTCGGATATTCCGGGAGGCTCTACACTTGGCAATCTGGCAAATCAGCAGGTAGCGATGTATACAGTAGATATTGGGCTTGCACAGCTTGCAATGCATTCGCCGTATGAGACGGCAGGCATGAAGGATACACTGTATCTGGAACGTGTGGCGGAAGAATTTTACCGCTCGTCACTGCGTGTAGACGAGGAAGAGACAGTCTGGCTATAAACATGCAAATTTATGGATTTTATATCCCCCCGGGAGGCTTGTTGCAGGTCTCCCTTTTTGTTATACTTTTAACGTTACGATTTTACATCACAGACAGATGTTTCACAAAACAGGAAAAGCAACGGGACAGCTATTACGTGAACAATCGTAATCACGGGCTGTGTCCTGCATGGCATATGGGCGAAACATTAAAATATACAGAGATAAAAGGGGAAATATATATGGGTAACATGCTGCATGAGATTGAGTCCTACTGGAGCGGAAGGGCAGAAGGATATTCAAAGGTAAATCAGGATGAGCTGCAGGGGGAACAGAAGGAAAAATGGATGCAGGTATTGCATGAGAAGTTCCCGGACCGGGAGCCGGGCAGCATTTCTGTGCTCGATATTGGTACGGGGCCTGGTTTTTTTGCCGTGATACTTGCGGAGCAGGGATATCGTGTGACAGCTGTTGATTATACACCGGAAATGCTGGAACAGGCCAGAAAGAATGCCGGGATCTATGCCGGACGGATCAACTGGTATCAAATGGACGCACAAAAGCTGGATTTCCCATCCGGGCAGTTTGATGTAGTAGTATCACGAAATCTGACCTGGAATCTGGAAAGCCCGGAAAAAGCATATCAGGAATGGCACCGGGTTTTGAAGAAAGATGGAATTATGCTGAATTTTGATGCAAATTGGTATGCACATCTTTTTAATCAGGAGTTGCGGGCAGCATATGAGAAGGATCGTGAGCAGGTGGAACAGATGGCGCTGGAAGACCATTACACCTGTACGAATATAGACTGGATGGAAGAGATCGCAAGGAAGATGCCGCTTTCACCGGTTGCAAGACCCGCATGGGACTGCCAGGTTCTGAAGCATATCGGGTTCGGAAAAGTCATCGCAGAAGAAAATATCGGGGACCGTGTCTGGAGCCTGACAGAGAAAATGAATTACGCATCGACGCCAATGTTCTGTGTGGCTGCATATCGTTAGATAAAATTTATTTTCCGGACCTCATGACACAGTATGGGGGCTGGATAGAGATATAATAAGGAATGAAACCAGAGGAGAATACAGGGAAATATGCCTGTATAGTGATATTATGAATTCAGTAAGAGAGATACAGAAAAACGAATTACCGGAACGTCAGAACAAAAAACAGTTTCTATATACGGACAGAAACAAAGTGCACGGCCGGGACCGGGATGGAAAAAACAATACAAGAGAAAAGGCACAGAAGGATCGGATTGTCCGTTACTGGACACTTCGGAGTGACAGCTTCGCGAAGCAGCGAGAGGCCGAGCTTGAAAGCGAACTGCATGACCGGTGGCTGAAATTGATCCGGTCGGAATTGCCGGATGGAAAGCTAAGTATTCTGGATGTCGGGACAGGAAGCGGATTTTTTGCTATTTTATTATCTATGGAGGGACATCAGGTAACAGGAATTGATCTGACGGAGTCAATGATAGACAATGCGAAAAAACTTGCGCGGCAATGCGGCTGTGATACGAGCTTTGAAGTAATGGATGCAGAAAATCTGAACTATATGAGCGAAAGCTTTGATGTGGTCATATCCCGGAATCTGACATGGACCCTGCCGAATCCGGTGAAGGCCTACCGGGAATGGATGCGTGTACTGAAACCGGGAGGAATTCTTTTGAATTATGATGCAGATTACGGTGCTGCATGTTTTACCGGACCGGAAGAGGAACTGCCGAGAGAACACGCACATCATCAGATCGAAAGGAATCTGATGCAGGAATGTGAAAATCTGAAGCAGGAACTGGATATCAGTACCAAACGGCGGCCAGAGTGGGATGTATCTGTGATGAAGCTGCTTGGCTGTCAGGAAATCTGCACCAGAAGAGATATCTCAGAGCAGATTTATCTGGAAAAGGATGAGTTCTACAATCCGGTTCCATTATTTTCATTGAAGGTGGTAAAAAAGTGATCGATATCAAACAGCTTCAGTTTTTTGTGGCATGCGCCAAGACCGGCTCTTTCAGCCGTGCCGCACAGCTTCTGTATACGACGCAGCCGAATGTCAGTAAAGTCATCAAATCACTGGAGGATTCGATGAATACGGAGCTGTTTGTGCGGTATACCAAGGGGATTCGTATGACTGCGGCCGGAGAGCACGTCTATAAATATGCCAGACGTGTGATGGAAAATATGGAAATGCTGGAGCAGTTCGAGGTAAAGAATGAACCGGAGCAGCTTCTGATTTCATGTAATCCAAGCTCATGGTTTGCTGATATGTTTGTGGAATTTTATCAGCAGAATAAGGATGAGAAAGTTCATTACCAGATTTATTCTACCAGTATCCGGGAGATTATACAGAGAGTACAGGAACGGACAGACGATATCGGTTTCCTCTATGTAATGAAGAACCAGTTGTCTTCTTTCCAATATTTTCTGTCAAGGAATTATCTGGAATTTGAGGTAATGAAGACGACGGATATCATGCTGTATCCGGGTGCAGGACATCCATTTTGGCAGAATCCGGCCGACGGAATGAATCTGTCAGGACAGAAGCTGATTCAGTGCTTTCCCGATGAGTTTTCACTGGATAATTACTGGTATGTACAGGATGAGAATGGGGATTCGGCGGCAGATGCCGAGACTGTAATCACGACGAACAGTGACTATATTATGGAAAGAATGCTCAAGACAGGTGATCTGGTCAATATTAGCGGAGCTTACCTGACAGAGAAAGACGAAACGGATGCAAATCCTGCTGCTGTTTCACTTTTGACAGGAGAACAGCAGATCTTATTTGGATATGTGAAAAGACAGAACGAAGAACTGTCGAAATGGGGAACGAAGTTTGTTCTTTTTCTGAAAGAAAAACTATTCCAGAGGGAATGAGCAGTAAACGTTTTGTGTAGAACAATGCCGGGAAATTGTATTCCGGCATTGTTTTGTGTCAAAATCCGTGTATAATGAAAAGGGAATAAGGAGCATATGTGTCAGATAAATTCTTAAAATATGAAAAAGGAAGAATACAGTTATGAATACAGCAGAAATTTTGGATGAGCTTTCCGCGAAAGCCAAAAGAGACACAGAACTTAGAAAAACATTTCTGATGACGCGGGAACAGCCGAATCCTCTGGATGCTTTCTGCCGTGTCTGCCGCGGTCTGGGATATGAAATTTATCCGATGGATATGGTAAACGTCGGAGAAGAATTCTATGCGTCCATGCGCAGAAGTACGAACGGAGGCGGTGAGAATTCACCGATGCTGGAAGGTGAAGATGATTTCTATGAGCTTTTTCTGGCAGGAATCGAGTGAATTTGGACGCAGAAGAGGCAATTCCCTGCTTGGAGTGTGCAGAACATCAGGGGGGATAGTGTCAGAGCAGGTTATAAGACAGATCAAAGGTCTGTTTGCCTTAAAATCATGGGAAATTTACTGAATGGAGACGGTTATGAACGGGATTGAGTGGGTAAGGGCTGAACTATTGGATTCAGCCGAGGAAGAATATCGGAAGTTTCATCAGTCACTGGTGCCCGGGCTAAGTACGATGTTGGGAGTACGTATGCCGAAATGCAGGGAAATTGCGAAGAAGATTGCAAAGCAGGACTGGACTGCCTTTCTGGAATCGGCAGATGACGGCTGCTACGAGGAGTTAATGCTGCAGGGCCTGGTGATCGGCTATGCGAAGATGACCCTGGAGCAGAGAACTCTCCAGTTGGAATGCTTTGTTCCGAAAATAAACAACTGGGCTGTCTGTGACTGCAGCTGCAGTACATTCAAATTTATGAAACAGGAGCCGGATTACTGGCTTGCTTTCCTGAAGAAATATTTGGATAGCGGAAAGGAATTCGAGGTGCGCTTTGCCGTTGTGTCCCTGATGGATCATTTTATGGAGGAGAAGTATCTTGCCCTGCAATTTGAGCAGTACGAGCGGATATATTCTGCGGAGTCAGTCCCTTATTATATACAAATGGCAGTGGCCTGGGCCGTATCGGTCTGCTTTGTCCATTTTCCAAAACAGACGGAGGAATTTCTGAGGCGGAACACGCTTGATGTATTTACACATAATAAGGCAATCCAGAAAATTCGGGAATCCTATCGTGTTTCCAAGGAAACCAAAGAGGAGTTGCTGAAACTGAAAAGATAGAGAAACGGGAACGGTTGAAATGAAAATAACAATTATTTCGGTGGGGAAGATAAAAGAGAAATATCTGCGGGACGGAATTGCAGAGTATACGAAGCGTTTGGGCAGATACTGTAAGTTGGATCAGGCAGAACTGCCGGACGAGAAGACACCGGACGGAGCATCTGCTGCGGTAGAAATCAGGATTAAAGAAATTGAGGGCGAGCGCATTTTGCGCTCGATTCGTGATACGGATTACGTCATTGCATTGGCAATAGAAGGGAAAATGCTGGATTCCCCGGAACTGGCCAGTTATATTGATTCATTGGGCGTACAGGGAAAAAGCAGTCTTGTGTTTGTGATCGGAGGTTCCCTCGGACTCTCAGATGCAGTGCTGAAGCGTGCAGATTATAAGCTGAGTTTTTCTAAAATGACATTTCCGCACCAGTTGATGAAAATGATTCTGCTGGAACAGCTCTATCGGAGCTACCGGATTATACACGGGGAACCATATCATAAATAGAAACAGCAGAAATCATCAGCGGCGCGGACGTATGCTGTTTGGAAGGAAGGGGTTCAAATGAAAACACTGCTGGAAATCTGTAAAGCTCTTGAACTTCAGCCAGAGGTCACAGAGATGGTGATGGAGTATGCTGAAAAAAATAAGAAGAAGCTGGACAGTTTTTTAAAAAGGAGTGGGAATACTTCAGAAATGGAAGAGAATTCCTGCGGTAAAATAGACGGTTCTGGCATTATCATATCGGGTGAAATCCCACAGGCGCGATTTCCTGTTGATATGATATATCATCCGGAAACGTGGGACCAGGGACTGAAAGAATTGAGAGAAGCTCTGGGTGAAGATACGGATGGAATCGGGATGCTGACGTGTATGCTCCTCTGTACCCTGAGAACGTACGAGGATTACAGGAGGCTCGGAATTAGTGAGCAGATTTTTGTTGATACGATGAAATGTTTCCCGAGGTTTGTCGGTGAACATATGGCCAGTTATGGGCGTTATGGATTTGACAGGAGCTTTTGGACACCGAGGCAGATTGCATCCAGACTCTTCCGGATTGGGGAACTGGAATATGAGATGACAGTTGAGGAAGGAAAAAAAGTGATCAGCATCCATATCCCATCAGATGCGGTATTGGTTCGGGAAAAACTGCATGATTCTTATCTCTGTGCGAAGAATTTTTTTGCTGGAAAGTTCCCGGACTACGGTTCAGCAGAGATGGTCTGTGAATCCTGGCTTCTTGCGCCGGAGCTGAAATATGTATTGCCTGAGCAATCGCGGATTCTGGAATTTCAGAAGGAATTTCGCCTGACAGAGGTGGCATATGGTGATAATGAATATCTGGAGTGGATTTTCAAAAGAAGAGATATCCCGCTGGAACAGCTACCTGAGAATACATCACTGCAAAGAAATCTCAAGAAATATCTGATCAGCGGAGGGAAAGTCGGAATTGGGTTCGGATATTTGAAGGAACCTGCTTTTGACGGGAAAATCTGAGTTGTGATATTCCGTGCCGCCGAAGAGCAGGAACGCATCCATGAGACTTCTTTGTGTTCAGGTGTACATTTTTGAAATACTATAATGGAAAGCATAATTTCATATCCTCCGGGATCTCCGAAACAAAGTCCATTTCCCGGTGTGTGATCGGGTGCCTAAAAGAAAGACGGTGGGAGTGAAGTGCCTGACGTCTTATTTTGCAGTCCTCCCGATCGAGATATTCCGGGTAATAGAGAAAATCACCGAGCAAAGGATGGCCAAGGTATTTCATATGGACACGGATCTGATGTGTCCTGCCTGTTTCCAGCCTGATCCGGGCAGCAGAACAGCCATCCTGATAAGCGACTCGGGTGTAGTGAGTCACAGCCTTCTCGCCATGTTCGAAATCAACGCGGCGCATGATAGCGGAATCACAGGCACGTGCGATCGGGGCTGAGATTGTGCCTGATTCCGGGAGAAGGCCGTCGACAAGGGCGAAGTACTCCCGGTGAATTTGCCTTTGCGTTGACATGGAGGACAGAAGTGCTCCGCTGAGCATATGCTTTGCCAGAATCAGGAGACCGCTTGTGTCACGGTCCAGACGGTTAATGCAGCGGTACGTATACGGAACCTTCCGTGAGGCAAAATAATACATGACACCATTAGCAAGTGTGTTTTCGTGGTTATTGATCGAAGGATGGATCGGCATATCAGCCGGTTTGCTGATTATCATCAGGTCTTCATCCTCATATACGATATCGAGCTGCATCGGTACGGGAAGAATCTGTTCAGAGGATTCCGTTTCACGTATCAGGATCTGCAGCGTATCACCCTCCCGGAGGAGCTGATTGGTATAAGCCCAGATCCCATTTTGGAGAATCCCGTATTCCGTACGTTTCAGGTGTGTCAGAACATGATGGGAGTATCCGTTTTCACGCAGAAAATCTTCAATTCTTTTGCCGTCATCACAAGCCGTAATCTGATATTCAAGTGTACGTTCCATCATGTATCCTCCATATTTTTTCAAAACAGCAGTCATTTTATGGCCGCATAGAACCAGAGCGGCCTTGAAAATGGTGCTGTTATGAATAATGAGATAACTTCAGTGAATGACTGTGTTTAGTTTTCTTTTACAAGAACCTTCTCAATCTCACAGATATATAATGTATGATAGTCTTTGCCAGGATACCATTTTTCGTCGATACCTTCCGCCAGAATGGACTCCGGCTGATATGGCTGGGCAAACAGCTTCCGGCAGACAAGTACGGTATCTGCTTCTTCAAAATACGGAGTTTCCCCCTCATGTCTGACATTCAATCCGGCTTTGGCAATCTTATCCTCATCACGTCCGGAAACAGTGCCGAGATAGGAATATTCCTTGCGGAAGCTTTCCGGAAGTACGGAAATGGAGAGAGTAGAAGAAGCATCAATAAATTCCTTCGTGTAACGCTGCGGGCGAATCACGAGAAAAGCAACATCCTTCCCCCACATCACTCCGAGACCGCCCCAGGAAGCAGTCATAGTATTGCATTTGCCGTCCTTTTCGGCAGTTACCAGCAGCCAGTCTTTTCCAATCATCTGGAACGGATTGGAACTTAATTCTGTTGTCTTAATTTCTTTAAACATAATACATTCTCCTTATCTATGCACGCGGCACGGATTTGTCAACGTGTCCGCACATATATTTCATATTAGATAGCTGCCCCGTATGAGACAATTACTATATAATCATATGATTATATCACAAAATTTAGCGCGGGAACACAGAAGTTTTTATTCATTTGCGAATATTTGCCAGCAAATCACGAAGAGAATTAACAAAGAAGCACGGACTGAATACTGCAATTTTTGAAGGATTTTATGTACTTTTGCTTAACAAATCCGGATATCTGTGTTAAGATAAATTCAGGTATGTAATGTTGCCGGGTATCTGTTTGTTCTGCCGGATACAAGAGGCAGGATGTTGGCTGGGAATGCAGCAGTTCAGGAAAGTACAGGACAGGAACAGTCAGATTCGGCAACACTTTCGCAGAAGACGAATAAGGAGAAGCAGGAGGTTATATTTATGGCTGAGCAGGAAAAGTATGTAGCATATGTCGGGACGTATACGCATGGCAGCAGTATCGGTATTCATGTGTACGATATCAATATAGCAGAGGGAATCATGACGGAACGGACGGTGATTCCGGTAAACAATGCCTCACATATGACGAAATCCTACAATGGCAAATATCTTTATTCTATCGCGGATGAAGGCGTAGAAGTACTCAGGATTCTCCCGGACGGAGGACTGGAGCCGATCAACAAGGTTGGAATTGATGGAATGAGAGGATGCTATCTTTCCACAGACAAGAGCGGACGCTTCCTGTATGTCGGTGGCTATCATGACGGGAAAGTGACGGTTGTTCATACACATAAGAACGGAAGACTTGGTTCTATCATGTCGGGTGTGTTCCACCGCGGAATTGGTAGCGTGGCAGAACGGAATTTCCGTCCGCATGTGAGCTGTGTGATCCCGACACCGGATGACAAGTACCTTTGTGCAGTCGATAACGGAATTGATCAGGTCAAAATTTACAAGACACGTCAGGATACGGGTAAGATTTATCTTGTTGATATTCTGAGATGTAAGATTGATTCCGGTCCAAGGCTTTTAACTTTCAGCAAGGACGGCCGTTTCGCGTATATGAACAGCGAATTGACGAACGAAGTTACCGTATATAAATATGACGGAAGCGGAAAAACACCGGAATTTGAAAAGATTCAGGAGATTTCCGTGCTGCGTGATGAGAAGTCGTTCGGCAGTGCTTCCTGCGGTATGAAGCTTTCCACGAGCGGGCAGTATCTGTATTGTTCGACAGCCGGAGAAAATACAGTGGCTATTTTCCGTGTGGATCAGGAGACCGGTTTCCTGACAAGGCTTTGCTGCCTTCCGATCAGCGGTGAATACCCGAAGGATGTTGATGTATTTCCGGGTGAAAAGACACTGGTAGTGCTGAATCATGAGACGAATGAGATCAGATTCTTTACAATTGATTATAAAAAGGGATTAATTGTAATGAAGGGAAAACCGATTAAGATCGATACGCCGAACTGTATTCTGATTTCCAGGGTGGATGAGACTCTGGAAGCGTAATCGGTATCTGTATGAGGGAATACCATTTGAATAAAAATGTGAGTAGATAATTCCATTATAATTCATGATCATAAAAGCTCCTGGGAAATTTCCCGGGAGCTTCTATTGTCAGGGCATGGTCCTGTTCTCCATTGAGGAGTTTTAGTTGCATAGAGTGAATCAGATTACGCCATTGGTGTTGATCTCATGTACGGTCCGCAGCATAGATTTTCTTCAGATTTTCGACTCTGGAAGCTGCGTTGACCAGTAGTAGATCTGCAATTGTCAGTGCGGTCATAGCTTCTACTACGACAACGGCACGAGGGACGATAATCGGGTCATGTCTGCCGTGGATAGATTCCTCGTGGCATTTGCCATCCCGGCCAAGCATAGACTGTGTCTGCGCGATTGATGCGGTTGGCTTGAAAGAGGCACGCAACAGGAGTGGGCTGCCGTCGCTGATTCCGCCAAGGATACCGCCGCTGTGATTGCTTGCTTTGTAAGGAATTCCATCGGAATCAGTTTTGTAGCAGTCATTATTCAGGGAACCTTTAGAAGCAGCTACTTTCGTACCATCTCCGATTTCCACTGCTTTTACGGCTCCGATCGACATGACCGCCTGTGCAAGGCGTGCGTCAAGCTTGTCAAAGACAGGTTCCCCGAGCCCTGCAGGAAGCCCCTGTACCATGCAATCCACCGTTCCCCCGCTGGAATCCAGAGATTTCATGCAGGTATCGAGATAAGCAAGTGCACGCTGCTCTGCCTCGGCATCCGGCATTCGGAGAGGGCTTTCATCGATCCGTGAAAAGTCCGCCTTCTGGTCTTCAATCCAGACCGGCCCGATAGAGCGGGTGTAGGCGGTCACTGTGATTCCGAAGGTTTCCAGAAGCTTTCGTGCAACTGCACCTGCAGCGACGCGTCCTATCGTCTCACGGCCGGAAGAACGTCCGCCGCCACGGTAATCCCGGAAACCATACTTTGCGTCGAAAGTGATATCCGCGTGACCGGGGCGGTAAAGTTCGGCAATATTTCCGTAATCTCTGGAACGCTGATCCTGATTGCGTACCAGAAGTGAAATTGGAGTCCCGGTTGTTTTTCCTTCGAAGATACCGGAGAGAATCTCGACCTGATCTCCTTCCCTGCGTGCTGTTGTATATTTGCTTTGTCCTGGCCTGCGTTTGTCGAGGTCTTTTTGTATCATGCTCTCATCCAGAGGAAGTCCCGCCGGGCATCCGTCGATGACGACACCGACTCCCGGACCATGAGATTCACCCCAGGTAGTAATTCTGAATATCGTTCCGTAGGTAGAGCCTGCCATATTGTTGTCTGTCCTTTCTGCTTGTGCTGATGTTTGATACTTTTCAATGCTTTCGCGAACATTATATTGAATATGAACTTTTTTTGCAAGTAATTCTGTAAAATCGTTGCTGGTCAAATGGCTGCCATTGTTACTGTTCGCGGACCGCAGGGCCGTGAATAGTAACACGCCATTTTGGTAGACGTGTGAACAGTATGTGCCCGGTAACACGTTTTGTGATGCTTTGTGAACAGTAATGTAAAATTTGCATATACTGGATAAGGAAGAACAGGACAGGAGATCATATTATGGCAGAAAACGGACGATGTATCGGTTTTATTCATACAGTGGAAAAAGGGGATACGTTATATTTGCTTGGGAAAAAATATGGAGTCCGGGTATCGACGCTTATTTTTATGAATCCCTATGTAGATGTATACAATATGCAGATTGGAGATGAAATCTGTATTCCTAAGCTGCCGCAATGGCAGGGAAAACCATGCTGCACCGTACAGCCGCGGGAATCTTAAAAAATTCTAAAGCCCGGGAAAACGTTCTTTCGTGTGATTGACAAAGAAAGATAGTGAATTTATAATGAGCACAGATAGAAGATGTCCTGCAGGACATGAAAATAACAAGGAGATTACCTATGAAATTTCTGAACGATTTGGAACGAAAGTACGGCAAATATGCGATACACAATTTGCCTGCGATCATCATTGCACTGTATGCGGCCGGTTATCTGATGCTGCTGTTTACACCGGGGATTCTGGATTACTGTACGCTGGAGCCGGCACTGATTCTGAGGGGACAGATCTGGAGGATTGTGACCTGGGTTCTGGTACCGCCTTCAGGTCTGGATCTATTTACCATTATCATGCTGTATTTTTATTTCTCGCTGGGGAAGGTGCTGGAACAGACATGGGGGGCATTCCGTTTTAATGTCTATATTTTTTCAGGATTGATTTTTACGGTGCTAGGAGCATTCATTTTGTTTTTTGTTTATGGTGGGAATGTCATCGGAATCGGCTATTATTTCAGTACCTACTACATTAATATGTCGATTTTTCTGGCATTTGCGCTGAGTTATCCGGATATGCAGGTGATGCTGTATTTCCTGATTCCGATCAAGATGAAATGGATGGGACTGATCTATGCGGTGCTTCTGCTGTATGACTGTATCCGGGGAGGCTGGGCAACACGTGTTGCGATTATTGCATCATTGATGAATTTCCTGATTTTCTTTCTGTCGACCAGAAATGTCCAGAGATATCGGCCGAAAGAAGTGCATCGCAGACAGGAATTTAAGAGAAAAACAGAAAAGATTCAGCCGCGTTCTGCCATCCAGCATAAATGCGCAGTCTGCGGTCGGACAGAGAAGGACGGAGCACATTTGGAGTTCCGATACTGCTCCAAATGCGACGGGAATTATGAGTACTGTCAGGATCATCTGTTTACACATCAGCATATTAAGAAAAGTTAGGTAGTGAAAATACATGAAAAGATTAAATTTGACAAAAAAAAGAGCTGTGGCTGCGGGAATAATAACCGCAGCTATGCTTGTTTTGACAAGTACTGCAGTGAAGGACGCAGGTATAGACGGAGCTTATCTGGCAATTGCGCTTCTTCTGAGCTTTGGAGCGGGAGTCTTTTTTCTGCTTCCGGTGAAATTCGGTTCTTTCAGTTCTGTTTTTCTTGCGGTTGTTCTGCCGTTTGCATCATTGTGCTGTCTCGAATATTACACGCATGTGCCTCAGGACCTGACGGCTAAGATCCTGATTTTAAATCTGCTTTTTTTCTGGATTTTGTATGGTCTTATGACATTTATTTTCGGAAGTATCCGGGCCGGTTACTGTGCTGCAACGCTGATACCTATGTTGTTCGGTCTGACAAATTATTTCGTTGTGAAATTCCGTGGTACTCCGATCGTACCGTGGGATCTGCTTTCGATCCGGACGGCTGTGAGTGTTACCGACAGCTATTCCTTTACGGTGGAATGGAAGATCGTATTTGTACTGATGGGATTTGTCTGGATTATGCTTCTCGCTTCCAAATCAACGGTACGCTTCAGGAAGAAATCTGTAAGATTTTCAGCATTGGCCGTTTTTGCAGTATGTATGGCTGTCTATATTGGCCAGATTCAGAGGAGCAGCGTGCAGAGTTTTTTTGGCATGGATACGACACTGTTTACTTTGAATGTCCTGTACCGGAATAATGGAATCTCTGCGGCCTTCCTTGGAAATCTTCGTTTTCTGAATATAGAGGAGCCGGAGGGATATTCGGCTGCGAAGGTGGAAGAGATTCAGGAACGCATTGAGAAACATCGGGTGGCGGAGAGTGATGAGCCGGAGGAAAAGGAAACAGGAAAAGAAGAGGCCGAAGCTGATAAATCGGTAGAGACCAAGACTCCGAATGTAGTCGTAATTATGAATGAGGCATTTTCGGACCTGTCCGTGTGGGGAGATTTTGCAGTAAGTGAGGAGGTAATGCCGTTTTTCAAGAGCCTTCAGGAGGAAGGTGTCGGCGGCGAGGTCTATGTCTCGGTCAAAGGCGGGAATACGGCAAATACGGAATTTGAGTTTCTGACCGGAGATACAATGGGATTTCTTCCAACCGGAAGTATTCCCTATCAGCAATATATCAATGAGGAAACGCCGAATCTTGTCAGTTATCTGAAGGGTCTCGGATATCAGACTTTGGCGATCCATCCGTACAATACTTCTGGCTGGGACAGAGATGAGGTATATGAGTATTTCGGATTTGATGAGTTTCTGGGGATTAAATCGTTTGATAATCCTCTGAAATACCGGGGGTATGTCAGTGATAAGTCTGCGTTTGAGAAGATTATTGAGCAGTATGAGCTGAAAGGGAAAAATGAACGTATGTTCATTTTTGAGGTGACGATGCAGAATCACGGCGGATACAGCAAGGAAACGCCTGATTTCCAGATATATCTGAGACTTCCGGAGGTCGAGAACAGGACACTGAGCGTTACAGCGACCGAAAAGTATCTGACACTAATGAATCAGACAGACCGTGCGCTGGAAGAACTGGTGACATATTTCAGGGAACAGGACGAGCCGGTGATTCTTCTGATGTTTGGTGACCATCAGCCATCGGATTATATTACAAATGTGATCCAGAGAATTACAGGAGCCGGGGCAGCTGATTCTCTGGAAGAATCACAGACCGGATACCGTGTGCCATTCGTGATGTGGAGCAATTACGGACTGGAGCACACGTATTACGATGGAATCAGTGTCAATTACCTTGGTGGAATCCTGATGGAACAGGCCGGAATTCCTCTGACCGATTATCAGGAATATCTTGCAGAGCTGATGGAAACACTGCCGATTATCAACGGAAATGTATATCGTGACAGTGAGGGTAAATTCTACAGCCATTCGGAGGATGCATATTCAGATCTGCTGAATGAATACCAAATCCTTCAGTACAATCATCTGGTCGACTCCAAGAACAGGCAAGACTCCTTTTTTGGAGGATAATCCTGAGCACCTATTGACAATACCGTTTTAGATGGATTATATTAGGAGTGTTCTGTGTGCCTTTACTGTGATAAAGCGATGCGGCGGGCATATGGAAATGGAAAAGCTTACTGTCTGCAGATGCATCACTGGATACAGACTCGCCAATGCAGCGGTAAATTATGATACAGAGGAGAGAGACATTATGAAGAAACCATTCGTGACAAAAGAGCAGTTGGAAGAGATTGTACAGCAGTTTCCGACTCCGTTCCATCTTTATGATGAAAAGGGAATTCGTGAGAATGTGAAAGAATTGTATGAAGCATTTTCATGGAATAAAGGATACAAGGAGTATTTTGCTGTAAAAGCTACGCCAAATCCATTTCTGATTCAGACACTGCACGAATATGGATGCGGTACGGACTGTTCTTCTATGACAGAGCTGATGCTTTCAGAGGCATTGGGAATCAAGGGACATGATGTCATGTTTTCTTCCAATGATACCCCGGAAGAGGAGTTCCGGAAAGCAGCTGAGATCGGAGGTATTATCAATCTGGATGATATTACACATATAGAAAAGGTTGAGAAGGCGGTCGGATCTCTGCCGAAAACGATGTCCTGTCGATACAATCCGGGCGGAGTGTTCAAAATCAGCAATGACATTATGGATAATCCCGGAGATGCCAAGTATGGTATGACAACGGAGCAGATTGAGGAAGCCTTCCGCATTATGAAAGCCAAAGGAGTAGAAGAGTTCGGTATCCATGCATTTCTTGCCAGCAATACTGTGACGAATGATTACTATCCGATGCTTGCAAAAGTACTGTTTGAGCTGGCCGTCAGCCTGCATGAGAAGACAGGAGCAAAGATTAAATTTATCAACCTGTCCGGTGGGATCGGTATTCCATATCGACCGGAGCAGGAGAAGAACGACGTTTTCAAGATTGCAGAAGGTGTGCGCAAAGTTTATGAGGAAGTGCTCATTCCGGCAGGTATGGATGACATTGCACTCTATACGGAACTCGGACGTTATATGCTCGGGCCGTATGGCTGTCTGGTGACAAGAGCGATCAATGAAAAACATACCCACAAGGAATATATCGGGGTGGATGCATGCGCAGTAAACCTGATGCGTCCGGCTATGTATGGTGCTTATCATCATATTACGGTTATGGGAAAAGAAAATCAGACGTGTGATCACATGTATGATGTAACGGGTTCACTCTGTGAGAACAATGACAAGTTTGCGATTGACCGTATGCTTCCGAAAGTTGATATGGGAGATCTTCTGGTGATCCATGATACGGGGGCGCATGGATTTTCCATGGGCTACAATTACAACGGAAAGCTGAGATCGGCTGAGGTGCTGCTGCAGGAAGATGGAACAGCGAAGCTGATCCGCCGTGCGGAGACGCCGAAAGACTATTTTGCTACATTTGATTTCTGTGACGTGCTGAAGGATATGAAATATTAAGGAAAATATTTTCGGGATCTTCAGGTGCTTCATATCGTGTACCATATCGGGAGGGAATCACGCTCGCGGGATTTCACCCCGGTATGATAAATAGAATCGTTAGTTTCTGGTAAGCATAGCTGAATGAAGATTTTTGAAAAAAATTCTTGCATTTTAGGAAAATGTATGATAGGATAATTGGCGTGTGAATGCAACAGCATTTGCCGCTGTGGCGGAATTGGCAGACGCACTTGACTCAAAATCAAGCGGGTAACACCGTGCCGGTTCGAGTCCGGCCAGCGGCAGTTGAAAAACCTGTATTTACACATTGTCATTAATTTAAAGAAAAGACAATATCGGATATCGTTGCGGTTATATTTTGTCGCAAAGATATCCGATATTATTTTAAACAAATAAACCACCGGCTTAGCCGGTGGTACTGATTTGCTGCAGCATATGAAATGGCTGCCAATGACAGGTTCACGTTGATTTGGAAAATCTGTCGAGTTATTTTGAGATAACAGTGCCTGTTTTTCCAAGATAAGCATCCTTTGCACGATCAATCGAAGTAATGATTGCTTTCCGTCCCGGTTTTTGGGAGACGAAGTGCAGAGATGCCTCGATTTTAGGAAGCATTTTATTCTTACCGAATTCATCGTTCTCTATGTGGGCAAGTGCTTCTTCCGGCGTCATATGATCCAGCGCGAGAGGTGTGTCCGTATCATAATGGATGCAGACATAATCCTCATTTGTCAGAATCATCAGCACATCTGCATCTGTAAGGTCTGCGAGCCGTCCGCTGACCAGATCCTTCTCGATAACAGCCCCAGCCCCTTTGAGTGTGCTGCCCTGCTTCAGAACAGGAATACCGCCTCCGCCGCAGGCGATGACGATATGCCCGGCATCAGAGAGTGTATTGATTGCATCAAGCTCAACAATATCAAGCGGCTTCGGGGAAGCGACAATACGGCGAAAGCCCTTTCCCGGTTCCTCTATCACGTAATTGCCTTTCAGTTCTTCCTCGTGGGCTTCCTCGGCAGTGAGGTAACGTCCAATTGCTTTGACCGGATGGTAGAAGGACTCATCATATGGATCAACCGTTACCTGTGTGATGACCGTTGTCACTGTTTTGTAAATACCGCGGTTCAGGAGTTCGGTACGCAGGGAATTCTGGAGGTCGTATCCGATATAGCCCTGACTCATTGCAGAGCAGATTGACATCGGTGCACCGTATGTCTCGTGGAATTTGGCAAATTCATTCAGGGCGGTATGAATCATGCCGACCTGCGGAGCATTGCTGTGGGTAATAATAAGCTGGCATCCTTCTTCGACGAGGTCTGCCAGAATTTTGGCGGAAGCTTTGACCGCCTTCTGCTGTTCTGGGAATGTAGTGCCAAGAGCTCTGTGGCCAAGCGCTACCACGACTTTCTTCTTCATAACGGAATCCTCGTTCTTTCTAACAGTCTTTTGGTCTGCTGCGGGATATGATAATGTCAGAATCACATTCGCATATCAGGCAGCGCTATCTTTCTGTTATCAGCCATTATATAGTTTTGATACGGAAAATGCAACAAGGATTCTAAGTTTTATCCCTGACTGTTTATAAGTAATGGTTCTGATCGCGGAGTGAACGGCACGCGTCCTGTCTGGTTATTATTCACGGCCCTGATCCATGAACAGTATCGGTCTTATTACTGTGTTCTCGGGGAAGCTGCCACGCGAAGTGTTCAGGACGGTTCCATACCTGAATTTCTGTCTTGTATAACGGCTGTCGGAACTGCAATTTTTTGCTGACAGTACGGAAAAACTGTGTTATACTAAAGCGGATACGTTTTGCCATACCAGATTTATGTAGCGGGCAGAATGTGAATATACAGCAGATTGTGATAGGAGGAAGAAACATGGGAATGACGATGACACAGAAGATTCTGGCTGCAGCAGCCGGACTTGATTCCGTAGAAGCCGGACAGTTGATTGAAGCTGATCTGGATCTGGTACTCGGAAATGACATCACATCTCCGGTTGCCATCCATGAGATGGACAAATTCAAAGAGGATAAGGTATTTGATAAGGATAAGATTGCGTTGGTAATGGATCACTTTATTCCGAATAAGGACATTAAGTCCGCAGAACACTGCAAATGTGTGCGTGAGTTTGCCTGTAAGCATGATATCACCAATTATTTTGATGTAGGACAGATGGGTATCGAGCATGCACTGCTTCCGGAACAGGGACTGACAGTAGCCGGTGATGTAATTATCGGTGCTGATTCCCATACATGTACATACGGCGCGCTTGGTGCTTTCTCTACAGGTGTGGGAAGTACGGATATGGCTGCCGGAATGGCTACCGGAAAAGCATGGTTTAAAGTTCCGTCTGCAATCAGGTTTAATCTGACGGGCAAGCCATCCAGGTGGGTCAGCGGAAAAGACGTGATTCTCCATATCATTGGCATGATCGGTGTAGACGGAGCGCTGTATAAGTCAATGGAGTTTGTGGGAGACGGTATTGCAAATCTTTCTATGGATGACCGTTTCACAATTGCAAATATGGCAATTGAAGCCGGAGGAAAGAACGGTATTTTCCCGGTAGATGAGAAAGCAATTGCATATATGAAAGAACATTCCAAGCGTGAATATAAGATCTTTGAGGCTGATCCGGATGCTGTATATGATGAAGAATATACGATTGATCTGAGTACACTGAAGCCGACCATCGCATTCCCGCATCTTCCGGAGAATACCAAGACGATTGATGAGATCACGGAGGATGTTGTGGTCGATCAGTCAGTGATTGGCTCCTGTACAAACGGGCGGATCGATGACCTGCGAGTTGCCGCTGAGATTCTGAAGGGACGCAAGGTGAAGAAGGGCGTTCGCTGTATCGTAATTCCGGCTACTCAGAGTATCTATCTTCAGGCAATGGAAGAAGGACTTCTGAAGATATTCATTGAAGCAGGCGCAATCGTGAGCACCCCGACCTGCGGACCATGTCTTGGAGGCTATATGGGTATTCTGGCAGACAAGGAGCGCTGCATTTCCACAACGAACCGTAATTTCGTCGGACGTATGGGCCACGTTGGTTCCGAGGTATATCTGGCAAGCCCTGCTGTCGCAGCTGCCAGTGCAGTGACAGGTAAAATTTCGGCTCCGGCTGAACTGGGATTATAGGAGGAAGCAAGATGAAAGCACATGGTACGGTTTTTAAATACGGAGACAATGTGGATACAGATGTCATCATTCCTGCACGTTATCTGAATTCTTCAGATCCGGCTGAGCTTGCGACACACTGTATGGAGGATATTGACAAGGATTTTATCCATAACGTTAAGAAGGGTGATATCATCGTAGCAGATAAGAACTTCGGCTGCGGTTCCTCGAGGGAGCATGCACCGATCGCCATCAAGGCAGCAGGCGTGGGCTGTGTCATCGCTGAGACATTTGCCCGGATTTTCTACCGGAATGCGATCAACATCGGGCTCCCAATCATTGAGTGCCCGGAGGCGTCCCGCGGGATTGAGAACGGGGATGAGGTAGAAGTTGATTTTGACAGCGGTATCATCTACAACCGGACGAAGGGAACACAATTCAAGGGGCAGGCATTTCCAGAGTTCATGCAGAAAATCATTGCGGCAGAAGGACTTGTCAACTATATTAACAAGAAATAATGTGAGAGG
>JAUNGL010000048.1 GCA_030524665.1 Lachnospiraceae bacterium | reverse complement strand
CTGGTTTACTATTCTGTGGATATCTATCCTTACAATAAGGCAAATCCTTTCGCTTTCAGGCAGCTTTCCACTTCCCATATCTCATCTGCATGAAGTATCATCACTGGTTTTCCGGAATCGCGGTTGAAAGACAGATAGATATAATTCACACTGATATTGCTGTCTGCAAGCGACAGCAGCAGCTCATTCAAGGCTTCTACCTTATCCTCCACCTCTACTCCCAGAACATCATTAAGCTGTGTCAGATATCCGGCCTGCCGGAGCGCCACAAGTGCCTGTTCCGGCTCAGAAACGACCATCCGGACGATCCCATATTCCGCACTGTCATTCGTCACAGACCCCCAGATATTGATCTGTTCCTGCAGCAGCACAGAAGTAATTTTCTGCATGGTTCCTTTACTGTTTTCTGCAAATATTGATACCTGCTGAAGCATAAATTTTCCTCCCTTTTCTCTTCTTTTTGTTTGGTTGACCTTTGTGACATGATTATAAGAAATTTCCCACTTCCGTTCGATAAAGGATATTCTCTTTTTCTGTCTTTCCTTCAGGCACCTCACAAAATTTCGAAAAAAGGAGAGTTTAAAATTTTTTATTTTTTTATGGTTTTTAGTATTTTTTTATGGTTCCGGTTTTTCTTTTTCGATCAGCGGCATGGTCAGCCAGATACAGGTATTCTCACCCGGCACACTCTCGAAATCCAGCCCATACCCGCTCCCAAAGTGAACCCTCAGCCTCCGATGGACATTGACAACCCCGACATGATTCCGGTAAAGCTCTTTCTGGCTTTCCGCTTTTTCCAGCTGCTCCCTCAGCAGGCTCTGCCTCTCATCGGAGATTCCTCCTCCGTTGTCCTCCACGTACAGCTTCAGACTGCCGTTTTTCTGCTCTGCTCCGAGGACAATCATTCCTTCCCCGGACGCCCCTGCAAATCCATGTTCAATCGCATTCTCCACCAGCGGCTGCAGGATAAATTTCAGCACCTGAAAGCCCAGCAGATTCTCCCCGATTTCAAATTCTACATCCAGCTGGCCGCCGAAGCGCACGTTCATAATAATCAGATAATTCAGCATATAATCCAGCTCCTCCCGCAAGGTCCAGAGTTCTCCCTCACTGCGGTAGAGTGGCTGAAGCATCCGACCCAGAGCGCCAAAGCATTCCTCCAGCGGCTCCGTCTGCCCCAGCTTCGCCATAAAACGCATATTGCTGAGCGTATTAAACAGGAAATGCGGATTGAGCTGCGCCTGCAGTGCTTCCTTCTCCAGCATTGCTTTCTCCTGCTCCATCTCACGAATCTGCGTGACCATATCATTAATGCTCCGCGACATCCGGTTAAACTGCCGCCCCAGCATTCCCAGTTCATTCTGGCTGCTCTCATCCAGCTGCTCTCCCAGAGTACCATTCTCCATCCGTTCCATGGCAATCCTAAGCTGCGTCAGCGGAGCCGTCAGCCTGGAAATGCTGTAGGCATACAGTGTGAGAGCGAGCAAAAGTCCGCCTACCGTCAGCCATATGAACCACCATTTCAGGGAAACCAGCTTTCCGTAAAGCTCTGCTTCCGGTATCTCTGTGACAATCGTCCATCCCGGTCCCTCCATCCGGTAATAATTGATCTGGATGTTATCGCGCATCAGATAATCCTCCGGCGCATCTGCCAGCTCTTCCGGCGCAAAATCCGCTTTTGCTCCAATCTTTTCACTGTCCCGGTGTACCACAATCGTTCCCTGTTCATCAATCAGATAACTCTCCTGTTCACTTGACGAATCATCCGGCACCGCAAGAATACCGGCAATGCTGTCCTGGCGAATATTGATAATTACCGTGACATACCTGCTCGCAGTCAGCCACACAGAACAGACCGCAGTCAGACAGGGGATTGTCTCCTCTTCCTCAACCAGCTCCACAATACTGAAATCCCGGTTGGTATATCCGCCAAACCACAAAAACTCGCCCAGACGGTTCGCCGTCTGCTCCTGAATCTTCAATTGATACCAGGGCAATGAGAGATCCTTTTCATGGCTGACCATCTGCCTGTGCCCGGTCAGCCCGACCGCAGTTCCGTCGTCCCCATAATAATAGATGGACTCAATATAATCATAATTCTGCATCATCATATTGGCGTAGTCAAAAATCTTCCAGAGCTGTTCCACATTCCGAAACTCCGACTGCCATCCGGACCGCATATAATTCAACATATCCTCCTGGATCATCAGCAGCCGCATCACCTTCCCGATCTCATTTGTATAGCTTGTAATATGATACTCACTCTGCTGAAACTGCTGCTGCATCAGCTTCGAGGACTGTTCCTGAATGACAAGCTCCGATTGCCGGTAGCCGGATAAGGACACCACCCCCATCAACAGCGTGATGGTCACTACAAAAACTGCCAGAAGCTGCCATTTCAGTCTCCGCCCGAACGTCTGTGCCTGACTCTTTCTCCTGCTCACGGACGCTGCCCCCTTTTGTACGCATTCGGTGACATCCCGGTCACTTTCTTAAAGCTCCGGCTGAAATAGCTCTCATCCAAAAAACCTACCTTCTCCGCGATTTCATACGATTTCAGGTTGGTCTCCCGCAACAGCTCCTTCGCCTTCTCAATGCGGTAATTCGTGATGTAGTTCGTCAGATTGACCCCAAGCTCTTTCTTAAACAGGCCAGAGACATAAGTGCGGCTCAGCTCGACCGTTCTGGCGATCTGGTCCAGCGTGATATCCTCCGCATAATGGTTCTGGATAAACAGCAGAATATCCCTGACTGGTTTGCTCAGTTCCTGCTTTTCACCGTCATCTCTCTTCAGAAAGTTCTCCGCATCCCGATAGATTTCCAGCACCTCATCCAGCGTCTGGCTCAGCTTGAAACGTTCGGCGTAAGTCTCCACAATCCGATAGCGCTGCTGGCTGTCCGGAAGAAGCTTCCCAGCTTCACGTTGATCGTATGCTCAAAGAAATGCCGGATCGTAACAGGATTGCCATGCTGGCAAAATGCTTCCTCCGCTTCCTGCAGTCTCAAAATTTCAGCCTCTTCGTCCACTCCACGGATCAGTCGGTCCATCTTCCGCCGGATCAGCACCTTACTTTCCTCCTGCTCCCCGCCCCGATATAACAGAGTGCGGTTTGTCCCGTAAAAAAACTTCTTTTCCAGCAAAAAGCTGCACTGATGAAACAGCGTTCCGAACTCCTCATACCCCTTTCCCTGACGGCTGACCGCAAACGTTACGGTGCTTCCCAGATACCTGCCGAAAACCTCCCGGATATGATCCAGCAGCTTTTCCATATCCGCCGGAAGTTCTTCCTCCCCTGCCGTTTCGCTGAGAATCAGAATACTCCTGCCATCCTTTTCAATCAGTAAAATATGAGTCCGCCCTTCCAGCAGTTCAGACAGGATATTCTCTGCCGCGGAATCCAGAATGGTTCCATAAGAATCGTTGAAGCTCTTCTTACACTCCTGATAGCGGTCGATCTCCAAAAGGATCATCCTCACTGCACTGCCGGACGTCTCCGGAAATGCTTCCTCTATGATCCTGCGCCGCTTTGGACTCATATCCAGACGGTAATAAAGCCAGGCACGAAGCTCTTCCTCAGACTGCTTTTTATCCTTCGGTGATTTTTTCTCCCTGTAGCTGCCATCCAGCACATCCAGCTCCTTTATGGCCTTCCGCAGTACCTTCTCCATATCCTCCTGCGTCATCGTCAGCTTCAGCACATAATCCGTGACCCCCATCGAAATAGCATCCCGGACAATCTGGAATTCCTCCAGACAGCTCAGAATAATAAAGCGCGTCCGCTCATCTTTTTTTCTGATTTCTCTGACCAGCGAAATACCATCCATCAGCGGCATCTTGATATCCGTGATGATGATATCCGGCTTCCAGACCTCCCAAGCCTGAAGTGCCTGCTGCCCATTCTCCACCTCTGCCACGACCTCCATGCCGAGTTTTTCCCACTCAACCGACATCCTGATTCCAAGCCGCACAAACAATTCATCCTCCGCAATGATTACTTTATACATACTTTTTCTCACTTTTCTCTTTTGCTGCACCCTCACGTTCATGTACGAAAACTCCCAGCCACAAATTCCGCCCTTTGTGATTCTGGGAGTAAGCTATTTTTATATAAATTTATACTAAATTTAAGATTAAGACAATAGGAATTTTATGACTTTCATACATTCAATCTGCCACACCAGATGTCTGTCATTTAGATAAATGTCCAATTTCCCCACGGTTCATTCCTTTGATTTTCAGCATTTGTCCAAATTCTTTTACATATTTACCGGCAAAATGTACTGTCAAAATAACCGCTTGCCGAAACCGGTTCCCCATGGATCTGCAGATGAGAGGTATCTCCCATCACCTGACACCGGAAGTAAGCCTCTCCCTCTGTGCGTTCCTCAGTTCCAAGCACAGTCACAGAGGTCGGCGCCAGATAGCATCCCTGCCAGAGCTGATGCGGCGCCATATTCAGAAGCCGCGACAGGGAAGCACAGATTGTGCCGAAGTAACAGAAGCAGACGACTACAGCATCCCGGCGCGTATCACTTTCCGTACGGTACCGCAGTCCCTCCCTGTAATAACCATAGCTTTCCAGAAGCCGATCCAGTCCCTCCGTCACGTAATCTACATACCCGGCCAGATTTCCCGCCTTCATGTCCACATTTCTGCGCCATTCCTCCCGGTCAAAAAGCTCCGGATGCTGATCCAGATAAACCGGCAGCATATCCCATGCGACTGTCTGACCTCCCGTCATTGGATTCTGTATCCGGCAGTCAATTTCCCGCAGCCAGTCACAGATCACCGCTTTCCGCCCAAGCTTTTTTAAGGTCAGAGATGCCGTATCCCTCGCCCGTCCAAGCGGAGAACAATATAGATCCGTAATCTCCCATCCGGCTGTGCGCTCCGACAGATATTCTGCTTCCCTCCATCCCTTTGGAGTGAGAGAATCGATAGAAAAATCCGGTTCTCCGTGACGAATCAATATAAGCTTCATCTCATTCTCCCTTCTGCCGCAACAAAACTCTGCATACAGCGGCTAATTCTGCGGCTGCATAGTATAAACTATTACTGTAAAACCTTTCGCTTTCCTGCAGCTGCTGCCTGTCATCGTGGATAGCTGCAGTATGGCTGCGTTAAAACGCTCATCCCCAGACTCGTATCCGGTTATGTCCTTCTCTCAGTTCCTGCAGCGGTCCTGCAACAGGCTTTGCCCCTCTCGGACAATCGTTGTAGTCCGTATCCAGAGTAATGGCAGAGCCATCCGGATTCTCATATGCTTCCTCCACAATCCGCACCATGCCGAGCTTTTTGGTCGTGATAATCTCTGCCGGCAGCTCCAGCAGTTCCTTCTCGATGTTTATTTCCAGATATACCTCATCCCCTTCGGTCACAATCCTTACCTGCGGGTCCATGTCACTGAGGTAATGTTCCTTCTCTCTCCCGAAGGCAGGTGCTCCCTTCAGATAAGCATTCCGCTCAATATAGGCCGGCTGCTTCGTATACAGATGCGGCTCCAGATCCCCGCGCTCATATGAGTTGATATAACCGATATATTCATCCATATCGACCGGACAGCCCTGATAACCCTCCGTACCATTGAAAAATGCACCGCTGAAGTTCGCCGTACTGTACGGCAGCTTCGTCCCGCCGAGGAAAATATTCTGATAAATGCGGTCATCCGCACCGTATACAACAGCCGTTCCTGCCAGCACTGTGGTATGCGGGAAATGATACGGTGTCGCACGGTTCAGCACATCTTCCTTGTGCATGATTCCGCAGAACAGATTGTTGACCCAGGCAGTTCCCTGCGCATAATTGTCGATCGAATAATCCGATGCAAAGATATTGTTGTCCACCAGACACGGACCATGAGTCACCTCGATCATCCAGTCCCGGTCATTCTGGTAATACAGGTTTTTGCTCACACGCGTCCCCTATGCCTGCCAGTCCAACCAGGTTCCCAGACTGCAGTCATGAATCCTGTTGTGGTGAATCTGCACATCAATCGCCGCATGGAGCTTGATTCCGGCAATTTCGTGCCCGAAATACTCATGCTTCACAGCGATATTATAAATGTGGTTGTCATAACTCTGGCTGAATACACATCCCATATGGCCGACGATTCCATTCTGGCCGCAGTCATAAATGACGTTGTTCCGGATGATGTGGGAACCGACTGTTTCTTTGCTCCATCCGATCTGTGCCGCGCGGAATACCGACTCCATCTGATACTGATAGCCTGGCTTCCGTTTCGTTCTGGTTGCCAGATTATGTCCGGTACTCTCCTCTTTTCCGATACTGATGGCACTGCACTTTGCATCATGGATCACATTCTGTTCAATGATCCAGCCCTTGCTCCAGTTCACCCCCAGCAATGCAGGCTGATCAGCGGTCGGCGGCGCCCACGGGCAGGCTGCCTGCGCCATCTCAAAACCCCGGACCGTAATGTAGTTTCTTCCTGTCCTCACCGGATAAAAACAGCTTCTCCGCACATTGATCTCTGTCATCTCTTCGTTCGGGTCTGCTCCCTGAAAGTTCGCATAAATCGTCGTATTTTTCTCATCAACTTCAGAAAACCACTGGTAAACAGTATCTTCCGGATGAGGAATCGGCTCAGAATACTCCGGCCACAAACGGCAGTAACCCGCCGTACGCTTCACCGGATTTTTTACCTCCTCCAGGGACTGTGCCTCATAAAAGGACTTTCCATTCAGATATACATCTCCCGTATGCAGTGTCTTCTGGGGGAATTCGAGCCAGTCTCCATCCAGAATCTCCCGATAGGGATGGTATTCATCAAACATCGTATTTGGGAGTACTGCTTTCCAGACCGTTCCTCCGATATTCTCCCAGCTCTGGATTCGCTCGGAGCCTTTGATTACCACTTTCTCGCCTTCTGCTGCCTGATAGACAATCCGGCAGATATCACTGATTCCTCCATTGGCAGGCTTTACCCATTCACGGTACTCTCCTTCATGAACGGTTACGGTATCTCCCGACATTGCAAGTGCTGCTGCCTTTGAAATCGTCCGGAATGGCTGTTCCTGGGTTCCCTGCCAGCAATCACAGCCGCTGACTGCTACATGGTATTCTTTTCCCATGGTTCTGTACCTCCTGTATCTTTCAAATATCATATATTGTATACTTCCGTTTTACTCGTGCGTATGCTGTTCTACATATCGGATGATCTGATTTGCCTCGTCCACAGAATTCGCATATGTATGCAGATAAAGTCCTCTCGATGACAGATGCTCCATCAAGGCCGGGATATCTGACGCCGGGGTCATCACAAGAATCCGTTTTCCCGCCTCCTGCATCCGCTTCAGAGCCGGAATAAAATGCGCGGGTGTCTCCTGACCGTCCACGTTGGTCCACTGGATCATTTTCAGATCCTCCAGTGCCAGCAGGTGATCCAGATGGTTGATCTGCTCTTTTCCATCAAAATGGTAAACCGGATACTCCTCCCATTCCATCTGTTTCTTCAGCTCCGGAACGGTAAACTGCCGATACTGATCCGGAGAAAACATCACGGACATATCACACTGCATCTGTGCATGGCGTCCCGGCGCCCAGGTATCCATCCAGCCGACGCAGCTTCCTCCTTCATTGCAGTCCTTCGTCAATTGATAAAAGGTCTATGCCGCATCGGTCCACCCGTTATTGATTGTCGCAATACTTTCCGTCAATGCTTCCGGGCAGTCATACATGTCCATCAGAGCATTCACAGAACCGTGAAGATGACCAATCGCATCCAGAGTTCCACAGTTGTCCGGCATGGAAACCAGAAAATTACCTTTTCCCTTTTCGGCCAGATACTGTACGATCTCCCTCTGGCGGCAATAGAACGGATTCTCACGGTCATACTTCCACTCATGATCTTCAATATCATCCACCACCGGGGCGAACCAGATTGTTTCCGGCTTCAGCGTATAGCTCGCTCCATAATAAACACAATGGCCGGAGGTACCGAAATTCGGCATAACCAGCGGAAGGGACTCCCCGCCGCAGTAGGTCTGCTCCAGTCGTTTGATATTTCTCTGCAGAATCCGCTCCGGATTCATCCAGTAATCCTCAATATCCTTTGGATCATCCGGATTGCATTCCCCCTGCGCAAAAATATGCACATTCGTCTTCCCGTCCCGCGGCGCTGCCACCGACACGCAGCAGCGGTCCAGAATCTCATTATCCCATAGCGCCTTCAGCCTTGCTTTGGCTTTTTCCCAGTCTTCTTTATAATACATACGCCTCTGCTCCTCATTTTCTCACTCATTACTGCAATGCTGCGATTCACAATTCATCGGACTGCAGACAACACACATGCTCGACGCTTGTGAATCGCAACATTGGAATTATCATTATCCTGTCACTGCACAGTGTCTGTCTTCACGGAATTATTTCCTGTCAAATGTTTCATTCTGTGCTCCCAGACGCGGATAAACCACAAATTTAATACAGTCATCAAGATGGTTGTGACACATATCAAGCGCCCATGGAAGCTGATCCAGTGTAATCCTGTGCGTGATCAGCTTTTCCATCGGAATCTTCCCCTCATTTACCAGATCATATCCCTTCTGGAAATCCTCAATCGTCCCGAACCGTTCCAGATTGTGGCGGTATTTAATATTCTTCCGGTTCATGTGGAACGGGTTCATCCGGTGATTGTGGTACTCCAGCTTCACTTCGACATTCAGACTGGTCATCCGTCCGTTTTCCTTCAGCACTTCAATCGGGATGTAGAAAGCATCCTGCTCTTCGGCACGGTCCAGTGCAATGCACATGCAGGCAAGGTCGACCTCTCCGATATCCTTTTTAATTGCCGCCACGATTTCTTCCGCGTTCATCCGGCTCCTGTTGTAGGTGTAAGAAGCGCCCATCTCAAGTGCTTTATCCAGACGATTCTGGTGGAAGTCCACGACACACACAACCGCTCCGTATGCTGCCGCTGCGCTGGCAGCCGTCAGTCCCATAGGACCTGCACCGATGATCAGGACACGCTCACCCTTCTGTATCCCGGCACACGCGATCGTACTCCGGAACGCACCGTCAAACATCTCACAGATCGAAGCGACTTCATTCGAAACGTGTTCCGGAACTCTCGCAAATCCGTATCCATCACGGTCTACCGGCACGTACTCCTGAAACGCTCCGTACGGCGTGTACATAGCTATCCTCTCACCAATCCTGATATCCTCCGGATCAATATCGCTCCCCAGTTCTACTACCTCACCGCACACTTCATGCCCCAGTACCTGCGGATAATGATCATGATATCCGTCAAAGATTCCTTCCAGAATATGATTGTCCGTGGCATTGCAGATCGAAGCTGCAAGAACCCTGATGATAAACTGTCTCGGCCCTGGTGTCGGTTTCTCTATCTCCTTAATCACTAATTCCCCTGGTTTTTCTACAACTGCTGCTAACATCCTGTATCCTCCTGATCATTGAAATCCTGAATATTTTTATTTCCGTCTTACCACAAGCATATCAGCGATTTGATATGTCTCATCATTTCGTGATGGACTATTCCGTGAAGAATCCCATCCTGCGAAGCCATTTAGATTCTCTCTCATAGAAGCGTTCGACACACTGCGGTTCCGTGTGCGGCTCCAGCGTACAGGTGCCGGTATACATTCCGTCCTCGATCAGGCGGATCAGCAGGCCTGCGATATTCACACTGCCATCCGGAATCGGAGCGTACTGAATCTTCCGTCCCTCGAAAATCCCGGACATCGGGGCTCCTTCGTTTTCTTTTGGCTGGCCTGCATCCGGACGCGGAAGGCAGGCATTTTTCAGATGAACGTATCCAATGTATGGTTTCAGAATCTCATACGCTGCCGGAAATCCTTCCTGGCTGGCATGGAAATAATTTACTGCATCGAGATTTGTCAAAAAAGCCGGATCGTTGAAATGCTCTACAATGGCTCTCGTCAGCTCCGGTCTGCGCGTCGCATCGTGCGCCTCATTCTCCAGAACCAGCGTTACTCCCTGCTCTTTCGCATATGCAAGCGGTTTGCTCCAGAATGCCTCCATTCTGGCGAAATCCGGCTCCTCCGGTAAATTGATGAAATAGCAGTAATGATTGACCAGCTTCGCTCCTACTGCCACGGCCGCATCAACTGCTCCCATCAGAAGATCCGCATAATACTCCGGTGATTCCACTGCCTGCTCACAGAATGCAGCTTCCATCGTCACGCAGTCTATGGTGATCTGCCGTCTCTTTACAATCTCGCAAATCTCCCCAATATTCCGGTCACGGTAACCAAAGCCCGTTCCCTTCACATTGCAGGGCCACAATTCAAAATGTGTGATCCCATACTTTGCAGCTATATCTACGATAGATTCAAAGTCCATCACTTCTCCAAGTGCCTGTCCTGATATTCCCAGTTTCACTGTGCTTCCCTCCATTTTAAAATAACTTTTATCCGTTCCTCCGGATGCTTCAAAATCGATTCAAATGCCGGAAGAAAATCTTCGAATGCAACACGGTGTGTAATCAGAGGCTCAATCCGGATTCTGCCGTCCGCTGCCATCTGAACTACCTCTGCACCTTTTTGACGGATTTTCTCCATATCCTGCTCCGGTCCCTCCATCTTCAGATTCCTTGCCTGAAACACGTAGGGCGAGAAGCGAAAGCCCTTTTCCGGATGCCCGTAGGATACGATCTGGCCTCCGGCCCGCACCGTCCGCAAAAATGCCGTGGCAGTCGGCTCGCCCGGAAGCATATCGTCTCCCATCATAATCACGCCGATATCACTTTCCGGAATCTCTCCGGCTTCCCCCGCAATAACCGTCCTCGGATCATAAACCAGATCTGCGCCGAGCCTTTTCCCCAGGTCTCTTCTGGATTCGTAAAGATCCCAGCCGATGATCTGCTCATATCCCAGCGCCCGGGCATACTGGATCAGCACCAGCCCGCTCGGGCCAAGACCGCAGATTGAGAGCTTTCTCCGACCGTTAGCAGGGGGAAATTTCATCAGCGCCCTGCAGGCTGCCAGCACCAGCTCCATCACGGGTGCCTGATCCATAGTGATCGTCTCCGGTACCAGGAACATAGCTACATTCCCCGGCGTAACTGTCTGATATTCTGCAAAGGCACCCGCCTCGAACCACCAGCACACCCGGTCTCCAACCTCAAACTGTGTGACTGCGCTGCCTTTCTGCACAATCCTTCCGCTGGCCTCATGTCCGAAAATCAGAGGCGTCTGATATGCTTCATGCCCATGATAGATTCCCGGATCAGAGCCATTGCAGATACACGCTCTGTCAATCTTTACCAGCACCTGATTTTCTGCGGGCACAGGTACCGGTATCTCTTTCAGTTCCAGCTTCTCCGGCTGTGTGAGTATCCATGCCTTCATTGTTCTGGAAACCATAATTGTAACCTCCTGTTTCACAAATTTGAGAAATATCCACGCATCTCTGCTGTTTTCCAACCCGCCCCTGCGAATTTCAGTGCAGTGTTCGGGTCAGCTTCACAAATCCACAGTTCTCCTGTCACACTTCACAGCACGCCTCCGGGAGCTTCCTATCGTGAAACATTTTGCAATGGTGACAGTGAGCTGCCATACCTGACATTCTAAATCGTTACTCTTTATCTGGATTATAACAAGGGGATTCCTTTAGAGACATGAATTTCATTCCTATTTCTTGTACTTTGTTAAGGTGTGTTTTCCGTCACACCGTAACAAAGTACCGCTGTTTTTGTAATTTTTTCACATAATCCTCTTTGATTTCATTTAGATGAAAGTGCTTCTATCACATCAGAAATGATTTGATTTGCTGTAAGATGGTATCTGTTGTACTGCTCTTCCACTGTCACATGATTGACAAATTCCTTGCGCGCTCCAAAACTCAGTACTTTCATCGGTGAATTTCCATAGAATCCCGCTATTTTTTCGCCAAAGCCGCCGTCCGTCACACCGTCCTCCAATGTAACAACCAACCTGTGCCCGTATTCCGGCAATGCCCTCAGCGTCTTTTCATCCACATCCGTGATATAGCGCGGATTAATCAGCGTTGCATGGATTCCATACTCTGTTTCCAGTTTTTCCCTCACCTTGCTTCCCAAATGAAAAAATTTCCCGAGTGCGAGAATCGCCACATCTGTCCCATGCACTGCAATCTCGTACCGGGCAGGGCGGGCATAATCGCGGAGCAGCTCTGCATTTCTGCTTACCGTCTCTATTCCCGGCACACGTATCATAACCGGAGATTCGTTCTGATCCATCGCCCATTCCAGCATCCTCAGATACTCTTCCTTACACGTTGGCGCCAGATAAATGAGATTCGGAATACTCATAGCCAGAGGAATGTCAAAAACACCCATATGCGTCTGGCTGCCCTGCGAGATTCCTGCAAAAAATACAAGTATCACTGCCGGACTGCGATTCAGAGCCAAATCCTGAGAAAGCTGATCGTAAGCCCTCTGAAGAAATGAGCTGCTCAGTCCGAACACCGGCTTGCCTCCGTTTTTCGCTATGCCGGAGGAAAAAGCGACCGCATGGCCCTCTGCGATTCCCACATCTACGAACTGCGTGGGAAATTGCTGTCTCAATTCTGCCTCAAATCCCAAAACTTTTGGTGTTCCTGCGGTAATTGCTGTGACAGTTGGATCCTTTCTCATCCGATCTGCCAGAAATCTGCTGGTCAGCCCCTCATACGTTTTGGTCGGAACTGCCCCATGGAGCGGCTTTCCCGTGGCAATATCAAACGGTCCCATGTAGTGCCAGCTTTCCCGCTCCTCTTCCGCGTACCGGTAGCCTTTTCCTTTTACCGTACACATATGTACAACAACCGGGTGATCCGTGTCCTTCACTGATTCCAGAGCATCTGCGATCTCATTGAAATCATTTCCGTCACGGACAAAAAGGTAATCAAAGCCCAGCGCCCGAAAAAAATTACAGTCGGCCTTTCCATTTGTCTCCCGAAGCAGCCTGAGATTGCGGTATAAGCCGCCGTGATTCTCCGCAATACTCATATCATTGTCATTGATCACAATGATGAGATTGCTTCCAAGTGTGGCTGCATGATTCAACCCTTCAAAAGCCTCCCCTCCGCTCAGAGAACCATCGCCGACTACCGCGATGACGCGATTCGTCTCCCCTCTCAAATCACGGCCTTTTGCCAGTCCGCAGGCAAGGCTGATTGCCGTAGAGGTATGACCGATCGAAAAGATATCGTGCTCACTCTCCTCCGGATTCGTAAAACCGCTGACAGAGTAAAACCGGGCAGGATCAAGATAGGCTGCTTTCCGTCCGGTCAGCAGCTTGTGTGTATAACATTGATGGGACACATCAAAAACCAGCTTGTCAGACGGTGAATTGAACACATAATGCAATGCAACTGTTGCTTCAATAACTGCCAGATTGGAACCCACATGGCCGCCCGCTGCACCAAGCCGCACAATCATCTGTTCCCGTATCTCTCTGCACAGCTGCTGAAGCTCCTTCCGGGATAAAACTTTTAAATCTTTCGGTATATGAACCATATCTAAAATTTTACTCATACTTTTCTCCTTTCCGGGATCTGACTAAAATTCTGTTCGTACTTCAAACCATGCCGCCGCGCCAAGGATTTTCAGCCTGCTTTTCCGATATCTTTACTGATTTTCATAACTGTATACCGTGGAATCCGCTTCCGGCACAGAACCTTCCTCCCATTCGTGAATGCCGCTGTCGCGCAGATATTGGCTGGTCACATTGAAGAATCTGTGTCCGGGACTTCCTCCGATGGGATCATCCCACGCCACATCCACGCAGTACCACTCTCCATCCAGCTTCACCATATTCCAGGAATGCTCCACCCCATTGCTTCCCGGAATACCGTACACCGTCAGGCACTCAATCTCCAGCATATCCATAAACAACTGAAATGTGGAGGAATAACCGTGGCACATGGCCGACTGATCGATCAGCACTCCGTAGGGCGTGTCACTTCCCGGTGCGAATCCGTCCGCCTGGGAACGGCCAAAGACACTGTAATCAAATCGTGACCAGCCCGTGATCCAGTCGTGGATGGCAAGCTCTTTCTCATAATCGCTCATACTATCGTTGATTTCCTGCGAAATAACATTCCTGGCAGACTCCAGAATCCGGCGGTTCATCTCCGACAAAGAAGAATCATCTCCGGACCTCCACGCCTGCAAAACAGCGTCGGGATCATACACGTCATCTGCTGCTTCCGATATCATTTCTTCTGTATCTGAAATGGCATCGGAAACGCTCGCTGAATCAGGCTTCTCCCCGGCAGACTTCTGGCTGTTTTCCGCATTTTTGCCAAAACAGCTCAAAAACGCCTTCTTCGCCGCTGCCGTATCCTGACAAATCAGCATAGCCAGATACCTGCCATTTACCACCACAGTTCCATTTTCCGCCAATTCCGCCTGCAAAGGTGCATATCCCTCGAAAACACCGGCACGATTCTGCATATATGCGGTCAGTGCCTCCTCCTCCTTTTCACAATCTTTCCCATCCGCCAGCAGCAATACGGCAATCTCACTCGCCTCCACGCCGTCCGCATAGCAGATCGCTCCATCCGATACTTCTATCCCCTGAATCGAATAGTAAACGGACATCCATAAATCAAAATCCTCATCCTCCGGCGTCACCTGTTTCAAGGGCGGCAGCTCAGACTGGCTCTCTATGATAGCTGCCGCAATATCACAGAGCGTCCTATCTGTTTCTGATGATTTCTGCTGCGAACAGCCGACCGCAAAACACAAGAGGAACAGGCTAACCATACAACACCTTATGATTCTCATACCGATTCTCCTTTCAGATTCCTATAATAACTATTTTTTACATGGCAGCTATCCTAAAATTTCCTGACAGCCAGCACATGGAGATTCGTAAAATTCTTGAGGCAGTCACAGGCATAGCCATTGTAATAATGTACAAACCATGCATAATCATGTGTGGAAGCAGACTGTGAGGACGACCAGTACCAATTCGTGCCAAGTCCGTCCATAGCAGCATCGCAATCGAGTCCATATATTTTCTGCAGAGATGTGTTTACCGCTTCACGGTTTTCATACACAACATACAGCTCTGCGATACTCGGCAGATACCACCCGGAGCTGTACTCACCGCTCAATCCGCAGGTTTCTGCATATGTATTCACAAAATCAAATGCCGGATAATTCCTGGCAGCCTCCGACGCTCCCTGCGGATCCCCAGCGCAGATGACATCCCAATTATCACTGCCGTCCGTATCACCAATATAATCAGCAGAAGCTTCTCCATCCGCATTTTCCTGTGTACACACAATGTCTGCAAATTGGGTACTGATGCCTGCAGTACCGTCCAATGCCCACGGCAGCGGAGCTTCGCTTCTGTGAACACCTACTCCTAAAACAGAACCGTCATTTTTCACTTCCACCACAACGGCTGCCGGGACATTATCGCGATCTATCCCGGTAAGTTCTTCTGCTTTTACTACAGCGCCATCCTCAAGAATGATGTCTCCTACTGCATATGATTCAGACAGAGAACCTGTGTCAGTCCCCTTATCTTCCATCCGTTCCCCTGAAATCACTCCGGCTTCCGAAACATTTTCTCCTGAACCTGACGCTGAACCACCGGACACCCCTGACAGCTGCGCGGCACTGCTGCAGGCCGACAGAGAAAGTGTCAATAATACAGATAACATAAATATGATTCTTTTTTTCATCAGTAGTCTCCTCCTTACTATGTTGACAATATCATAGACCTTAGAGTATACTATCAGTCAAGAGAGTATCTCTTATGTAATTGAAAATGTGTCACAATTCATCCATACTTAAAAAATGAAAAGACAGGAGCAAAATATATGTATTACACAGTCAGCGAGGTGGCAAAGCGTTTAAATCTCTCGCCACACACTATTCGTTTTTACGGTAAAGAGGGTTTACTGGATTTTGTCGAACGGGATCAAAACGGCAATCGTATTTTTAAGGAATCTGATTTTGAAAGGTTGTTCATTATCGCTTCGCTCAAACGAACCGGAATGACGATTAAACAGATGAAAGAATTCACCAGACTTTGCGATGAGGGTGATTCTACGATCGCACAGCGCCTGAATATCATCAAAGACCAGCGTGAAGCTGTAGAAGAACAAATCACAGAATTGCAGGACGCACTGGATGTACTGAAGTATAAGACCTGGCTCTACGAAGTGGCACTGGAGGCCGGCACTACCGCGGTACACGACCATATGCCTCCTGAAAAAATCCCGCCCAATATTCAGAAAATGAAAGAACGCATCCGCCGTCTTACAGATGATATGGAAATGCGGTATAGGGAAGCAGCTAAAAGATAAATTCGTATATCAGCTGTAATTGCAATAGCAGAGAAAACGCTATGCAAGATGAATCTCTTGCATAGCGCCTGACAGCAGGCATGAAAGTTACTATACTGTCTCCAGCATATCAAAAATATATTTTTTCAATCCATCCTCTGAGCTGATATCATATTTCTTATTTACCGACTCATAGTATATCTTAATACTTTCTTTGGACAACGGTTCTTTTGACGGAACATGATCTCCATATCCTTTACGTGCATTTTGCCAGGGTGTTTCATTGTGAGTGATTCTCTCCAACACTTTTCCGCCATATAAACCAAATGTATTTACCACAAGAGTAATAACTTTCCGTTCATCTTCTGTAAGTTCATCCACTTTGCCATCAAGTATAGCAAAACGTGCATCATCAATCGGATTATATTTAAAATCCTTAAACAAATCATAAACTTCCGGATATACCGGTCCATGAATCCAAGCTTCGCAGTCTTCGACAAACATTGGTCTTCCAAATAACACATAATAGATGCCCTGGATAAAATAAAGAAGCTTCTGCAGCATTAATGGAGTAACCTCTTCCAAGCTTTCAAATACATATGAAATAACTCTAAGCATTTTGTCAGATACAGAAAAAAGGCTCTCCAATGAGTTGATAGCTGCAATTGCTTTATTATATGCGGTATCCGCAATTTTATCTCTATTTTCAAGCAGCAGTTTCTTCATATATGCCGGGGAAGTCAATGCCGATTTCATAATATCAGAGTATTCCTTAGAAGGAATCTGTCCTGCCAGATATCTCGTTATCGTTACCTCGCCAAAACCTAATGATAATGATAATGGCGCTTTACCAAGCTTATATATCTTTAATAATTTTTCAATATCATCTACAGATACGATCCCCTCCGTCGATCTATACTGTTCATCAATTTCCTGTACGTTTTTATCAATAAGACCCGGAATGCTCATTTCTTCACCGCATTCTGCACAAACTGGCAACCTGAAACACAGTAATGAAAAATCCCTTGACTGGCAGTCAGAAAAATATCATAATATATCTTACCGGAAGGAAATCGCGCTTGCGGGATTTCACCCGGTAAGATAGCGACAGAATCCCCAGATTCTGGCGCACTATGAGAAGCAGGTTTCTTTTCATAGTATATTCTATAATAGGAACGGAACTGATGCGTATGAATACATGTGTGGAACTTTCTTATTTTCATATTGGACATGCGACTGGCGGGTCTCAGGAATGGATGACAGACCCGTGGATGAGACTGGGCGGCTGCGCTGCGCTGGCCGCTGTAGACAGCTGCATTTATTTCACCCTCTTCTGCAGGAAAAAAAGGCTTTGCCCATTTGATGTGCACCATCTGACCAAGGATTTATACCGCCAGTTTGCAATGGTCATGAAGCCGTATCTTCGGCCACGACATAATGGGATATCGAAGCTTTCTCTCTATGTGGATGGAATGACTGAATACCTGCGAGACCGGAAGAATGAACAGCTCAGAATGGAAATGTTTCCGACCGGTCAGGCCCTTGCGGATGCCCAGAACGCTCTGACAGAGCAGCTTGACCAGAAGCTCATTGTCCCCTTCCTTCTGCTGCATCCGATTTCCAGTGAGTGGGATGATTATCGCTGGCACTGGTTCCTGCTCGCCGGTTACCGCCGGGAAAATGACAGGCTTTTGGTAAAAGCTATCACATATGGAGAAAGTGAATGGCTTACATTCGATGGACTGTGGGATACAATTCATGCCGATAACGGCGGCATGATTTTATATCATTTTGAATAAAAGGAGGTACAGGAAATGAATGAAGCAATCAGAAAAGTACAGGAGATGATCAGCGCACCGTCATGCTGCGCAGAACTCAAAGCGGCAGGACAGGCTTATCTGGATGCTGTGGGAACAGAAAAAGAAGCGGAAGCAAAAGAGGCGCTTCTTGCTGAAATCGAAGAAGATGTGATGCCCATCGACGGTCTGATCAATTTTGCCGGTTCAGAAATGGGAACAAAAGTATTTGGTGAAAAAGCATCGGTCATCCTTCAGCATGCAAAAGACATCAAAGCCAATGGCGGACTTTACTGTGACTGCCAGGCGTGCGCAGATGCAGTGGCAGTGAAAGAACTGCTGAAATAGAGAATTCTACAGGTGCCATCCAACCGACTATTTTGATGATTGGGCGGCACCCATTCTGTCCAGTAAAACTTTATTCTGTTTAACTGCCCATAACTGCCGCCGCCCGCACTCTCGCCATAGCGGCTTTACATTCCTTTGTGGAGAGTGCTTCGCAAAAAAGAAGCAGCGTATTTTTTTCTCTGATTCACTGCTTACCTTTACTTTCGTTGTTCAGTTTTTTATTTTCAGAATCTTACGAAATCAGAAATGAATCTCTCGTTTCTGATGGGAATAAAATAAATAGAAAAACAGACAGCACACTTTTCTCTTTGCACACTGCCTGCTCTCATACTCTTAATATCGTTCCAGAAATTCCGCCATCGTGACAATCTCCGGCAGTTCCACATCCAGAACCAGAAAATCCTTATCTCCCGTCACGAATACGTCAACGCCTTCCATAATTGCCGTTGCCAGTATCGGGGAGTCCTTTGTATCACGCATCTCCGGGAACTCGTTCAAATCCAACTCTTTCGGTGTGTAAACCAGTTCGAAAGGCAGTTCCAGAAAAAAACGGTCAAGAAACTTCCTCTTTGCCGGAAATTTCCGGTCTGTCACAAGCCGCAGTTCCTCAACCACGTAATCGCATACCACAATCTGGTGACTGTCCGTCAACCGCCTTGCAAGCTCCCTTGTCTGTTTGGACGGGAAGAAAATCATGGAAATAAAAACGTTGGTATCAAGCATTACCCGCAAACTAATACCCCCTTACTTCCTTCCGAATTTCCTTCATGTAGTCCTGCATTTCTTCCTCGGATGCGAAGCCTGCCTTCTCTGCTTCTCCGGTGAACGCTTCTTCTGCCCGCTTAAATGCCAGCATTGCGGAATTTTCAAAATAAAACCTGCCGTTTTCCTCTAAAATTACAATCTTATCCCCGGCTTTCAGTTTCAACGCATTCCGTACAGATACAGGAATGGTAATCTGCCCTTTGCTGGAAATCTTTGCTACTTCCATGTATCATCACCCTTTCAAAATATCCGCTTGATTTTCTTTACTTTCTTTACATCTCTATTATACGCAATAATTCAGATAATATCAATCTCTTTCAGCGGTTATTTCTGTGACTGTTCTGTGGCAGTGTTACTGTTCATTGGGTAGCTGTCCCGCGAAGATTTATCCTGCCCGCTTTTGGGCAGTATGCCGTCCCTGGCGAAGGGTGTTCAGGTGCAGTTTTGCACCTGAATCCCGAGCTTTGCGGCACAAAATCGCATGAAATGCGATTTCTACCCATAGGGTATGATATGTGCAATCGTCTGTCCGAAGGGGTACCAGACGCAGTCTGGTGGATTCCTTGGGCCTTGAAGCGTCGTTACTGGTCAGATGGCTGCCATCTTGGCAGACGTGTGAACAGTAACATTTCTTCAACTGGAATTTCTGCCTTGATTAAAGTACCGTTTCAAATCCATATTCATGTAAAATAAGGTCATCATCTATGACCTCGTCATAAACACCATTTCCCCGTATAAAACCGTTCTTAATATATAGTCGAATGGCAGGCTCATTTCTGTCCACAACGAAAAGCCGCAAATATTCAGCACCTGAATTTTTTGCAGTCTCCTTTGCTCTTTCGAGCATCAAACTGCCTATTCCCATTCTGGAGTAGTTGACATTTACTCCTAAACGGTCTAAATACAAAGCTCTGCACTGGTTATCTTACCATTCTACGGATTTTTCGCCTGAGTTTGTATCACACAAAACAAATGCAGAAACAATAACATCATGATCCAGCAAGACATAAAGACGATTGTTTCTGATATCCTCTTCAAAAAACTCACAGGGATAAATATCATCCCATATTTGTATCTGCTCGCTATTCTTTTTTTTGATTATGTCCTTATATACAGATTTAATCTGCGATAAATCTTGCATAACTGCTAATCTAAAATCCATTCTAATTCGCCTCACAAATTCCGGTTGGTTTCTGATTTTCTCTAAACAATCTGATATCCTGCATCAGAAAGCACCTTTATTGCTTTGCTGTAATTTTCCGTTTTCGTTAAAATATAGTCCGTATTATAGGTGGAGACAGCAAAAATACCAATCCCAGTTTCCGCCATCAGAGATGATATCTTTGCCAATATCCCTATCAGGGAAAAATCTAAAATCCCCTGTATTCTGAATGCTTTCCAGCCATCATCTCTTTCCATTGTATTTTGTGGAACATTTTCTGTTATACACACCAATGATTTTTCTACGTCTGTTTTTTGTTAGCATCGGACTAAATCATCCATATTTCATCGGGTTAATTTAACCAATTCT
>JAUNGL010000047.1 GCA_030524665.1 Lachnospiraceae bacterium | reverse complement strand
GTACAGATCAGATCAGCCGTCATATAGCGGTCATAAATGCTGTCACGGTTATTTCTGCCGAATGATTTTGATACAGTCGTAAACGGCGCATAGTAAAGGATCATCGGCACATCCTCCCGGACAGACTTGATAGTCCGATAGATATTCCCGATATTGGTCTTCATACATTCCGACAGCCAGCTGCGTTCAAACTCCTCCTCGCGCTCCGGCATTATTTTCCCGTACAGTTCCTGGTATTTTCTCTGGCAGCGCTCACAGAAACAGACCGATGCGTGCGGCGCATTGAAAAAAATGCCATCTATGTCGAATTCCTCCAGAACCTCCTTTATCACAGGAACGCCTACTTCTTCATTCCGGTATCCCCCCAGTGCGCAGGTATTCAAAAACAAGGACCAGTTCCCCATACGTTTCTCCCCGCGGAAATACGGCTCCCGGTTCTGTTTACGTGCAAACCACTGCGGCTTTTTCAGAAACGTTGTATCATCCGTGATGCTGAAATCGAACCGCGCCACGAATTTAATATCTTTTTGATGGAATTCCTCAATCAGCTCCGCCAAAAGATCCCCTTTCTCAGGGAGATATTCATTGATATGATGATATGGCACCTTCGACTGATACCACGCATAGATTCCTCCAACATTCATGACTACTACATTGGCTGCCAACGCCGCAGTCTGCTCTGCGAGTCTCTTGGCATTCATCAAAGGTGTATCCTTTACCTGAAGATTATACTGAAGGACGCGCATGGGCTCCTTCCACCATATGTTCTTTTCCATTCCTTCCCTCCATTCAGCCCTTCACCGCTCCTGCTGCAACACCTTTTACGATGTTTTTCTGGAACGCAAAATAGAAAATTACGATAGGTATGATCGTCAGAATATATGCAGCAAATGCAAGCTCCCATTTATTACTGTTTTCCGTGCGGAAAAAGAATTGCGCCAGCGTGACCGTCCGCAGGCTCGTCTTCGACAGCATGATCCTCGGGAACAGGAAATCATTCCACAGGCTCAGCGCATCCAGAACGAGAATTGTCGAAGTGATCGGCTTCATAATCGGAAACAGCACACGCCAGTAGAGCTGCATCAGATTCGCCCCGTCAATCCTGCCGGCCTCTAGTATCTCTCCTTAATCCCGCGGATAAACCCTGTATAGAGAAAGACAGCCATCGGCATATTTCTGCCGCAATAGTACAGCGTCATGCCGACCCTTGAATTTGTCAGTCCGAGAGCTGTCATCAGCTTCACCAGCGGTACGAGCGAAGTATAAAACGGAATCATGATGCCGCACAGGAAAAACAGGTAAAGAAAATTGTAGAATCTCGTGTATTTCGACCATGCAATGATATACGCTGCCAGTCCTGACAAAATAATAATACCGATTAGGCTGAGTGATGTCACAAAAACAGAATTTTTAAATACGTTCAGGAAATTCATTTTCTGCCATGCAATCACAAAATTTTCCCAGTGGAATTCCGTCGGCAGAGAACTCGGACTAATCAGAGCTTCTTTCGTTGATTTAACGGATACAAACAGCATAATAAAAAAGGGATACAGGATAATCAGGACGCAGAAGCTCATGATTGCCATAATAAGGATATCCTGAAGCCTCCTTCTGGGAGCGCGCCGATGCTTTCTAGTCTCTCGCATTGTCTTCCCTCCTTCTCAGCACTTTCATCTGAAACAGTGTTATGACAACAATAATTAAAAACAGAATAACCCCCAGTGCAGAACCGTATCCGGCCCTTTTGTTTGTAAATGATTCATTATAGATTGTCATAGAGACAAGCTCACTCGCCCTGCCAGGGCCGCCTCCGGTCAGCGCCAGTACGAGGTCATACTGCTTGAATGCACGCTCGACCGCCAGCACCATATTAATCGTAAATGCCGGCGCAAGCAGTGGAAATGTCACGTTTCTGAATTTCTGCCATCCGGTCGCCCCGTCAATATCTGCCACCTCGTACAAGGAATGGTCGATACTCTGAAGTCCCGCAATATAAATCACCATATACCATCCGGCCCCCTTCCACGCATCCACCAGAATCGCTATGGCAAGTGACCACTGTCTGCTGCCGAGCAGATTGTTCGCCAGCACAGCAATATTCAATGCCTTTCCGAGATCAGAAATAATATTTGCGAAAATAAAATTAAAAATATACCCGACTACGATTGAACTTAATACCGAGGGAATAAACAGTAGAGAACGGAAAAAATTTTTCCCGCGAACCACATGCTCCGCTCCTATTGCCATCGCAAGTCCCAGAACATTCAGCAGAATGGTTGTAAAAAATGCATAAATAAAAGTATTCTTCAGCGGCTCCAGCACATGACTGTCTTTCAGCAGGCTGAGATAATTCTGTATGCCAATCATATGATGCTCCGCTGAAATTCCGTTCCAGTCTGTCATACTGTAGTAAATCCCTCCGATTAACGGGTAGATGACAAAGATCAGATAAAAAACTAACGCAGGAACCACAATAAGAAATTCCAGCAGAGAACGTTTCACTTTCACCCTCCCCGAATTCATTGAAACACCTGATGTCTTCATTCTGCCCATCCCCTTTCCTTTCATCTGCATTGCCGGATGCCGTCGAAATCTCCGGCACCCGGCAGCATCATCTGCCTTTATTTCCACTTATAGCTGTCCAGAAAATTCTGCACCCAATCCGAGTCTGCTTCCATCAGCCGCTTATGATCCTCTTCGATTGTATTCACTACGGAGTCAACTTCCTCGCCAGCAAGCCAATTCTGACAGCCGGCTTTCAGCAGTTCCTTAAATCCTGCGATCCACTGTCTCGAAAGAATCGGGCTGTTCGGTAGTTTATCATTCTGCATGATATCAAGGACAATTTCATAAGCGTTGTCTACTTCGCTCTCACAGCCTTTTACTGTCGGAATATAGCCAGTTGCATTATCAAACAGGGTGGAGCCCTCCGGAGAAGTAATATACTTCAGGAAATCCACGCAGAGTTCCGGATCCTTCGCGCTGGTCGTGATACTGAACGCCTCATCAAAGCCGGATATCAATGTCTGATTCTCAGATTTCTCCGTAAAGCTCGACGGGATCAGGACAATCTCCGTCTCCGGATCCAGCTCCTGAATTGACTTGATGGTGGTAGCCACCTGACTGAAGAACAGCGTATCACCTACAATGAAATCCGCATACAACTCATCCATGCTCTTTGCAGTAGAGTCCGGAGATACATATTCCCGGATCCTGTCGTAATCGGTAAACATCTTTCGGAATTCATCTCCGTTCCATGCCTTCTCCCCTTTGAGTACATTCGCATAAAAATTCGGGTCATCGCCGTACAGCACCTGATAGATATACTGGAACGGCCATGCAGTACAGGAAGAGGAATCCGCTCCTGCCACACCAAATGGATATTCTACGCCGGCATCACGGCACTGCTGGAGTAAATCAATAAATTCATCCATATTTGTTGGGTAATTATCCGTCGTCAGCTCAATTCCCAGCTTTTCCAATTCTGCTTTATTACAGAGCGTAACGGAAATTGCAGTCGTCATCGGAAATGCGAAGTATCCTTCCTCATAAGTAATCAGGCTTGTATCTCCGTTTACCAGATTGTCCATAACTCCGGTATCGGATAAATTCATCAGATATCCCTGAATCGCGTACTGTTGTTCCACCGCTCCTACCTGTGCAATATACATATCAGGAAGCGTATCCGATGAAATCGCAGTTGTCATCATTGTTTCAAAATCGGTCACGGTCTCAAAGTTTGAAATCTCAAGTTCTACATCCGGATGCTGCACCTGATAGCCTTCAAAAGCTGCCTGTATGCCCTTTGCTGAAGTTCCGCTGGCATAGATGGAAATTGTCCCGGAAAGCTCTGCTGCCTCCTCAGCAAAACATGTCTGGCTATTCAATGCCAGTATGGAACACGCCATAAGAAATGATGCTGCACATAATTTTTTGTTCATAATAAACCCTCCTTCTTTTGTTTCATTTTTTGAAATTACATTTCGTTATTTGTAACAACATTATAATTCAATTCTATCTACGTGTCAACATGATTTTAAAATACGACAAAAAAGCCAAAAATACGCAAGCATTTTTGGCTTTTTTGTCGTATATATAGTTCTATATTTCATGAAGGAATTTTCCTGACATGCTTCTGTGATATGTAAGAATTGTTTTGATGGATCCGTTCTCTTCATTCAAACACCTGATACCCCATTCTGTGGGATATCTCCAGCGTAATCTTCCGGAACTCTTCCAGTTTGGGCAGGAGTACCTCATCCGTCATCCGGTTCTGCGGTCCCGTGACACTCATACCGGCAATAACCTTTCCGTTGTCACCGTATATCGGGAAGGCAAGGCATCTCGCTCCCACTTCTCTCTCCTGCTCGTCATAAGCATAACCGCGCTTCCGGATCTTCTCGAGTTCTGCCCTGAGCGCCTCTTTCGTTGTCAGAGTATATTCTGTATATTTCGTAAGCCCCTTTACCTCGATCAGACGATCGAGATCCTCATCCGTATAATTCAACAGGAGTACCTTACCGTTTCCGGTACAGTGCATCGGAGCTGCATTCCCTATTTTCTGAACCGTCACCAGCGACTGGCTGCTTCCTCTTATGACATCTACATAAACGGAGGTCATTTGATCTTCCACCGCCATATTCACTGACTCGCCAAAAATCTTTGCCAGCTGCTCCAGATACGGGCGGGCGATCTTTCTCAGCTCCGTATACAAATTAACCTTATTCGCAAGTGCGCATATTTTATAAGTCGCAGCATACTTGCTTGTTTCCGGATTCTGATTGATATAACCAGTATTCACCAATGTCTTGAGAAACCGCAGTGTTGTGCTCTTATTCATACTGAGTTCATTTGCGATATCCTGCAGACGCTGCGGTTCCCCCTTTAAAATAATAAACTCCAGCACATTCAACAGCTTCTCTCCGGACTGGTTACCCGTTGTCCTTGGTTGCATCATTTCCTCCAATGTAGTGTCCTCCGTACCAAACAAGAATCAATATGATTTCTATTATCCCGGAATTTCCAAAAAAATCAAGCCCCTGATGTCGAAATTTGGAAATTAATATTACTATTCTACCTTACGCCACGCAAGCCGCAGGTTATACTTCCTCCGGATACTCAATCCTCACCAGCGTCAGTCCCTCCGGTCTCGCCGTCTCGCCGGCCCGCTTCCGGTCTTTTGCTGCCAGTATCCCGGATATTTCCTCTGGCTGTATCATTCCATTTCCAACCCGAAGCAGTGTTCCTGAAATAATCCTTACCATATTATAGAGAAAACCGTTTCCCCGGACGCGGATCGTGATCATATCCCCGCTCTTCTCCACATCCAGACTGTAGATTGTCCGGACACGGTTCGGTACCTCCGGACGGTTCGTGCAGAAGCTCGTGAAATCATGCTCGCCTACCAGATACACGGCCGCCTGCCGCATCTTTTCCACATCCAGATCCCAGTAATAAAACAGAGAATACAGGCGTTCACACGGATTCGGAAACCTACGGTTACAGATTTTATATTCATATGTTTTGACTGTCTCGCAAAATCTCGGGTGAAAATCCGAACGCACCTCGCAAGAATCCTGAATCCGGATATCTGCCGGAAGCCTTGTATTCATCGCGTAGGAAATTTTCTCCGCCGGCATCCTTGCGGATGTATCGAACACAGCCACATTCCCAAGTGCATGGACGCCCGCATCTGTCCGGCTTGCACCAATCACATGGATCTCTTCCTGTAAAAGCTCAGACAAATGGCGGTTCAATTCGCTCTCTATCGTAATGCCATTCGGCTGTATCTGCCAGCCGCAATAATTCGTACCGTCGTATGCCACGGTCAGCTTCACTCTTTTTCCCATATTTCCTCTGCTCCCCTCCGGCAGCCGCTAAATGTTCGTGCAAGTACGACCGCTGGGCTTGTTGCTCGCAGGAATAAAATAGCTATTCTCCACCGGCGGCAGGAGAAATATCTATCAGTCTGAAAGAGAAACTCTGCCGGCTAATCCATACATGGAAGACAGCTCCTGTCCCCGAATCCACAGATCATCCGGCAGCATTCATCTCATACGGCTTCCTCCATCCAGTGCGGCGCACCTGCTCCTGTTCAGGAGACTATCTGCCAGCAGCCGTCCGGCCTTAACCACAACTACATTATTTATCTTTCTTCTCTTCCACAATTCTGATATGCACATCGTCAAGCTGCTTCTGGTCTACCGCAGCCGGGGCTCCCATCATAACATCCTGCGCATTCTTGTTCATCGGGAACGGGATGATCTCACGGATGCTTTCCTCACCCGCAATCAGCATGACCATACGGTCCACACCCGGAGCAATTCCCGCATGTGGCGGAGCTCCGTAACAGAATGCATTGTACATCGCCGGGAATTTTGCTTTCACATCATCCTCACCCAGACCTACGAGCTGGAATGCCTTTACCATGATTTCCGGATCGTGGTTACGCACAGCACCCGAGGACAATTCCACACCGTTGCAGACGAGATCGTACTGGTAAGCCAGAATCTCAAGCGGCTCCTGCTCTTCCAGCGCTTTCATACCGCCCTGCGGCATTGAGAATGGATTGTGGCAGAATTCCAGCTCACCGGACTCTTCCCCGATCTCATACATCGGAAAATCTACGATCCAGCAGAATTCATAGCACTCCTTATTCATATGTCCCGGAGCCGCAGCACCAAGAATCCTGCGGAGTACTCCTGCTGACTTCTGGGCTGCCAGCTTCTTGCCTGCAGTCACACCGATGAAATCGCCCGGCTTCAGTCCGAGAGCTCCCACAACTGCTTCCTTCTTCTCCTGCAGGAATTTGGAAATTCCTCCTACGAAGGCGCCGTCCTTATCTACCTTGAACCAGTATGCCTTGCTTCCACTCTGCACTTCTGCTTCGGCACACAGCTTGTCAATTACTTTTCTCGTTCCGTCAAATCCGGAAACCACAATCGCTTTGACCGTCTGTCCCTCAAACGGTCCGAAACCGCAGTCTGCCATGCATGCTGTCGCATCCGTCACAGTCAGATCGATACGCAGATCCGGTTTGTCCGACCCATAGGTCTCCATCGCATCCAGATAGGAAATGCGCTTGAACGGTGCAGCAGATGCTGTCTTGTAAACACCATACTTTGCAAAGATCGGCGGCAGCACATCCTCAAGAACGGCAAATACATCCTCCTGATCCGCAAACGCCATCTCCATGTCAAGCTGATAGAACTCTCCCGGAGAACGGTCTGCACGCGCGTCCTCATCACGGAAACACGGTGCAATCTGGAAGTAACGGTCAAATCCGGAAGCCATCAGAAGCTGCTTGAACTGCTGCGGAGCCTGCGGCAGAGCGTAAAACTTGCCCGGATGATTTCTCGACGGCACCAGATAATCTCTCGCACCTTCCGGGGAAGAGCAGGTCAAAATCGGCGTTGTAATCTCCATAAAATCATGTGCCGTCATGCTTGAACGCAGCTCTGCGACGATTTTGCTTCTTAGCGTTATCTTCTCCTTTACGGCTGGATTTCTCAGATCCAGATAACGGTATTTCAGACGGATATTTTCATCGGCATCCTTGGAATGGTTGATCTGGAACGGCAGCTCATTATACTGGCACTTTCCGAGAATCTCAATGTGCTCCGGCACCACTTCAATCTCACCTGTCGGCAGCGCTGCATTTTTGCTGGAACGCTCGCGCACAATACCGGTGATGGCGATTGTGGATTCGTAATTGATACCATTCACAACCTCCATCATTTCTTCTGTCTCAATCACTACCTGAGTTACTCCATAGTAATCACGCAGAATTAGAAATCCCAGATTCTTGCTTACCTTTCTGAGATTGTCATACCATCCTGCAATCCTTACCTGTTTTCCTGCATCGCCGAGCCTCAGCTCGCCGCAGGTATGTGTTCTTCCTTGCATATATTTCTCCATCCTTTCCAAAGCTTTCTATAAGTGATCCGAACCGGCATTCTTTGCTGCTGCCATCTTTCATGGCTTATGCCTGACCGGAAGTTTTCTTAACTATATTTGATCCATGACGTTCCTTCTGCCATACGGCAAACTGCCCGTCTTTTCATATCCCCGCCATTCGGGGGCCACCCTGCAGCATTTCAGGGTATCCGGATTTATGCAAAAAACGATTCCACAAGCCCAAGTCTGTTTACGGCAAACATCACCGCCATGTATGCCAGCAAAACGAGGTATGCCATCCGGTCACGGCTTTTGTAGACCAGAGGCTTCATCTTCGTACGTCCTTCCCCGCCATGGTATCCGCGCGCCTCCATCGCCATGGCCAGATCGTTCGCACGGCGGAATGCGGAAATGAAGAGCGGCACCAGCAGCGGGATCATATTCTTCGCCTTCTGAATCAATCCGCCCGATTCAAAATCTGCCCCGCGCGCCATCTGCGCCTTCATGATCTTGTCCGTCTCCTCCATCAGAATCGGAATAAAGCGGAGTGCGATTGACATCATCATGGAAATCTCATGAACCGGAACGCGTATTTTCTTCAGGGGACCCATTGCTTTTTCCAGACCGTCCGTCAGATCATTCGGTGTCGTGGTCAGTGTCATCACTGAGGATCCGACAATCAGGTAAACCAGACGGATCGCCATGAAAACTGCCGTCTCAATACCCGCGTCTGTGATCCGGAGCTTCCAGATTTTCAGGACGGTATTGCCCGGTACCAGAAACAGATTGAATATCGATGTCAGCAAGAGGAGAAAGATGATCGATTTCAGTCCTCTCAGCATGAACTTAGGAGGAACCTTGGAAATATAAATCATAGTTCCCAGAAACAACGTAGCAATCACGTACGCTTCCACGGAACGGAATGCAAACAGTGATATCAGATATAAAATTGTGCCTGCGAGTTTTACTCTTGGGTCCAGTTTATGAATGACGGAATCCGCCGGATAATATTGGCCTAATGTAATCTCTCTTAACATGTCAGTTCTCTCCGTGAGGAGTGTTCCCTCCTCTAATCAAATAAGTAATTCCACTACCTGTAAACAGCACTGTGGGCAGCATCTGTGACTGATGGAAATCATCTGCCACTGCCGCAGTATTTGAGGATCTCAGCGGCTGCTTCCTCCACTGTAGTAGCATCCGTACGTACAGGCCAGCCCTTCAGGTGCAGATTCTGCATCAGGTATGTCACCTGCGGTGCCGCTAGCCCGACCGTTTCCAGCTCCTGATAGTGCTCAAAGACACGGCGCGGCGTATCATCGAACATGACCTTTCCTTTATTCATCACAATAATCCGTTCTACGTAGCGCGCCACATCCTCCATACTGTGTGAAACCAGAATCACAGTGATCTTCTGCTCTTCATGCAGCTTTGCAATCTGATTCAGAATGTCATCGCGCCCCTTGGGATCCAGTCCCGCGGTCGGCTCATCCAGCACCAGTACCTCCGGTTTCATCGCAAGAATCCCTGCGATTGCCACCCGGCGCTTCTGGCCGCCTGACAGTTCAAACGGCGACTTTTTATAATACTTCTCCTTCAGCCCGGTCAGGCGCAGTGCTTCATACGCCCGTGCCTCTACCTCTTCCTTCGGAAGTCCCAGATTCTTCGGTCCAAAGCACACATCCGTAAATACATCCACCTCAAACAGCTGATGCTCCGGGTACTGGAATACCAGTCCTACCTTGCTGCGCAGATTCCTCATGCTGTAGCCTTCGGAATAGATATTCTCCCCATTATAATAAATCGTTCCCGAGCTTCCCCGGATCAACCCGTTCAAATGCTGAATCAGTGTGGACTTACCGGAACCCGTATGCCCGATGATTCCAATAAACTGTCCATCCGGCAACTCCAGATTCACATCCTTCAGAGCATGCTTCTCAAACGCGGTCCCCTCGCTGTATATATAATTCAGATGCTCGATTTTAATTGCCATTTCTTCCTCCAACGACGCTTTTTACTTCCGGCGTACCTTTTCCAGTTCTTCCACCAGCTCATCAATCGTCAGAATCCCATTCGGAATGGGGACTCCTGCCTTCTGGAGCTCGTGTGCCACAAGCGTCACCTGCGGAACATCCAGCCGATAAGCTTTCAGCTCCTCAACCCTTGAAAACACCTCCCGGGGCGTCCCCTGCATTACGATTTTCCCCTGCTCCATGACGATGACTTTATCCGCATGAATGACTTCTTCCATATAATGTGTAATCAGGATCACCGTCACATGCTCCTTCTGGTTCAGCTCATGTACGGTCTGGATCACTTCTTTCCGGCCATTCGGATCCAGCATCGCCGTCGGCTCATCCAGCACAATACATTTCGGCCGCATCGCCACGACACCGGCAATCGCCACCCGCTGCTTCTGTCCGCCTGAGAGCTTGTTCGGAGAATGGGAACGGTATTCCCACATCCCCACGGCCTTCAGGCTGTCCTCCACGCGCTGCCAAATTTCCTGCTGCGGAACACCCATGTTCTCCGGGCCGAATCCGACATCTTCATCCACGATCGTTCCGATAATCTGGTTGTCCGGATTCTGGAACACCATCCCGGCCGTCTGACGGATTTCCCAGAGCTTCGATTCGTCCTGCGTATTTTTGCCGTCCACATACAGCGTCCCTTCCGTAGGAAGCAAAATCGCATTGATATGCTTGGCCAGTGTTGACTTCCCGGAACCATTATGTCCAAGAATCGCTACAAAGTCCCCGGCCTGTACATCCAGATCCACATCATCGACTGCCCGTGACTTAGACTCTAATTTTCCATCCTCGTCCAGCTTGATATATTCGTATGCCAGTTTTCTCGCTTTTACTATATTCATCTCTATCGAATCCTTTTCGTTGACTGCCCTTCTACCAGCGTAGCTTCAAATATCTGACGTTTTTCCACTTTCTTCTTCTTAATCAGATCAAACAGAATCCGGATCGTCGCTTCCGCCATCTCTTTTCTTGGCTGGCAGATCGTCGTAATCGACGGCTCATAATAAGCAGCAATCGGCAGTCCGTCATATCCCGCCACCGAGTAATCCTCCGGCACACGTTTCCCCGCATCAAACAAAGCCTTACACGCACCGATCGCCATACTGTCCGATATCGCATACAGACAGGTAAAACCGATCCCTGAATCCAGAAGCTCCCTGGTAAGGGCATAGCCATTTTCCATAGAATAGGTTGGTATCTCTTCGTGAGAACGCCTCACAAGCTGCTCATCACAGGCGATCCCATGATCTTCCAACGCCTTCCGGTATCCTGCGAGACGAAGCTTTCCGATACTCTCATCCTTCTCACCAGCAGCCAGAATCGCGATACGTTCATGTCCGCAACGAATCAGGTAATCTACCATCCGATAGCTTTCCTTCTCATCATCTACCGTCACCGTCGCATACGTCTTGGCAAGCGTTTCATCATCCACCGTGCTGACCACAAACGGCACCGTAAGCTGCTGCAGCTTCTCCGAGGCATGATTACTCAGACCGCCGAGGAACACTATACCCTGCAGCCTTTTCTCCTTCTCAAGCTGAATCGCAACATCCACCTCATCCTCAAACTCTTCCACATGCTGCAGTACAAACGAATACTTCTTCTTATTAATCTCACGTTCAAACACCTGTATCATATCAGCAAAAAACGGATTGCTGATACCCTTGACCAGAACCGCAATCGTCCTCGAATCCGAACGTTTCAGATTCCGTGCACTGTTGTTCGGCACGTAATTATACTGCTGGATGACCTCCATGATCTTCTGCTTCGTTGCCTCATTGATATCAGGATGATTGTTCATTGCCCTCGAAACTGTGCTGACACCTACGCCGCACAGCTTCGCCACTTCTTTTATTGTAATCTGCTCCATAGGCCACCTTTCTTTCCGTATATCCCGTCAAATTATAGCAACTACGTCTGTAAAATGCAAGTGCTGATTCCGGTTATCACACACGAATAATTTCATTTCAGACAGATTCGTGTTTTGTTGACGAACGGACGCTGTGAATCCGTCGTTTGGCTGCTCTGTAGGTATGCAAAAGGCATCGAAGGGCAGAGGCAGAGGGCGTGGGAGGCGAATCATTCACGGAGACCTACTAAGACGCTGGTCTTCCCCTACATAGCACCGTTCGCCAACTCGTTCGCTGGCTGATGCCAGCTCTCTCAAACAGGGCTCACTTAAAATCCGGCCTTGAATGCCGGATTTTATGCTATTCCGGGAAAGCCCACCGCCTAAGTAGGTCTAAACCGTTCATTACAGCCTCCCGTGCCCTCTGCCGCCGCCCTCCGATACCTGTCGAATGTTCCGAAGCAGCCAAACGCCAGATTCCCGGCTGATTTCAAAGACGGGAGGTCATAAATCACAAATCCATCATATCTTTAAAAACTGAAAAATCTATATGTTTATAGAAAGTATATAAAATTCTTTTGAAATCTGTAGCTTTTGTTTTTCAGCTATTGAAACACAGCCCAGCATGGACCCGGGACACACCTAAGCAAACAATTCAGCGGGTGCTTTTAGCGCAGGTGAGATCCACTGCTTACGTAGACTTAGGCGCGAAGGCATTCCTGAGCGTCTTAGTCGTAGTTAGCAGTTAGCTCGCCGGAGCGTTACCCGCGTTTGCGTGGTGTGTCCCGGGCCCATGCTGGGCGTCCGTTGTAGTGTGTTAAACACGAATTGCACTCACTACACTTCCATGAATTCCACCGGTACCCCCGCAATTCCAATTCCTGGTTCTTCTGGCAGCAGTATCTTCGGGCCCTGGTAGAGCGGGCCGCCCTGATAGGGATCGATTCGGCAGAGAGACGGACCATCCAGATCGGCCATTGTGATGCAGCCCCGTGCCGCTGCCAGATGTGCTGCGGCACTGACAGATACTTTGCTTTCCAGCATGCATCCGGTCATGCATTGTACTCCATACTCGTCTGCGATATCGCAGATTCGGAGTGCCTGATGGATACCGCCTGTCTTCATCAGCTTGATATTGATAAAGTCCGCCGCATGTTCCTCCACGATCCGCACCGCATCCTCATAGGAAAATACACTCTCGTCTGCCAGAATCGGTGTGTCCACTTCTCTGGTCACATACTGCATTCCCTTGAAGTCGTGGTAAGAAACCGGCTGTTCCACCAGCTCGATATTCAGTCCTGCATCCTCTATGGCGCAGATGGTCCGTACTGCCTCCTCCCGGCTCCAGCCCTGATTGGCATCGACACGAATGATCGCATCTTTCCCGACTGCTTCACGGATCGCCCGGATTCGTTCCACGTCCTTTGCTCCGCCCTTTCCGACCTTTACCTTCAGGATCCGGAACCCCTGCTCCATAGCACGGATACTGTCCCGGACCATCTCATCCGTTTCGTTCACACTGATTGTCAGGTCCGTCTCCAGTTCTGTTTTAACGTGCTCCGGATGAGCTGAACCGAGCAGCCGGAACAGCGGCTGTCCTTTCGTTTTTGCATACAGATCGTACAGTGCAATATCTATTGCCGCTTTCGCTGACGTATTCTTAGCAATGGCTTTCTCCATGTTCTGCATCACTGCACCCAGATCATCCAAATCCATACCCCGGATAGCCGGTGCAATATATCCGCGGATTGCCGCTTCTATGGACTCCTTCGTATCTCCCGTAATTACAGCGGTTGGCGGTGCCTCCCCGTACCCGACGGAACCGTCCTCTGCTTCTATTTTCACAATCAAATCGTTGACACTGTCTACGGTGCGAAGTGCCGTCTTGAACGGCGTTACCAGCGGAATCTGTATATAGCCGATTGAAATATGACTGATTTTCATGGTTTCCTCCTTATAGCTGACTGAAAGCGGATATCTGAAAACCAAAAGATCCAACATCCGCTTCGTTACTGCTTGCAGGCCACGGTAACTGAAGCTTCACTGTCTGCCCGCAACCATATCGCAGCTGCATTGTCTGATGAGATTAAATTGTACTGGAATCACAGAAAGAGGCGGTCAGTTCCGAACCGCCTCCTGTTATTCTTTTATCCTGCACATCTATTACAGGAAATCTTCTGCTGCTTTTGCGCAGCTTATTTTTCTGTCAGTGTAAGTTATTTCTGTGTAAGATAAGTAAATACAAAGTTACCGCAGGAATATACAAGACCGTCATAGTTCACATCGTCAAACAGATAACCGTTCATGGAATGAAGAATAACGGTTACCGGCAGATCCTTTGCAAGGATTGCTTCACACTCTTTGTAGTGCTCCCACTGCTCAGCCTGATCTCCGGTGCTGATTGCTGCTGTATAAGCTGCATCATACTCATCACTCTGATAGAAGGAATTGGAGGACGCTGTATCTACAAAGGTACCAAACATATTGGAAAGATCTGTGTAATCCATGAACCATCCATAGTAAGCAAGGTCATACTCGCCGGCTCTTCTTGCAGCGGAGAAGTTTTCTACCTTCTCAACGGTGATGGAATCAATACCCAGGATTTCTTTCCAGTCGTTTACGATTGCTTCTGCAATTTCCTTACGGCTGTCATTGTTTACGATATAGGTCAGAGCCGGGAAGCCTTCACCATTCTCATATCCAGCTTCCGCCAGAAGCGCTTTTGCCTTCTCGCAGTTTCCTTCATAATCAGTTACATCCAGCCACGGATCTGCATACTCTGTGAAATCAGTTCCCTCTTCATTTGTGTATCCGCTGCAGGCAAGTGTGATGCCCATCTCATCGTTCAGGCCACGGATTGCGATGATACGTTCACGGTCAATCGTCAGAGCAAGTGCTTCACGAACCTTGACATCCTTCAGCACGTCATTTCCGCCCTCGCCCAGGTTGAACATCACGCAGTAGTTGTTGTTGCCCGGTACGTAATGCAGTCCGTTGTCTACCATACGCGGTTCCTCTTCATCCGGACACATATCGGAATAAATAATATCTCCGCTCTCGAAGGAAGCCAGAGCTGTACTCTCCTCGGAAGTCAGCATCCAGTTGATCGTTCCTACGGAAATGTTGGCAGCATCGTAATAATCATCACGAAGCTCCATCACTACTTCCGCCTCATGATCCCAGCTTGTCATCGCATACGGTCCATTGTATACAGACTTGTCCGGATCTGTTGCATATGCATCACCGAACTCTTCTACCTTATCCTGTCTTGCCGGATAGGTGGACGGGAACGCCAGAATGGACGGAAGATATCCGCACGGAGAGGACAGATGAAGTACCACTGTCTTGTCATCCGTTGCTTCATAAGAAGCTACCACATCTGACAGAATGGTGGAGTAATCTCCGCCCTGTGCAGTCAGATTGTCGAAACCGAATATGAAATCATTTGCTGTGACAGCCTGTCCGTCAGACCATGTAATATCATCTCTCAGTGTAAAGGTCCATGTCAGCATATCGTCGCTGATATCTACCGATGCCGCCTGACCAAGCACAACCTCGCCGTTGGCATCCAGCTTGTAAAGACCTTCATACATATGACGGCACGCAGAAAGACCGTTCAGGAATCCGCTTGTCGCAGTGTTTACCTGCATGGAATCCTCGCTTCCGCCGGTAACGGAAATCGTGAGCTTCTCTGCATCCTCTGCAAAAGCAGTTGCAACCGGAAGAGAAGCAGCAGTCATACCAACAACAAGTGCAGCAGAGATGACTTTGTTTAACTTTTTCATATACATCCTCCTTTTAATACCGACTGTCCTCTGCTGGTTCAGCAGAACAGTCATTTTCTGATTTTTGGCTCTGAGAACAGAACCATATATACTTTGGATACAGGAATCCAGACTGTTACGTTTCGCATACCAAAGAGCTGTGAATCGCAACTCAATCCCGTATATCCCAAGAATATACACGCTTAACATTTCAACTGCAGGCAGCAGCTTCAGTAGTGAACAAGTATTGTCCACACATCCTCTGAATTGGCAGTCTTCCAGTCTGCAACAACACGGAATGACTGCTGCAAACCGTAACATAAACAGACTGCGGCCTGCATGGCATAAAACCTCTATTTTTTCATTTTCGGATCAAGTGCATCTCTCAGACCATCACCGAACAGGTTAAACGACAGAATGATCAAACTGATCAGCGCGGCCGGGAAAATGACCCGGTACGGATACGACGTGATTCCATTGAGTGCTTCTGAAGTCAGGGAACCAAGGCTCGCCATCGGCGCTGATACACCAATCCCGAGATAACTCAGAAATGCTTCCGTAAAAATGGCAGATGGAATCTGAAGCATCACTGTCGCAATTAATTGACCGATGCAGTTGGGAAGCAAGTGTTCTTTGATCATCCTTCCTCTGGAACATCCAAGTGCCTCTGCTGCTGTCACGTATTCAAGATTTTTCAGCTGAAGAATCTGTCCGCGGACAATACGTGCCATACCTACCCAGTACAGACATCCGTATACAATGAATATGGCAATCAGCCCGGAACCGATCTTCTGCAATCCGTGAAACATCGGCACCGTATCAATCAGGGTCTGAAGCGGATCGCTGATGACCATCTTGATTACGACAATCAGAAGAATCTCCGGTACGGAATAAATGATATCTACAACACGCATCATAACGATGTCTACCTTGCCGCCGATCAGACCGGAAATCGCACCGTAGATGCTTCCGACGATCATGACAATCACTGCGGATACAAGACCGACAATCAGTGAAATTCTCGTACCGATCATACATCTCACAAGCAGGTCACGTCCGAGACGGTCTGTCCCAAACGGATGCTTCAGACACGGCCAAAGTGCTTCATCTCCGCGCACCTGCTGATCATATGTATATGGTGAGATCATTGGACCAATGAACGCGAAGAACATCAGTATCACAATCAGCACCAGAGCGGTCATTGCGATTTTGTTCGCCTTCAGTCTCTGCCAGCTCGCTTTCCAGTAGCCGATTTCCTCGGTATCCAGAGATTCTTCTCTGAAATATCCTTCGCCAAGCGGAGCAAAATCATCCGGTGAAATTTTATTTTGCATGGATAACACATTTACTTTCATAGTCTTTTCCTTTAATCCAACTTTATTCTCGGGTCAACAATCTTATACAGGATATCGCAGACCAGATTCATGATGACAATCAATGCGGAATAAAAAACAGTCACACCCATAATCATCGTATAATCACGGCTGCTGATGGAACTTACGAAGTATCTTCCAAGCCCCGGCACATTGAACACACTTTCTGCCACAAAACCTCCGGTCAAAATGGAAGCGGTCAATGGCCCGAGATAAGTGATAACCGGAATCAGAGAGTTTTTCAGCGCATGTACAAATACAACCACAAATTCTGACATACCCTTTGCACGTTCCGTCCTCAGATAGTCCTGATTCATAACCTCCAGAATACTTGCCCTGGTCAGTCTCGTCAGATAACAGGTCGGATACATGGCCAGTGTAATAATCGGCATAATAGATCCGCCCGGCTTATTGTAGCTGACAGGGAGCACACCGAGATTGACTGCAAGCACAATCATCAGTGTCGAAGCTACCACGTATCCCGGCATCGAGATCCCGAGTGAGGATACGACACGGATGATTCCATCCGGCAGCTTATCCTTGCTGAGTCCGGCAACACATCCCAGAATGATCCCGAATACGATCGCTACCAGCAATGCGCGGATTCCGAGTCCCATCGATACCATAAACGATTCTGTGATGATGTCTTTCACCGCACGGCCCTTCTGAAGCACATAGCTTGTTCCCATATCTCCGTGAAAGAGGTTCTTTAAATATCTGCCGTATTGTACATAGACCGGCTGGTCCAGACCGTATTTTGCGATCAGTATCGCACGGTTTTCCTCTGAAGCCTTCTCTGACATGAACGGGTCGCCCGGCATCAGGTTCATCAGGAAATATGTAATCGTAACAATTGCAAAGAGACTGACTGCGGCAAGCAGCACTCTCTTAATAATATATCTTGAAGTCTGCATAATCCTTCTCCTTTACAGTTGCTGTTCAGTCATACAAAACGCAGACCTGCTATGGCTGAACGGTTACCACCTATAAAATATGGCATGCCGCGAAATGTCCCGCAGATACCTCACGAAGCTTCGGCATTTCCTCCGCACAGCATTTTTGCGCCCGCGGACATCTGGTGCGGAACGGACAGCCTGACGGCGGATTCAAAGGACTCGGAATCTCACCTTCCAGCTTAATTCTCTTTCGGCTCGCACTGACATCCGGATTCGCAATCGGAATCGCAGACAACAGCATCTGCGTATATGGATGCAGAGGATTCCGGTACAGCTCAGCACTGTCCGTCAATTCCACCATATGTCCCAGATACATGACTCCGATACGGGTGCTGATATGCTTGACGATCGCAAGGTCATGTGCGATAAACAGATACGTCAGTTTCTGTGTCTCCTGCAGCTCCTCCAGCATATTGATGATCTGTGCCTGAATCGAAACATCAAGTGCAGATACCGGTTCATCACAGACGATAAATCCCGGATTCACCGCGAGCGCACGTGCGATTCCGATTCTCTGACGCTGTCCGCCGGAAAATTCATGCGGAAAGCGATTGTAAAACTCGCTGTTCAGCCCGACCAGATTCATCAGGTTCAGAATCTTGTCGCGGCGCTCCGCCTTATTTGCATAGAGCTTATTGATATCCATCGCTTCCCCGATGATATCAGAAACTGTCTTTCTCGGGTCCAGCGAAGCGTATGGATCCTGAAATACAATCTGCATCTTTTTGCGGTAATCCTTCATATCTTTTCCGATGATCGACTCACCATCGTAGATAATATCACCTGAGGTCGGCTCTTCCAGTCTCAGAATGGTCCTGCCCAGCGTTGTTTTACCACATCCGCTCTCTCCTACGATCCCAAGTGTCTCACCCTTCCGGACTGAAAAGCTTACATCATCGACCGCTTTCAAATCGGTCTTTTTTACAAAGCCTGTCCGCACCTGAAAATACTTTTTTAGATTTTTTACCTCCAGCAGCATCTCGGCTGAATTCACGCCGGCCTGCGGATTCTTTCTTACAGTATCACCCATAAGGCTAATCCCTTCATACTTATATTTTTACAAACTCTGCAGCCCTGAAACAACGTAAAATTCAGTTCGCACTGTCTCTCAGCAGCTTCCAGCATGCCGCGGCATGTGTCTCGTCCAGTTCAAAAAGAGGCGGATCTTCTTTGACACAGATTTTCATGGCACACTCACATCTCGGCGCGAAGGAACATCCCGGCTTCACACAGCTCATGTCAGGAGGATTTCCCTTAATCGGCTTCAGCTTCTCATTCACATCACTGTCAATGTCCGGTACCGAGGCCAGAAGCCCTTCCGTATACGGATGCTTCCTCTCATAGAAAATCTGACGGCTGCTGCCCTCTTCCACAATCTTACCTGCATACATGACAATAATTTTGTCACAGATATCAGAAACAACGCCGAGATCATGTGTGATAAAGATGATCGCCATACCGAGCTTATCCTTCAGTTCCTTCAGCAGATCGATAATCTGTGCCTGGATCGTCACATCCAGCGCGGTCGTCGGTTCATCTGCAATCAAAAGCTCCGGATTGCACGATAAAGCCATCGCAATCATCACACGCTGACGCATACCGCCCGAAAATTCGTACGGATACTGTTTCACACGACGTTCCGGCTGATTGATTCCTACCATCTCAAGCAACTCAATCATACGCTTCTTTCGTGATGCTGCATCGAGATCCGTGTGCTTCTTCAGCGATTCATTCAATTGGTATTCAACGGTGAAAAGCGGATCCAGAGAAGTCATCGGATCCTGGAAAATCATCGCAATGCGGTTGCCCCGCAGATCCTGAATTTCTTTTTTAGACATTTTCAGAATATCTTTTCCGTCAAAGAGGATTTCTCCGCTCTTGACCTTCCCGCTGTCCGGAGTCAGTCTCAGTATCCCGTGGCTGGAAACAGATTTCCCGCTTCCTGACTCACCGACGATCCCAAGCACCTCTCCCTTATTCAGCGTATAATTGATTCCTCTCACAGCCTGAACCTCACCAGACTTGTTGAAAAAAGAAATCGCAAGGTCCTTTATTTCCAAAAGCACTGTGTCTTTCCTGTTTTTATCCATATAGCCTCCAACTCTTGCATGGATACAGATAAAGCATCCTGCGGCGCTCCTATCTGCAAATAAAAATGGCGCAGTTAACCCTCATCCAGGCACCTGCGCCAACATGCTTTCGTTCTCTGTTCTGCATAATTATACGCCACCTGTTTTGCATTGTCAAGTTTGCATTCCGCAGGACGTATGAAAATTTACCCTATTCGTGTTTAGTTAACGAACGGACGCCCGCCACGGACCCGGGACACCCCACGCAAACGCGGGTAACGCTCCGACGAGCTAACTGCTAACTACGACTAAGGAGCTCAGGAGAGCCTTCGCTCCTAAGTCTGCGTAAGCAGTGGATCTCGTCTGCGCTAAAAGCACCCGCCGATTGTTTGCTTTGGGGTGTCCCGGGTCCGTGGCGGGCTGTGATTCAATAGCTGTAGAGCAAAAACTGTAAATTTTAGCTCTAACGTATTCTTTTCAGCGAGGGATACGTGTTTTTATATCCGGAAAGGATGAATTTCTGACAGTAGCCTTAAAAAGCCTTTCCTCAGCGAAGCTTTCGCTCCAATTTTATAATTAGAAGTGAAAGACGGTAAAACTTTTAAAACTATCCAGTATCATCGGCTTCGGGAGCCTGCATGAAATGAACAGACTGAGAATGTAAAATACTATTGAATGATAGAAAGAATGCGCTCCTGACGGCTGTTTTAATTACATACAGGTGGATTTTTCAGTTTTTCGTATGAAGTTTCATTTACCATATTTACAGAGACAGGATGAATTTATGTTTATAGACTTGTGTCTTTAAAATCAACTGGAAATCCGACGTTCGTTCATAGTCAGAAACACGGCCGGAATGAAACTGCCTACTCTGTAAAATGGATATGCTATTTGAAACAAACAATTCTTTGTTTTCAGCTATTGAAAAC
>JAUNGL010000225.1 GCA_030524665.1 Lachnospiraceae bacterium | reverse complement strand
ATGAGCTTTCGCCTCTGAAATCAGCCGGTTATTGAAACCGTATCGGCAGATGCCCTGGGGCATCGTATGAAACCTTCCAGTTCTTCAACTAAACACGAATAGAATTAAGGGCTGATACGTATTTGAAAGCTTTTGGACTATAATTCTGTTGACAAGTACCAGACCGGAATTTATAATATTGAAAGTTACAGTTCAGCCATGCTTAAAAAATGAAAATGAGGGTCTGCTCCTTGCATGGTATACGGCTGAATAGTAGCATTGAAAAGTCGTAAGAACGGGAGAGGTGAAAGAATGAGAAAATAATCTGCTTTTGAAACATGGATGATGTTATGTGCAGTATCGTTCTGGGAATGGGACAGTACTGTTTTGTCATGTTGCCAAAAGCGGATGATGTTTCTCATTGCCTCTCTTTTTTGTGCGGAAAATCAAGGATTACAGGGAATTGTACTGTTTTCTGCAAGGTGCGGTCAGGGTACATGATGCACCGATCAGAAGACGGATTGTGGATTGTACGTGTAAAAGAATTGATTTTGTGGATAAAATTTGGCATGAAGTGGATAAGAAACAGCGTTCGGAACCATTTGGCAGCAGATGGTTCCTTTTTTGTGGAGAAATTCATAGAGAAATGTGGAACCAGAACAAGATTTTGAGAAGACAAATACAGGAAAAGATGAGTGGAGGAATTTTATGAAAAATATTTTTATAGAAGGAATGCAGGGAACAGGAAAAACCACTTTGTTGAAACACTTGTCACAGAGGATGGAGGCGAGAGGATACTGTGCTTATGAGGAGGGGAAAATCTCCCCGGTAGAGCTGGCATGGTGCAGTTACATGACGCAGGAGCAGTATCAGGCTGCTTTGGAAAAATTCCCGGAGCTTAGGGAGGAGATTTCAAAGCACTCAGAAAAAGAAGAGGCATACCGGATTGTAGAATATACAAAAATCAGGACAGAACACAGGGTATTTTATGAATATATGGAGCAGTATGAGATTTATAACGGACGCAAATCATTCGAGGAATTCCGTGAGATTGTATACCGCCGTTTTGCTGCCTTTCATGGAACGGGAAATCTGTTTGAGTGTTCTTTTTTTCAGAATATTGTGGAGGAACTGATGCTTTATCAGCTTTTGTCAGAAGAGGAGATTCTCATATTTTATCGGGAATTGTTCGAACGGATAGATCAGGAAAATTTCCTGATGCTGTACCTGTATTCGGAAGAGATCGAGGTAAACACGGAGCAGGCCAAAAGGGAGCGTGTGGATGAGAACGGGCGTGAGATCTGGTTTGAACTGATGCTGCAGTATCTGAATGAATCTCCATACGGCAGGCTTCATCCCTTCTGCACAGTCTCGGATGTGGCAGCACATTTCCGGAGAAGGCTTGAGATCGAGCAGATGCTGATTCGGGAATTGTTGAGAGAGCAGTGTATTGTGATTCCGGCCAAGCAGTATGATATGAATGAATTAGAACGGAGGATAAACAGTCGCTTGTGAGCCTGAAAAAGGAAAGCTGATCAATCATATTCGTGTTTAGTTCAAGAACTGAATATTTCATACGATGCCCCTCCCGCCCTTGGGCATCTGCCGGTATGGTTTCAGTAGCCGGGCGCTATGGGGATGTTATGAACGTGCCGGAGTATGGGAATTTCTGTATTCTCTGCGGTATTCCCGGGGCGTCATGTGATAGTGCCTGGCAAATACCCGATTGAAGGTGCGCTGGCTGTCAAAACCGGCATTTTCGCAGGCCTCCGTGATGGTCTGATCTGTGTAGCGCAGCAGGGAGGTAACATAGTCCAGCCGCGTTTCATTCAGGTATTGGTTGAAATTGCAGTGAAAGGCAGAAGAAAATACCCGGGACAGGACGTAGGGACTGACTCCGAGATCATGGGCCATACCGGTCAGGGTCACAGACTCTCTGAAATGAGCGGCAATATACAGGACTGTCTGATAAATCAGATCCTGCCTGTCATGGGCAGACCTCTCCTTCAGATTTAACAGCGGGAGGCTGCGTGCGGCAATGATCTCCAGAAAAGCCCGCTGAAGCGTGTCGAGATGCTCACTTTTCTGGCTGAACGCAAGACTGTGGATTGCATATTTTATGTCAGGATGCAAAACATGGCTATGAATGACGGGGTGCTCCGGAACAAACTGCTGAAGCGTCTGCTGAAAGCTGCCGCAAAGGACCGGATCAGCAAGGAGATACCAGGCGGTACTTCCGCTGTCAAAGACCTGGTAGTGGTGGATCAGATCCGGAAATACGATGGCAAAGTCACCGGTTTCCATGTGATACAGCTCCTGCTCTATTCCAATTTCGAGAGTTCCTTTTGTGACCCAGGCAAATTCCATGGCTTTGTGAAGATGGGGCCTGGCATGGTTTGAATGTTTGTGGAACAGCTCAAATTCTATTTCGTGATTTTTATATAAAGGAATCAAATCAAACACCTCCTGCAAGATTTGGCTGATTTTGGATATTATTTGACACGTATTATAAGGAAGAATGCGCTATAATGCAACCATCAAAGAAAAGGAGGCAGTTAATTATGATGAATGCATTGAGAAATCTGGGACTGGTGATCACTAATGCTTATAGAGAAAGATATGAAAGAGAATTTTCTGCAAAATATGAGAGGATTTACAACAAGACAAAAAAGATAGCCGCATCCAGATAGGGACAGCAGAAAATGAGCTTTATGTATTATGAAAAGTGTTTATGCACAGCAGAGACCGGTATATCCTGTGAAAAAGGAATACCGGTCTCTGC
>JAUNGL010000046.1:14731-21079 GCA_030524665.1 Lachnospiraceae bacterium | reverse complement strand
TGCGCCCGGAGCACAGCTTCCAGTCCACCCTCTGCCGCCTGTTCCTCCCGCCCTGAGGCATCGTATGAAACCTTCCAGTTCTTCAACTAAACACGAAGTTAACACAAAAAATATTTTGAAGCTGCAAAAAATGCAGGGCAGCTTTCCGCCCTGCATTTTACGATATGCTCTTTTCACAACTATAAAAGACACATCTCTTCGCTTATGATCTGAACCGGGCTATATACGCCCTGGCTTTTAGAGTATCTCTCCTGCATCTTCCTGCGCTGTTTCGGAAGTTTCAGTATCCTCTTCCCCGGATTTCGCACCCGCAGTTTCTGTATTTTCCGGAGCTGCTTCAGTCTCCGCACTCTCCGTTACCTCTGCAGGGGGATTCTCTTCCATAACCTCAGATATTCCTTCATTTTCCGGTAATTCAATCACTGCCTGCGCATTCAATGTACTTGCGTCTGCCGTATCTTCCGCCTTTTTCTCGCGGATCCGTCCGCCGTTTTCTTCTGTTTCTTTCTCTGAGATTCCTTCCACTCTGCGGAAAATCTCCATAAATTCTTTTCCGGTGATGGTTTCCTTCTCGATCAGGAACTCAGCAATCTGATCCAGTGCGGTGCGGTGCTCTGTCAGCAGGCGCTTAGCTTCTTCGTAGGATTCCTTCAGAACTCTCATCACTTCCTGATCCACTTCTGCCGCAGTCACATCGCTGCAGTTCATGACAGGCCTGTTGTCAAGATACTGGTTCGCAGCCACCTCAAGCCCAATCAGACCGAACTTCTTGGACATACCATACTGTGTTACCATTGCACGCGCCACACGCGTCGCTTTCTCGATATCGTTGGCAGCGCCCGTCGTCACAGTATCGAATACAATTTCCTCCGCAACACGACCTGCAACAAACTCTACGAGCATCGCGCGGATTTCTTTTTCCGTATTCAGGAATTTCTCTTCCTCTGGTACGTTCATAACGTAACCAAGTGCTCCCATGGTACGCGGCACGATCGTGATCTTCTGCACCGGTTCGGAATGCTTCTGAAGTGCGCTGACAAGTGCGTGTCCCACTTCGTGATAGGATACGATACGGCGTTCTTCGGCTCCGAGCACGCGGTCTTTTTTCTCCTTGCCGACCAGCACGATCTCTACAGATTCAAACAAATCCTTCTGTGAAACTGCTTTACGGCCTTTTTTCACTGCCAGAATGGCGGCTTCATTGATCATATTGGCAAGATCAGAACCCACGGCACCTGATGTAGCCAGTGCAATTGCTTCCAGATCAACGGTTTCATCCATATGCACATTCTTCGAATGTACCTTCAGGACGTCAATACGTCCTTTCAAATCCGGCTTATCTACAATAACACGGCGGTCAAAACGTCCCGGACGCAGCAACGCCTGATCAAGTACCTCCGGACGGTTCGTAGCTGCCAGCACCAGCAGCCCCTTTGAAGTATCAAAACCATCCATCTCGGCCAGGAGCTGATTCAGCGTCTGTTCACGTTCATCATTTCCCCCGCCGTAACGGCTGTCACGGCTCTTACCGATGGCATCAATCTCATCTATAAAAATGATACACGGTGCGTTCTTTTTGGCCTCCTCGAACAGCTCACGTACACGGGAGGCACCGACACCGACAAACATCTCCACAAAATCAGAACCGGAAAGCGAAAAAAACGGACATTTTGCCTCTCCCGCAACTGCTTTCGCAAGCAGCGTTTTACCAGTACCCGGAGGTCCCACCAAAAGCGCCCCCTTCGGAAGCTTCGCTCCGATAGTCGTATATTTCCCCGGATTTTCCAGAAAATCCACAACCTCCTGCAGTGACTCCTTCGCCTCATCCTGACCTGCCACATCCCGAAACAGTACTCCCGTCTCCTTCTGGGCATAAACTCTTGCCTTATTCTTGCCAACTCCCATGATCCCGCCGCCGTTCTTGGACATATGGCGCATCACCAGTCCAAACACAAGCCAGATCAGAAGAAGTGGTGCGAAACTCAGTACCAGATTCAAAATCAGATTCGTTGCTGTATCCGGAATTTCCTCCTTATATGAAACATCCGCCTCATCCAGACGCCTCAGCAGATCCGGATCATCTATACGTCCGGTATAATAAGTCTCAATCCCCTGACGGTAAATCGCATCTCCCTTCGGCTTAATCGTGATCTGAAGGCTGTCCATCGTAACACTCTCTACCACACCGCTGTCCACCATATCCAGAAACTGGTCATACGTGATCTCCTGAGACCGTGTATCCTTCGTCACATTATTCAGTAACCCCATCGCAAGCAGCGTAAGCAGAGTCACTACCAGAAAAATCATAAGCGTCGAATTGTTCTTCGGATTCGATCCGCCCGGTCCCTGACCTCCGCCCCCGCCGGGACGATTATCTCTTTGCTGATTATTATCCATATCTTCCTCCTCATCTGACACCGCCGACCTCTCTCATCCCGAACCTATGCTTATCCATTACGGTGTCCCATCAGGGTAAATGAATAGTGTCGACAGTCCATATTATTATAAGTATACAATTCTCATAAATCAATACCGGAAATATAAATGTTTTCTAAATTTCAATGATAGCTCCCGTATCCACGGGCAAAATCTCATTTCTTGTTTTTTACTACCCCAATTTTTACCCCAATTTTGCCTTTTTATGAATAAGTAGTAAAAAGTAGCAGGTTATAAACCTTCCGCTCCTGCAATTGCCGATTGCACCTGTTCCATTTCCTTTTGCTTCGTATCAGGCAACACATGACTATAAAGATCGGCTACGTTTCAACACCGTTGTAATACTCTGACAATGTGATGTTTCCGTTGTCTGTATACTGTCCAGTCGCAACCTGCCTGCGCATTTCCTGCTCTTTTCTCTGGATTTCCTTTGCACTTCTGTTTCCTGAATTAATTCCTGTAAGTTATTGGTCATACCGATGTACCGCCTTTCGGGAAACACACCGGAATTCCATGTTTCTGATATTCTTTTTAGGCTTCCTCCTGCAATTTTGTTTTCTGGAAGTCTGCCGGCTGAATCATCTTCGTCTCTGTTGATTCCTTAACAGTTCACTCATATGTATATGGTTTTCAGCTCCACATCTCTTCAGGATGTTCGTTTGCCCTTCCTCTAACTGTCTTTATTATACACTTGAAAAAGTGCATGTTCCATGCTATAATATGGCTATAATGAAAAAGAGTGTATCTCTATTTCCATGCCCCCATTTGCAGAAAAACGGAAGAAGGTGTGTAAATGTCTATCAGCTATGACAAGTTATTTAGCCTTTTAGAACAAAAAGGAATAACAACCTATTATCTGCGTCAGAATAAAATAATGGGGCAGCAAACCTACTACAATTTAAAAAATGACAAGGGTAATCTTAGAGCCGAAACACTTGAAAAACTCTGCAAGCTTCTTGAATGCCAGCCGGGAGATTTAATGGAATATGTACCGGACAGGACAGAATAATCATTATCCCCAGCCTATGCTATCTATGAAAGGATGTGTTACCATGCCATTACCACAAGAAAGAATTTACACCACTGATGATATTTACGCTCTTCCGGAGGGAACCAGAGCGGAGCTGATCGATGGACAGATTTATTACATGGCCCCGCCATCCAGACGACATCAGGAAATTGCCGGAACACTGTATCGCAAAATTGCGGACTACATTGATTCTAAAAGAGGTTCCTGCAAGTCGTATATTGCTCCATTTGCCGTTTTTCTAAATAAGGACGATAAAAATTACGTCGAACCCGATATAAGCGTCATTTGCGACCATAACAAACTCACAGACAAGGGCTGCACCGGCGCTCCAGACTGGATCATTGAAATTGTTTCACCGGGCAGCAGGCGAATGGACTATATGACTAAGCTGTTTAAATACCGATCTGCTGGTGTACAGGAATACTGGATTGTTGACCCAGAGAAAAACCGCATCTCCGTATATAATTTCCACGCTGACACTATGGAAGAATATACGTTCTCTGATACTGTCAAAGCCGGAATCTATTCTGATTTTGCCATCGATTTCAGTCCGCTCAATATTTAATCAGCAGAATGTGCGGTGTCGCACAAAATTCTTACACTGCAGCTAGAGCGTGTTTGAAAATTGCTTTCTGTCAGATGTGCGTCCCAGTTTGTGGGAGATTTGTCCCAAATGAGGGAGACATAGCGGGCAACCTGGCCTCCTCTTCATTTTTTAAGTATGGCTAAACGATTCTCAAAAATTAGAGAATTTCCAAAAAAAAATCTGGATTTCACGCCATGATGGATGTATAATACTACAGTTAATTTTACAGACGCATATGAAGATATGCTCATCAGACATCTACAGACACAGCCCGCTTTTTATGAGGAGGAGAATTATGCCAGTAAAATACGTATTCGTCACCGGCGGTGTTGTTTCCGGCCTTGGCAAGGGAATCACCGCAGCATCACTGGGAAGACTTCTGAAGGCACGTGGTTATAAGGTGACCATGCAGAAATTCGATCCGTACATCAACATCGACCCAGGTACCATGAACCCGATTCAGCACGGAGAAGTTTTCGTCACCGATGACGGTGCCGAAACAGACCTGGATCTCGGACACTACGAACGTTTCATCGACGAAAGCCTGAATAAAAATTCGAACGTCACAACCGGAAAGATTTACTGGTCTGTGCTTCACAAGGAACGCCGGGGAGACTACGGCGGAGGCACGGTTCAGGTCATTCCTCATATCACCAACGAAATTAAGAGCCGTTTCTACCGAAATTTCACCACCGAAGACACCCACATCGCAATTATTGAGGTCGGAGGCACCGTCGGCGACATTGAAAGCCAGCCGTTTCTCGAAGCTATCCGCCAATTCCAGCATGATATCGGACATGAAAATGCGATCCTGATTCATGTCACGCTGATTCCTTATCTGAAGGCATCCGGTGAACTGAAGACCAAACCGACCCAGGCAAGCGTCAAGGAGCTGCAAGGAATGGGGATTCAGCCGGATATCATCGTCTGCCGCTCGGAGCATCCTCTGGACCGCCAGATCAAGGACAAAATTGCCCTGTTCTGTAACGTACCGAGCAGCCACGTACTTCAGAACCTGGATGTGGAGTATCTCTATGAAGCACCTCTTGCGATGGAAAAAGAGCATCTGGCAAGTGTTGCCTGCGAATGTCTGGGACTGGAATGCCCGGAACCGGATCTGGAAGACTGGAAAGCTATGGTACAGGCACTACGCTCCCCGGTACGCGAGGTAAATATCTCTCTTGTCGGGAAATATATTTCGCTGCACGACGCTTATATCAGTGTCGTGGAAGCACTGAAGCACGGCGGCATTGCCAGCCACGCAACGGTGAATATCAAGTGGATCAATTCCGAGGATGTGACGGAAGAAAACGCAGAAGAGCTGCTCGGTGATGTCGATGGTATTCTGGTGCCGGGCGGTTTCGGAGACCGCGGCGTGGAGGGCAAAGTCGAAGCGATCCGCTACGCACGTACCCACAATATCCCGTTCTTAGGACTGTGTCTCGGTATGCAGCTTGCCATTGTAGAATATGCCCGCCATGTCGCAGGGCTGGAGGATGCACACAGTATCGAGCTGAACCCACAGACTCCTCATCCGGTCATTGCCCTGCTGCCTGACCAGAACGGTGTCGAAGATATCGGCGGCACTCTCAGGCTCGGCTCCTGGCCCTGTGTTCTGGACACTACTACGAAAGCATATGAGCTTTATGGAGAAAAAGAAATCCATGAGCGTCACAGACATCGCTATGAAGTCAACAATGACTATCGAAAGATTCTGTGCGATAACGGACTGACACTCTCCGGACTCTCCCCGGACGGAAGAATTGTGGAAATGATCGAGCTTAAGACCCATCCGTTCTTCCTCGCAACCCAGGGACATCCGGAACTGAAATCCAGACCGAACCGCCCGCATCCGCTGTTCCGCGGATTTATTGAGGCGGCTGTAAAAAAGCATGAGGGCTGATACCTGTTCCCAAAACGGCCGGAATTAGCTGCCCTTCCATAATAAGCTGGTCAACACCCCGCAAATACAGACTGCCGGACCGGAGAAATACTGCAATTTCTCTGGTCCGGCAGCCTGCTTCTTTTCCCACCCGAATCTCTCGTAAAACTTTTCTCAAAAATGTACGGCAGGTCTTAGCCGCGCACTCCCGTTCCGTTATCACGGATTTCCAAAATATGATGCTCACCCGTCCTAACTGCCTGTACCTCCAGCTTAAGCGGATTGCAGACAGCGCTGTATTTGATGGAATTGCTGATAATCTGACCGACCAGAAAATCCAGACCGTGTCTGTCGGAATACACGGCAAGATCCGAAACCTTTATGGCAATCTGAGACTGCTTTTCTTCCATTTCT
>JAUNGL010000046.1:0-14721 GCA_030524665.1 Lachnospiraceae bacterium | reverse complement strand
AAAATTCTGCATCAAAAAAAGACCGGCTTCGTTCACGCTCCCGAAACCGGTCCCTGAGATTACAGGTTGCTGCCCTGCCTGTCCATATACACAGGCTGCTCTTCTGATTAGTGATGGAACAGACGGATTCCTGTAAATGCCATCGCCATGCCGTACTTATTGCAGGTCGCAATGACATCCTCATCTCTGACTGATCCGCCCGGTTGAGCGATATATTTCACGCCGCTCTTATGCGCACGCTCAATATTGTCGGAGAATGGGAAGAATGCATCAGAACCAAGCGTCACATCCTGCATCTGATCCAGCCATGCGCGCTTCTCTTCCTCGGTAAATACTTCCGGCTTCTCGGTAAACACCTTCTGCCATGCACCTTCTGCCAGTACATCCATATACTCGTTTCCGATATAGACATCGATTGCATTGTCACGCTCTGCACGTGTGATGCTGTCCGCAAACGGCAGATTCAGCACCTTCGGACACTGACGCAGGAACCAGTTATCTGCCTTCTGACCTGCCAGACGGGTACAGTGGACACGGGACTGCTGGCCTGCACCGATACCGATTGCCTGTCCTCCCTTTACGTAGCAGACAGAATTCGACTGCGTATATTTCAACGTGATCAGTGCGATCTTCAGATCTATCATCGCGGCTTCCGGAATCTCTTTATTCTCCGTCACAATATTGGAAAGAAGCTCCTCATCAATCTTCAGCTCCTGGCGTCCCTGCTCAAAAGTCACACCATACACCTGTTTGTGCTCAATCGGAGCCGGACGGTAATTCTCATCAATCTGGATGACATTATAATTTCCTTTTTTCTTCTGCTTCAGGATTTCCATCGCTTCCTCTGTATATCCCGGAGCAATCACACCGTCGGATACCTCGCGCTTAATCAGCATCGCCGTGTCGCGGTCACATACATCGGAAAGCGCAATAAAATCGCCGAAGGAGGACATACGGTCCGCCCCTCTCGCCCTTGCATAAGCACATGCGAGCGGTGACAGTTCCCCCTGGTCCGCTACCCAGTAAATCTTTGCCAGAGTCTCATCCAGCGGAAGTCCGACTGCAGCGCCTGCCGGTGACACATGCTTAAACGACGTAGCCGCCGGAAGCCCGGTTGCCTCCTTCAGCTCACGCACAAGCTGCCAGCCATTGAATGCATCAAGAAAGTTGATGTATCCTGGTCTTCCGGAAAGCACCTGGATCGGCAGTTCACTTCCGTCTTCCATATAAATACGGGATGGTTTCTGGTTCGGGTTGCAGCCATATTTTAACTGTAATTCCTGCATGATAAATTCTCCTTTTCATTCTGTTTCCAAATCTCTGAGGCATTTATTTACTTGAAAGCCCAGTCTCAGTGAACAGATGGACTGCATGCTTACACGCAGGGACATCTGAGCACTGGAGACGCTGATCTGTATGAGCAAGTAGCACAATAGCGCGGATTGCGAATACAGACAGGATTGCGGGTTGCTGAGCGCCGGCGGCGCTCGTTCAGCAACGTTTTCCCGCTTAGTTTCTGCTCCGTCTCTGGAAAATATTGATTGTCCGCAGAGAACTATTTATTTTTATTTACAATCTTAGTTTCATACTTGCCTGTCGCGATATCAATGTAACGAACGAACAGAGATACCTTGTTGTCCTCATTCAGGCTGTTCCACAGCATTTCCGTAAATGCTTCCATGTCATCCGGGATATCGACCAGCTTCGGCTCGCCCTCAAAACTCGGCAGCGGATTGCCGTCATTCTTGTAGGTATGGATAAAATGGCCTTCTCCTGCCTTGCAGTTCTCGTATGCGAATGTATAGCGGCTGCAGGAAGACGGATCACCGTTGTTGCTCTTCAGAATGGACATCGCATAGTTATATTTCCCGTTCTCGATGTGCATGATGCCGGAAATACGCGGTGTATAGTTCGGGCCATCCGGCTCAAATTCACGGCTGCGCAGCGACTGCTCAAAGGTGAGCTGATGATCCATGCCCTCATAGATCGTATCCGTCTGATCTCCATTTGTCACAATCGTCTTGTTGCCGAGCACACGTACCGGAGCATAGATAATCAGACTCGGATCCACCAGTTTCGATGGATCAAATGCCTGTGTACGGATTCCCTCTCCATCCTCAACGAAAATGCGGTTTCTGCTGTTCTCGCTTCTTCCCATGATAAAGTAAGCGGTCACAGCCTTCGTTCCGTCGGCAGAACGTCCGATCACGATACCCCTGCCCGGGTAGCTGTTCTGTTTCAATTCCTGTTCCAAAGAAATCATTTCCATGCGTCTTTTCTCCTTTTTTGAATTATGTGAGGTGTCTGTGTATATTTTGTGGTATTCATGTTTTCTATAAAAGTTACTGTTCACACGTCTGCCAGAATGGCAGCCGTCTGACCAGCAACGACGCTCCGCGATGCACAGAAATCGCATTTCATGCGATTTCGCGCCTCAAAACTCGGGATTCAGGTGCGAAACCGTACCTGAACACCTCGCGGGACAGCTACCCAATGAACAGTAACCTATAAAAGCATTTGCATCTCACTTTCCTTATAAAAAACAAAAAAGCCACCCTCAGACACACTCATGCCCAGACGGTCGGCTTAGCAACGCTCATACTCCCTGTGGTCCATTCCACTTCCGTCAGTCGTATGAGTATCTCCACCTTACCATTATTTTGTCCAAAAAGCAACTCCTGATTTCATTTTTCTACCTTCTATACTATTTTCATATTCACCCTATCCTTTTTCTGTATCTGAAAACAGCGGCACATCGATCTGATATGCCGCTGCCGCAGTTATACTTTTCTGTTTCTTCAATACCGTTTTCCTGTCCCTCCGCAGGTGGAACATTTGCCGGAACCGTTGCATTTATAGCAGTTGAGCCGTTCGTTCTTCATTGCATAGCTGTAGACGTAACCATCACCGCCGCAATTAGAGCAGTCTCCGCTCCCTCTGCAGGAAGTGCAGTCCGGTGAAAAGCTGCTGCCTGATCCACCTCCGGAACCACTGCCGGAGCCTGTCGTGTTTTTTTTCTGCCAGTGGGCATACAATGTCTTTTTCCCTGCTATCGTACTGGTCTTGGTGGAAGCTTTCACTCTCGTTCCGCCTGTCTTTGCCGTATACCAGCCAAGGAACTGATAGCCGCTCCTGACGGGTGTCGGAAGCCCTGTCAGCTTTCCGCCATAGGTCACGGTAATCGAGGATTTGCTGCAGGTGCCGCCGTTCTTATTCAGCTTAAAAGTCACCTTTCTGGAAGAAGAGATCCAATGGGCGTAATAAGTCGTATTCGCTTTGACGACCTGAGTAGAAGAAATCTTTTTACCGCCTGTCCTGGAGGTATACCAGCCGAGGAAAACATAACCCTTCCGGGTCGGTACCGGCAGCTTTCCGATCTTCGCTTTCGGATCTACCAGCCTGGACTTTACTGATACCTTCCCCTTATTTGGATTGAACTTGACCGTTAGCCGCGTATCCTTCCAGTGAGCATACAGAGTCTGTCCATCAGAAAAGTTATAAGAGGCTTCATTCACCTTAGTCCCGCCGGTTGCTTTCGTATACCAGCCCAGAAATAAGTAATGAGCCCTTGTTGGGACAGGCAGTACGGCATTGCTCCTGCAGTTTTTCAGGAGATACATGGATGAGGCGGTGCAGGTCCCTTTATTTGCATTCAGGCGGATCAGACATGCATCCTGAGCCCGAAAGTTCACATTGCGGATGACCTGCTGCTGGCAGCCATAATAACTTGTGCTGGCTGTAAATCCAAACCAGGCAAGTTCCGGCATCGTGAATTTTGAACATGACAATACCTTTATCTGATCCTGCCAGACCTCCAGATTACCGTTTTTGTATTCTACAACTACGCTGTGCCAGGTGTCCCGTTCAAATTCTATTCTCTCAGAGCTGCCGAGATAATCAAGATTATTTCCGGAATTTTTCACTGCATCGATGGATCTGCTGTAAGTATCAAACCGGACCCCATAAAAGTTCGTACTGTCATCACCAATATACATCCAATATCCAAGCTGTCGCCCGTAACTGCCAGAAGCTACCGGATTATTAGAAAAAACCAACTGAAATCCTTCCCTCGGATCATTCAGCATATCTCCGATCCAATACTGGAATGAAAGCGTAAAGCCCTTCCTGGTATCGAGCGGAACCCTCTTCGAGAAACCACCCGCCGCACGGGTCTTACATGGGGTCAGGACGTATGCGCTCCCCTCTTCATAGGCATCACCGGACAGACTCCAGGCAGATGCCGCCGACACACGGGTCGAAAACAGTATCATAAACATTATGAGCAGAAGCACTTTCCACACATACCGTTTTTTGCATTCACACAAAAGAACCACCCCTCTTTCGTCTGCCAGACAAATTCATTACTTTTTATAAATAATATATTACAATCAGTAATTCATTGCAAGACACTTTCATTACAGGTCACGACAAACGCATAACAAAACTGCTGTAGTCTATCAAGGACTTATGTGTTTCTGCCTTCATTATCTTTTCACCGGCACAAACTTCGCCCGATTCATCAACGGATGATTCAATGTAATTGCTCCCGGCTTCGGGCAGACCATCACACATGCTCCGCAATAATAGCATTCTCCCGGATACATAACGACCGGATGCTTTCCTTTTTCCGGTGAAGGAAGCAGGATATCGCACTGGCAAACCGATGCGCAGCGGTTACAGCCAATGCATAATGTCTCGTCATATTTTAAAGGACTTGCACTGCACGGTACAGGTTCCACGGTATACTCCACTTTTTTCATATGCAGCACCTCCCAATCTCTGTTTTTAATTCTGTCATATTTTTCATTTTCTGTTTTTGGTTTTTCATTGATCCGCGGCATTCCCCACTTTGGGCTTTTCATTCTTCCTGCACACTCTGTTTATCTGCAAGCTCCGCGATATAGTCCTGATTCCGCTTCTCATATTCAGTCTGTAACTTTCCAAAGAAGTCAAGCGGCACATCCCTCGTCAATACCTGTTTGTTCTCCTGCCATATGACAATATGTTTGCGGTCCTGTGCTGGGTCCATCTCCGGGTAATCACTCCTCCGAAAGCACAGCGGTTCCGAACTGGATTTTCTCGCAAGCGAAGCGTGAAGCACCAGCTGTGCAACGGTCAGGATATCCAGCACTTCATGCGTCCGCATCAGATCATGCGGATTGGAGGCGGTCAGATTCGGCACGATCTCACGCTCATAGCTCTCCAGCAGGTCCAGCCCCTCTTTCAAAAGTGCATCGCATTTCACTCCGCCGCAGTAATTCTGCATCGCTTTGGAAATGGCCATGTTCAGCTCCTTCCAGCCGATTCCTTCTTCCTTATCCACATACAGTGGCGCATACAGGCGCTGTTTCTCTGCCTCCACATCCTTACGGCTGATTTCACCCAACTCTGTTTTTTTCGCATAGTCCGCCGCTTTCCGTCCTGCATAGCAACCGGTTGCACAGGCAAATCCGGCACAGTCAGATGCATAGAGCTGGTCACCGCCTGCATAAAGCCCGTCGATATTCGTCTTCAGATCCCAGTCATGCATCAAGCCGCCCGGCGCTCCGAAGAACTGGCGCTCCTGTTCCAGAAAGTTTGCAGACTGCCACCCGGTTCCATAGCTCTGAAGCATATGCTTTTCCGGATCAAAACCACGCTCCGTATAATTCTGATAAATCGGAATCTTTGTCTTTCCTTCCTCGCCAACCATCATTCCCCAGATCACACGGCGCTCGGCATCCGGCATCCGGCTGAGGTCCGCATAAAAGGGGAGCTGGTATCCTCTGTTCATCAACTCTTCAAACTCAAGCGTCTCCGGTCCCCGGTATTCATACTTTGGATTGTCAATCACTCCACCCTTTAAGAAAAATTTCTGTCCTTTGGCAGGATAATATCGTTCTGATACTGTTTTCAGTTCTTTTCCGTCACGGTCTACATACGGAATCTCCACTCCCCGCGCATCAACCATCGTCGCGGCATACCACGTATTGTGATTATTTCCGGCCCCATACGGCGGGAAGCTTCTGCCCGCTGCAGAAAACTCCGCACGCACTGATTTTTCCATCATGGTGAATTCCACGCCTGCACGCCAGCCCATCGCATGTCCGCTTCCAATACTCTGCATCGGACGGAATTCACAAAGTCCGGTCGTATCCGCATTGAACAGCCAGACACGTGCCGGACGCGACATTGCAAGCACCGTAGACCTGGCACGGAAAACATAAAATTTCCCGGTATGCACATTCATTCCCATTGCCCCGACGCAGCGCTTTCTGCGTTCGATTTTAGCTGCCGCACCAGAGGCTGTCCCATCCTGTCCCTGTTCACCGGCATTCTGTCCACTCTCGCAGCAAGCTGCCTGATCCTGGACTGTTTCGCTCCCTTGCAGGACATCATCTGACAGCTTTTGGACCGCAGTTTCCTCCTCATGAACTTCCGCCACCAGCAGCCCGGTCGCCTCCGTCCGGTCCAGAATCCGCACGCCGAGCCGCTTCAATTCTTTGACAAGCGCCGGCTTGAACGTGGAGCCCCAGACACGGACTGTAAATTTGTTTTTGTAATCATAGGCAAACATCAGCTTCGTCTTCTCGTCCCGGAACTCCGCTCCGGCAAACTCATCCTCCGTGTCACGGATCTTGCCGCCGAAGGATTCCAGATCAAGCATACGGTCATATCCCTCACGGCACTCAATATAATGCGCAATCCCATTGCTGTACCAGTCCTGCTCGTTTACATATGCCTCCGCAATCTCCTCCGGAGTCACACCGGAGCATGGATTGGTGCAGGCTGATTCCCAGTGGTCAAATCCAGTTCCCGCAGAACCGCTCCGCTCTGTCGCTCCTTTTTCTACCAGCGTCACAGACAGTCCCTTCCTTGCCGCTGCGATTGCTGCAAAACACCCGGCCAGACCACCGCCCAGTACCAGCACATCGCTCTCTATTGTCTCCTCCTGATCCATCTCATTTCCGTATGGCCAGGTGTATTCCTCTTTCTTCATTCACACACTCCTCGTCCCTGTATCACAATTCCTATACTGTTATTTCTGCATGCTCTGACGTTTCTCCGACTCACATCTGCTCCTGCCGGCCTTAACACCATACAGGCCGGAGTCCGTTACTGTTCACACGTCTGCCAAGACGGCAGCCGTCTGAACAGCAACAACGCTTCGCTATGCACAGAAATCGCATTTCATGCGATTTCGCGCCACAAAACTCGGGATTCAGGTGCGAAACCGCACCTGAACACCTCGCGGAATAGCTACCCCGTGAACAGTAACTGGAGTCCCACTATCCCGTAAACAGCAGCACAAACTACACCAGTCGGCATGCCGCATAATGCCCCCCTGACACTTCCTTCAGCGGTATCTCCCCCTGCCTGCACGCGTCCGTTGCATACGGACATCTCGCTGCAAACCTGCAGCCTGGCTTCGGGTTGACGGGACTCGTCACTTCCCCCTGAATCAGCTCACGCTGTTTGTGGCATGACTCCACACTCGGGATCGGAATCGCCGCCAGCAGCGCTTTCGTATACGGATGCACCGGATTACGAAAAATCTCTTTTGCATCCGCACGCTCCACGCACTTTCCGAGGTACATAACCATGATCTCATTTGAGATATGGCGCACTACGGAAAGGTCATGCGTGATAAACAGATAAGTAAGTCCCATACTCTCTTGCAGATCCATCAGCAGATTCAGAATCTGCGCCTGTATCGATACGTCAAGCGCCGACACCGGCTCATCGCAAACGACAAACTCCGGATTCAGGATCAAAGCACGCGCGATACCGATTCTCTGTCTTCTCCCGCCGTCCAGCTCATGCGGATACGACGCTGCCAGCCGGCTCGCCAGCCCTACCGTATCCATCATCTCTTCCACACGCTGATCAACCTCATCTCTCGACCTGCATACCTTGTTCACCAGAAGCGGCTCCGCAATCAGCTGGCGTACCGTCATTCGTCCATTCAGGCTTGAATAAGGGTCCTGAAATACCATCTGGACCTTCGGTCGCATTGCTTTCATTTCTTTTTTCTTCAGCTTTGTAATGTCCGTCCCGCGAAACAGGATTTCCCCGCTTGTCGGTGGGTCCAGACACAGCATAGTCCTTCCCAATGTCGATTTTCCGCAGCCGGATTCACCGACGACTCCCATCGTCTTCCCTTTCGGAATCACAAAGCTCACGTCATCCACCGCGTGCAGCATACCCGCAGGAGTGTGGAAATATTTCTTCAAATGATTGATTTCGATCAGTTTCTCTTCCATATAAATTTCATCCCTCCTGCGCATCTGCAAATAAGTGGCATCGTATCTGATGGCCGTCTTTTTCCAACACCGGAGGTACCTGTTTCCTGCACCGTTCCATGCAGTGACGGCAGCGCGGCGCAAACCAGCATCCTTCCGGTTTCACGGTCGGATCGGGCATCAGGCCCTCAATCGGATGAAGCCGCCTGCTCTCCTCCGTCAGACTTGGGATGGAACCAAACAAACCGTCTGTATACGGATGGTGCTTCTCTCCCGTAAAGATATCCCTCAAAGTGCCATATTCCACAATCTCTCCCGCATACATGATCGCTACTTTGTCGCACGTCTCCGCCACTACGCCGAGATCATGCGTAATCATGATGACGGATGTTCCGTATTTTCTCTGAAGGTTGCAGATCATCGTCAGAATCTGCGCCTGAATCGTCACATCAAGTGCGGTCGTCGGCTCATCTGCAATCAAAAGTGCCGGATTGCAGACCAGCGCAATTGCAATCACGACACGCTGGCGCATTCCGCCGGAAAACTGGTACGGATACTCGACTTTCCGTTCCTTCGGAATACCTACCAGCTCCAGGGTCTCCTCCACCCGTTTTTCGATTTCTTTCTGAGAAAGGTTCTCTTCATTATGTAAATAAAGCGCCTCTCCGATCTGATTTCCGACCGGAAGCACCGGGTTCAGCGCCGTCATCGGATCCTGAAAAATCATGGATATTCTGCTGCCGCGCACCTTCTGCATTTCATGCTCCGACAATTTCAGCAAGTCTGCACCGTCAAACGTCACAGTTCCCTCCGGAATCCTCGCCGTGCGCTCCGGAAGAAGCCCCAGGATTCCCAGCGCGGTCGTCGTTTTCCCGGCACCAGTCTCACCGACCAGACCAAGCGTCTCACCGGCCTCCAGCGAGAAGCTGATCCCATTCACCGCATATACGGCCTCAAGATCTGTTTTATATTGTATTGTAAGGTTACTTACATCTAATACTGTTCTGCTCATATGCTCTCCTATCCGGATTTCATCCGTTTCATTGTTACTGGTCACGGAGTAAACAATCACTCACTTCGTTCGTACAGCTGGTAACACTTTCGTCATAGCTTTCATCTATGCAGGATTGTTTCCTGCTCAGACATGACTTTATCTATGCGAGATTTTTCCTACTCCGCCATGGCTTTTATCTACTCAGGATTGTTTCCTTTCCCGTCACAACTTTCTTCTACGCGGGATTGTTTTCCTGCTTTGTCCGCTCCGCAACCAGGCTGCATTTATCCTTCGCGTCCCTGTTTTTCTAATCTTTCAGTTTCGGGTCCAGCGCATCTGTCAGTCCGTCGCCGACCAGATTAAAGGAAAGAGAACTCAGGACAATAAAGATTCCCGGGAAAAACAATAAATAAGGAGAGGTAAAAATATATTTCTGTGCAGCCGAAAGCAATGCTCCCCATTCCGGAGACGGAGGCTGAATGCCCATTCCGATAAAGCTTAACCCCGCCGCAGACAGAATCATATCCGAGATCGCCATCGTCGTATTGACAATGATCGGCCCCATGGCATTCGGAAGCACGTAGCGGAAGATGATTCTCGCATGTGAGGCACCGTAGGAACGCGCCACCAGCACATAATCCTGTTCCGCCACAGTCAGCACTACCGAACGGATCAGGCGGACATTTCCCGGAATACAGGAAATCGTGATCGCAATGATCAGGTTCTGCATACTCGTACCAAGTGCAGCCACAACTGCCAGAGAGAGAAGAATCGGAGGCACACACATAAACACATCGATAATACGACAGATCACATTGTCCACCATGCCGCCGAAATATCCGGCACTCGCTCCAAGAATCGCACCAGCCACAAGCGCCATCAAACTCGTTGCCACACCGATAAAAAGCGAATAGCGGGAACCGTGCACGACACGCGCAAACAGATCACGTCCAAATTCATCCGTACCGAAAATATGCGCTGCTGTCGGCCACTGCAGACGGTCCGCTCCAACCTGTTCCACACACTTTGCATAAGGGATAATCAAATCCGCAAACACTGCAATCCCGACAATGATACAGAGGATCACCAGGCCCACCACTGCCGATTTGTTCTTTTTGTAACGCCGCCAGAACTCCGCCGCCTGCGCACGTCTCCTTGTCCTTTTTTTATTCACGGCTCTTACCCCCATTCTGGTATTTTGCCTTGATACGCGGATCAATAAATGCATACAGTACATCCACGATCAGAATAATCAGGCTGAACAAAACTGCCAGGAACAGTGTCGCCCCCAGAACCATCGGGATGTCCTTCTGGCGGATCGCTGTCGTGATCAGAGTCCCCATCCCCGGCATCGCAAACACCGTCTCAGCGATGATCGCCCCTCCAAGTGACGCACCGAAGCTCGTTCCGAGTGTCGTCACCACCGGAAGAAGCGCATTCCGCAGCGCATGTTTCCAGATAATTCTCTTCGGGGAAGCTCCCTTCGCTTTCGCAGTGCGGATATACTCCTGACGTATCGTTTCCAGCATCGCAGAACGGGTCAGGCGCAGAAGTCCCGCCGCAGAGCTCATACAGACAGTCAGCGTCGGCAGGACAAAATGCTTGAGACTTCCCGCACCATACGACGGAAGCCATCCAAGCTTCAGGGAAAACAGGAGCATCAACATCAGTCCCAGCCAAAATCCCGGAATCGATGCAAAGATCAGCGCCACAACCACACACGTCTGATCCAGTATGGAATACTGGCGTACTGCTGATATAATGCCAAGCGAGATGCCTATAATAGAGGCAAGCGACATTGACAGTATCGTCAGGAGCAGCGTATTCGGGAACCGTGCCATAATGTCATTGATGACCGGCTGTCTGCTCTGATAGGAATTACCCAAGTCAAAATGAAACACAATATCACCGATATAAGTAAAAAACCGCACCAAAAATGGCTTATCATAGCCAAATTCCGTATTCAGCTTCGCAATATCCTCCGGCTTGGCTGTGATCCCGAGAATAATCGAGCCTGGATCGCCAGGTGTCAGCGACATAATCGTAAAAACCAGAAACGCCACCCCCAGAAGAACCGGGATCATATAAATCAGGCGCTTCACTACATATTTACCCATTCGGACTCTTTCCTCCTTTTCTTCCAAATCATCCGGCAGTTTCACTACTCAGCCCTGAGGTCGTGCCAGAGCGTGTCTGAAAATTCATTCCCGCGATCTGCGCTCCCCACTTTGCAGTACATTTGCCCGCATTCGGTCAACGTCTGGCCGCAGAACCGCCTGCTATACAAAACAACTGATCTCCTGCCTGATTATTCATTCAAATTCCCGGTTCTGCGAACTGCAATATGCGGGACAACAAAACCGTTTGACAGGATAAAACGGTACCGTCTTCTCTGTACGCTGCAAACCGCTTCACCGCTGCGGCGATACAGAAAGACAGCACCGTTTCTGATTTTCCTATCCATGATTATCCGATCCTGTGAACGGTAACCTCTATACAACTTGCAGTTACTGTACACAGTCTCGAAGGACCATGAACAGTAACTGCTCTTAACACTTCAATTCAAGCACAATTTCTCAGCTCTTACCATGCAAAATCATAAATCGAATAAATTCCTTCAAACGGGAATTCCGGGCACTGCAGGCTGGAATTGTAAGCATACAGTGTCAGCGGATTTGCAATCACTGCATAGATTGCCTCATCCTGTGCCTTAGTCAGAATCTGATTGAACAGCTCTGCACGCGCATCTGTATCGGTTTCTGTTCTTGTCTTGTTGAACAGCTCATCCATCTCCGCATCGCTGTAACGTGCATTGTTTGCTGTTCCGATATAATCTGTCGTAAACGCCATCTCAAGCATCTGGCTGTCACCATCCAGTGTCATTTCCAATGCTGTGATGCCGTAGCTTCCGCTGGTCAGCTCATCGATATAAGCATTGAATTCCTTCACACCGATCGTCACGTTCAGACCGACTGCTGCAAGATCACTCTGGAGTACGGTTGCAAGGTTGGAATACTTCTCTGCTACCAGAAGCTCACCCAGGTCATACGGTGTTGCGATTCCAGCTTCTTCAAGAAGAGCTTTCGCCTTCTCCGGGTCGTATGTGTACTGCGGCTGCTCCTCTGAATATCCGAAACGGTCCTTGGAACAGATATTAGAGTTTACCTCAGCCTCTCCGTCATAGCATACGGCTACGATATTTTCGCGGTTGATTGCATAATTGATCGCCTGACGTACCTTCGCATCATTGAACGGCTCTTTCTCCGTATTCATGGAAACATAGGTGAAGCCTGAAGTCGGAACCTCTGCGATCGTAATGGTATCATTCGCACCGAGCTGTGCAATCGTCGATGATTCAATCGAAGCAAAATCCACCTCTCCGGTCTGCAGCGCCATAGCTGTTGTGGACTGGTCCGGAATCACCTCAAAGGTCACATTCTGAATCGTAGCTGCACCTCTGTAATAGTTCTCATATGCTTCCAGTGTCACATTACTCCCCTTATTTCTTCCGACGAATTTGTACGGACCGCTTCCGATCGGTGCATTCACAAAATCCTCCTCAGAGCTTTCAAAATAAGCCTTGGAAGCGATATGTACCTGGCAGACACCGAGCATGAATGGAGAATACGGGTTTTCCAGATGACATACTACCGTATAATCATCCGGTGTCTCCACACTGGCAAGTCCCGTTACCTGAGACCCCTGATACTCAGAATCCATATACATTTCCAGAGAAAACTGAACATCCGCTGCGGTCAGAGCACTGCCGTCATGGAAAGTCACATCATCGCGCAGATGAAAGGTATAGTCCATTCCGTCCTCGCTCACCTCATAGGACTCTGCAATTCTCGGCTCCGGATCGTGTGTCCCGTCCGGGTTCATGTACATCAGCGGATCATAAATCTGGCTCAGAATGTCATGTTCAACAGTTGTGCTGAAATCAGACGGATGCAGAACGTCTACATCTGCGTCGATTGCGATCGTCAGGTCTGTCTTTCCCTCAGAAGCCTGAACCATCAGCGCGCCGCCCGCCATAGAGACTGCCATGGCAACAGCAGCAAAAAAAGCAGTAAATTTTTTCATGTTGGTGTCCTCCCTTGATTCACATGTATTTTATTTTTCCGGTTGACAAAACTCCCACTGCAGGTGGTGAGTAATATCCAATTTCTAACCACGCTGAACTGCTGTTACTTTACAGTCTGTCTGCAAAATTGTATCGTGAAAACTCTTTGACAAGCTCCACACCAGCCTCAATATCCTTCTTCGAAGCAACTGCACTCTGACAGTGCGGATATCTCGTCACAACGACAATTCCTCCGGCGCGCACACCGAAGCCGGACAAATTCATGCTGGACGCATCCGTACCGCCCTGATCGATGACCTCGCGCTGGTATTTGATCTCATGCTTCTCACAGCATTCAATCATCGCAGCCACCACATCCTCATCGCAGACTACGGACGGATCACAGATCTTGATGCCTATCCCGCCGTCTACCGCGTTGCTTCCCTCAAGGTCACACGGATAATCGTGTGCCGGGGAAATATCAACTGCCACCCCGATATCCGGGCGGATACGCTCCGCCGCCACCTTGGAGCCTCTGCAGCCCAGCTCTTCCTGTACACAGAAGACATAATAGATATCGTTCGGACAGGTACCGTCATTCTCCTTCAATGCTTCCAGAAGCTGATAGCATCCAATACGGTTGTCAAGGCTCTTCGAGCAGACACGGTCATTGGCAAGCGGAAGATATTCGCCCCAGTAGCCGCAGGCATCTCCCAGTTTGACATATTTCTCTGCATCCTCCTTCGAGGTTGCACCGATATCGATATACAGCTTCCCTGCCTTATTGTTCGCTTCCTCAATCGGGCCCATACAGCTCACGACACCATTCACCCCGTTGCGGAATCTGACCCGTCCATTATAAGCGGAACCCGTCCAGTTCCAGCCCAGATTGCAGACACGCAGCCTGCCGTCCGGCTCAATCGTCTTGACCATAAATCCAATCTCATCCATATGGGCAGCAAACATAATCTTCTTCGAGTGCTCCCCTCCGATGCCCTTTTTCAGTACGATCAGATTGCCAATCGCATCGGTCAGCATCTCATCCGCATACGGTGCGGCTTCTCTCTCAATATATTTCCGAACTTCCTTCTCAAATCCAGCAACTCCCCAGAGCTGGGTCAGTTCCTTCAGAAGGTTCTCATCTCTCATACCGGCCTTCCTTTCCTTTTCCCGGTAACTGTTCCATAGCGCACAGTTACATTCTTCTTTTTCGCTTTGACGTTTCAACTTTTTAAAGCGTTATTGCGAATTTCTCAAATTTTAACATCTTTCCCGCCTTTTTGCAATATGCATTTTGCAAAATACAAAAACAGGCGTGGCAATTCACCTATATTCGTGTTTAGTTAAAGAACTGGAAGGTTTCGTACGATGCCCCAGAACGGGAGGTGCAGGCGGACAGAGGGTGGACTGGAAGCTGTGCTCCGGGTGCAAGAAGAACTAAG
>JAUNGL010000224.1 GCA_030524665.1 Lachnospiraceae bacterium | reverse complement strand
TTCTCCTGATCCTTAATCCGGTAATAATCTTCCATATCCAAGCTCAATTTCACATGAGTATCAGGTTTCCGTTTTCGTTTGTTCTTCTGAAGTAACGCGATACTTTCCGTATGAACCGAATTTCCGAACATATCTACCGGGCAGATTTTTTCCAGATGATATCCTCTATCGCACAAATATCTCAGATCCCGCGCGAGTGTCGCCGAATCACAGCTCACGTACACGATCCGCTCTGGCGCCATCTGTATCATTGTGGCAAGTACGCTCTCCTCGCATCCTTTGCGTGGCGGATCTACCACTATGACATCGGCTCTGATCCCATCGCTTCGATATTTTTCCGGGAGTACTTCTTCTGCTTTGCCGACATAGAAGGATGTATTTGTAAACCCGTTCAGTCTGGCATTTTCCCTGGCATCCTGAATGGCTTCTGGTACAATTTCAACTCCACAGACATGACGCGCTTTCTGAGCAAGAAACAGAGAAATCGTGCCGATTCCGCAGTACAGGTCCCATACGGTTTCTTTCCCGGTAAGTGCGGCATATTCGAGTGCTTTTCCATACAGCTTTTCGGTCTGGAGCGGATTTACCTGATAGAAGGACTTGGGTGAGATGGAAAAACGGACGTCTCCGATATAGTCCTCAATTGTTTCCCGGCCCCAGAGCAGCTTCTGTCTGCGTCCCATGATGACGTTGGTACGCTCCGTATTGATATTCAGCGTGATACTTGTCATTCCGGGAATCTGGGAGAGCTGTTCGATCAAATCGCTTTCGTGCGGAAGCTGCGTCCCGTTCAGTACAAGACAAACCATGATCTGTCCGGTACGACGGGCGACACGCGTCATAATATGGCGTACCAGACCCGTTCCGGTTGCCTCGTCGTAGGGTTCTATCCGATAGCGCTTCATATGAGTCAATACAATTTCTACGATGGGACGGTTCACCTCGCTCCCAAGCAGACAGTCCCGACAGGTAATGATATTATGAGTGCGCCCTGCATAGAAGCCTGCAACCAGCCTTCCCTCCCGATCTCTTCCGACCGGAAACTGAGCTTTGTTGCGGTAACGAAACGGCTGTTCCATTCCCAGAATCGGCTCCATCGGAATTTCCTCGAATTTTCCTATCCGCATCAGGTTGTTCCGAACTTTTTCCTCTTTAAATTTTAATTGGGCGCGGTAAGACATCGCCTGAATCTGACAGCCGCCGCACTGGCGTGCTACCGGGCAGGGTGGTACGATACGATCCGGGCTGGCTTTTATAAGGCGTATCAGTCTGGCGTATCCATATGTTTTTTTCATTTTCATGATTTTCGCTTCAGCGACATCCCCGATTACCGTATCCTTTACAAAAAAAGCAATTCCTTCATATTTTCCGACTCCAAGCCCATCACTGCTTAAATCCTCTATCGCCAATGTGATAATATCGTCTTTTTTCATTCTGTCTCCTGCCATTTTGATTCTTCCGTCCGATCCTGTGATCTCCCGCTCTCAAAACCGTCCGGGTATCTTTTCTGCAATTTTCTGATATTGCGCTCCAGCACTTCGTCCAGCGATACATCCAAAGCTGCGGCTGTCTCAGCCAGATACCATGCAATATCACCCAGTTCTTTAATCAGACCTTCCCGATCCAGTTCATGTCCCTGCGCCAGATGCTTCTTCACAATGTCAATCGCTTCTCCCGATTCTCCGCATAGCCCCATCACACCATTGATCAAAACATCCTTTTTGCCAAGTGCCGGATTTAATGTCCGCATCGCAAGCTTCTGATATTCATTCGCTGTCATTCTGTTTCTACTCCTTTATCTCACGTCGGATTCCCCATCTTTCTCGTATCTAACCGGCAGCACGACTGACAGGTATATCCGCGTCATCTCTCTGCTCCTCTGCCTTTCCGTCACAGGAAGCTTAGAATTCCGTACTCCTCCGCAGATTCGATTCGAACAGTCTGTTATAGCCCAGCCATTCCTGACTCGTCCCTGCACTTTTCAGGATTTCACGCATCGTCTCCAGCTTGGCATCCGTATTGTCCGCATAGTTCAGCGCCATTGCCTCCGGCAGCGCAGGCTTCTTGGGAGATCCATATTCCAGCTCGCCGTGATGCGCCAGGATGCAGTGCTGCAGTTCGCTCATCAGCTTCTTTGGAAAATTCTGGATATGGCGGCAGCCGAATCCTACCAGCTCGCTCCCCATAACGATGTGTCCGAGAAGCTGGCCATCATCCGTATAGTCATTTTCCGGGAAATTAGAAATCTCTTTTAATTTTCCGACATCATGGAACAGCGCTGCAGTCAACAGCAGATCCCCATTCAGATATGGATACTCCCGTATATAATAGTCACAGAGCTTCACCACTCCCAGCGTATGTTCCAGCAGACCGCCCACAAAGCTGTGATGTACGGTCTTGGCTGCGGAATGCTTTTTGAAAGCCTCGATGAAAGCTTTATTGTCAATAAAATACATGCTGATCAGCTTCTTCAGATATATATTCTGAACCTTTTCCATATACCTCATCAGCTCCGTATACATCTCATCCAGATTCCGTTCACTGACCGGAAGATAATCCTCCGGGTGATACTCTGCCGGGTCGGCGATTCTTGCTCTTTTTATATTCAGCTGCAGCGCCCCCTGAAAGCTCGTCACATCGCCGGTAATCCATACATAGCGCAGCGCATCGAACTCCTCGATTCCAGATGAGCTGGGATCCCATATTTTGGCATCTATCGTCCCGGTCTTATCCTGAAGTGTCACATTCTCATATGTTTTGCCGTTTTTGGCTACTGCTGACTGTCTGTATTT
>JAUNGL010000045.1 GCA_030524665.1 Lachnospiraceae bacterium | reverse complement strand
CTAGAGCACACGGTTCATACCCGTGGTGTCGAGAGTTCAAATCTCCCTTCCGCTATTTTTCGATAGACCTGAAAGCCTTGAGAATCAATGGTTTTCGGGTTTTTTGTTTTTAGAAAGTTTGATTACACTTTTACATGACCATCCTTTTATTGTCTGCTCTTTCCAGTTCATTTTCTTTTTCAATAGTATCCTTTTGATCAAAATAATCAAAATTTTGTGCAGACACGACTACTTGGCCCGGTGTCTGCAGAAATAAGATGAAGGTCATTCAAAAATACATTGACGAACCCTAAAACATACGCTATCCTTGAAATTAAGAAAGCCGTTAATGACAGAGCTACTGTTAGTAAAGTAAGGAGGAAAAATGAAAATGAAAAAACGTGTATGGATGCCCGGCCTGCTTCTGCTCTTTCTGGTTGGAATACTGTGTTTCCCGGTGCGGACTTATTCCATGGAAACTGTATCTATGAATCCTGAAATCGTAATCAACTGTATCGATGGAAAAACAATATCCCCCAGAGAATTTACAGAGGATATGGTCGTACTGTTTTATGGCCGGACTTCCTGCCCAAATACCAGAAGAATGATTGCAAAAGCTGAGAGTCTCCGGGAACAGGGATATTCTGTGAAATCAGTCTTGATGGCTGTGGACGAAGAAGATACAGGTCTGGAATCTTTTGGGCAAATGTATCAAAATGTAACCGTAGCACATAAAGCCGGCGGCTACAACAGTCAAATGTGGAGCATGCTGAATCAGGCAGGAATCTATACAACGTCAGTTACACTTCCTGTAAGTCTTGTGATGGACAAAAGCAGAACTGTGGTCTATATCGCACGGGGATATGAGACGGAAGATCTGGAACGGGTCATCAAGAAACAACCGCCGCAAAATATCGGTCAGACCCCCTCTGAAGAGGAACCTTCCAAAGAAGAACCTCCCGCAGTGCAAACTTATACAATTACATACCGCCTTCATGGCGGAAAGCAGAATAAGGCAAATCCTTCAAGCTACGTGACCGGCCAAACGATTGTACTGAAAAACCCGACTAAAAAAGGATATTTATTCAATGGATGGAAAGTAGCTGAGTACGGAAACAGCTACATGGCAGCGATTTATCCCATCTATGCCCAGAATTTTGTATTAGACGCTGAGTGGACCAAGGTGAAACCCAAAAAGCTTGCAGCTCCTGTTTTGAAAAATCTGAAAACCCGGAAGCTTAAGGTAAGCTGGAAGGTTTCAGGAAAGAAAGCTGACCGTTATCAAATCTATCTGGCTAGAAACAGTAGATTTACTAAAGGATTGAAAAAATATACAGTGAAAAATCCTTATAAAACAATCTCAAACCTGAAAAAGGGACAGACGTATTATGTGAAAGTCCGGGCAGGAAATAAAGATTCACTGAAAAAGCTTTGCTGGGGAAGCTTCAGCAAGGCTGTGAAGATCAAAATCCGTAAGTAAAGATAATTTTGCTCATAGCTTCAAAACTCAAAATGAGCCTGCGGTTTCCATCACCGCAAGCTCATTTTGTTTCTATTGCTTCCAAAGTTTAACCTTTATGAATTCAGCAGCATCTGATAATCTTCTTTCGTGAACCTATGATAGATTGTATGCCCCATCTCCGCTTTCACACAGTAATAATATGGATCAATCAACTCGTCCAAAAAATACAGTACATAGTCGAAGTCCATCCCCTCCGGCATCTTCTCGCACACGTAGTCCCTGCTGTATGTCTCAAATACGTTCCGGATCTCTTCCATACTACAGCAATGATGGTTCTGGAACAGATGAATCATATCTGCCAGAAATGGAGATGCTTTCACCTCACGGTATACATATTCTGCCCCTTCCGGTGGAATACTGATCTCGATTCTCCCTTTATGAATCCCGAATTTCGGATATCCCAGCTTCTCCTCCAGCGGAACGCGGCTTTCTTCCAGCAATCCAGTCATTTCCTGCTGATCCGCCGCTTCTGTTCCCAGAATTCCGTTCAAAGATGGCAAAGTATAATAGAGACGAACAGTCTCCCTTACATATCCCAGCTTGATCTGTGCCTCTTTCATCTGATCCACAATGTTTTTTATAAGTCTTTCTTTGTTCATTCTGATTCAGTCCTTTCCGTCCAAAGCTTATACCAAATGAGAAAACCTGACGGCTAAGCTTTCCTGTACGCTATGGCGGATCATGGCTATTCACGCTCTGTCCGGAAACAGGACTGTGAACAGCCTTCCGGTTTACCATTTACAGAAAGGTTCTGCTCCTGATGATATCTCTGTACAAAATTGACAGCAGTCGCCCTTCCTTATTTCACAACGATCAATTCATACTCTGCGCTGCCGATTCCAATCTTAACCGCATGTGCAATCGCACTTCTCCAGTTCGTATCCGGGCTGACAGCGTGGAAATGATCTACCTCTTCTTCGTGCTCAGCCAGAGCATCCCCGAGCATACTGTTGCGGATCGCCGGCTGCGCATTGACTGCATCGGCGCATGCTACGTCGAGTGCGACCGGATCGAAAGAGGCGAACATTCCGACATTTGGTACGATTGCTGCATCATTTTCTGAATGGCAGTCGCAGTACGGAGATACATCGATCACCAGACTGATATGGAAGTTCGGTCTGCCATTAATGACCGCCTTGGTGTACTCTGCGATCTTGCAGTTCAGGATATCATTTGACTCATCACTTGCAGGTTTTACCGCATCCTTTGGACAGACACCAATACATCTGCCGCATCCGACGCACTTGTTATGATCAATAGATGCCTTTTTATCTGTCACAACGGCTGCGCTGTGCGCGCAGATTCTGCTGCATCTTCCACATCCGATACAATCCTCCTGTTTCACATGCGGCTTCCCTGCGCTGTGCATTTCCATCTTACCCGCACGGGAACCGCAGCCCATTCCGATATTTTTCAGAGTGCCTCCGAATCCTGTAGCCTCATGTCCTTTGAAATGTGTCAGCGAAATGAAAATATCCGCATCCATGACTGCGCGTCCGATTTTCGCTTCCTTCACATACTCACCGCCGTCTACCGGAACAAGCGCCTCATCCGTTCCCTTCAGTCCGTCGGCGATCAGTACCTGACATCCGGTTGCATACGGTACAAACCCATTCATATAAGCAGAATCCAGATGATCCAGTGCATTCTTTCTACCGCCTACGTACAGTGTATTACAGTCTGTCAGAAACGGTTTCCCGCCCAGCTCCTTGACTACATCAGCAACAGCCTTCGCATAATTCGGACGCAGAAATGCAAGATTGCCCGGTTCTCCGAAATGCATCTTGATCGCCACGTAGTGATTTTCAAAATCAATATCCCCGATTCCTGCTCTTTTTATCATGCGCTGCAGCTTTTCCAGCAAACCTTCTCCGTCTTTGGTCCGAAGATCCGAAAAATATACTTTTGATTTTGCCATATCGTATCATCCTCCTGCTTCACTTTCATTTATCATAATTTAACTTTCACACCGCATCAAGCGTTATTTCTCTTCCCTCAAACAGCTCCTCCCGCTGCCGGAAAATCCATCTTCTTTTTCAAATTTTTGTCAGCCAATTACAGAAGACAGCAACCTCTCGGCACATTTTTTCAGCCAGTCGCAGCAGACAACAACCTCTCAGCACATCTTCCCGAATCAAATCCGAATCACTTCTGCGCCAAGTCTCACTGCATCCTCTTCCTGATGCGTCACCACCAGAAGTGTACGTCCTTTCCGGGCATTCAGGATGACCTGAATTACCTGCCTTCTCGTTACCTCATCCAGTCCTGTAAACGGTTCATCCATTAAAATGACATCCGCTGATGCGGCCAGTGCACGTGCGATCGCAACTCTGCGCTTCATTCCCCCGCTCAATTCCCTGACCGGACGATGAATTGCTTCCGGCTCCAGCAGACTTTCCAACAGTGCCTCCGGTTCTGTCAAAAAATCGGATCTGCCCGTTCCTGTTCTGCGCAGAACTATCTCTATATTTTTGACACTGTCCAGATACCCGCACAGCCGGTCCTCCTGAAAGACAGCACTGATGTTTCCTCCTCCCGGGCCAGATATCTTCCCCCTTTCCGACTGTTCCAGTCCCATGAGAATCCGGAGCAGAGTTGTCTTTCCCCGCCCGGAAGCACCCAGCAGGCAATAGATACCGCCTTTCTTCAAATAGAAGGATTCTCCGTTCCATACCGGTACATTATGATAAGCTTTGTAAATATTCTCTGCCATCAGAATATTCGGTTCCTGTTTTTCATCCATCCGCGGTGCGGCAGCCCTATCCGCGTTCCGCTCTTCCGACAGCATCACATCCTTACACTGCCTGCCCTCTTCCTGTGTCCCGACGCTGCTCTGCAGTATATTTTCGGAGCTGACATTCCTCTGCCGTCCATCGTTCCCACGTTCCACAAGGCCATCACGCAGCAAAACTCTGAAATCAGAACTGCCCTCTTTCATCTTACTGCTCTGAGATTTTCCCGCATCTTCTGTTTCTGATCCTGCTTTCCTCACCGCAGGTCCGCTGCTTTCTCCCTGTAAATCTACTGACAAAAGCTGCAGCACTTTCAAAAACAGCCATTCAAACATCCGGCTCACTACGATAATCACAAAGGTCCAGGAAAACAGCTCTGCCGTACTCAGGTAAATCTTTGCCATGTACAGCTTCTCTCCGATGGAATGATCCGGTACACCGATTACCTCCGCTGCCACTCCTGATTTCCACGCCATGCCGAGAGAAATGCGGCAGCCCGCCAGAAGATACGGCATGAGCGCCGGACGGTAGAGATAATATATTTTTCGCCAGGTACTCATTCCAAACACCTGCGCCATCTCCAGAAGCTCACGGTCTGCCTGACCGATTCCTTCCAGAACATTGCGATAAATCACCGGGAACACCACCAGATATGTAATCAGAACAGACAGATTCTCAGAACCGATCCAGATCAGCGCCAGAATCACGAAGGACGCCACGGGTACAGACTGGAGAAGCCCCACCGGCGGTTCCAGAAATTCTTTTATGACCCGGAACCGCCCGGCGAGAGCTGCCAGCACGATTCCGGACAAAAAGGCTCCAAGAAATCCTCCGGCGATTCTGATCAAAGAAGACAGAATCGTCCTCCAGAACTCCGGCTGCCAAACCTGTACAGCCAATACCGAAGCAACCTCCCGCGGACCTACAAACAGAATCCTGCTGCCGACCGCTATGGATGCAAGCTGCCACAACACAATCCAGATCATAATCATCATTACTTTTCTGATATTTCTCCCTGAATCGTTCATGCTTCCCCCCGGACACTCCAGAATTCATATATTTCGCATTACTTCACAGGGCATTTCCTCTGAACAGCCCGGAATCTATGCGCTTTGAACCCTTACACGAGGCACGCTTACGGAATATAATAGAAATCCTCTCCCGGCAGACTTCCTCCTATAGAGGCCGGATCCATATCCGCAAGCACCTGAAGATATCCTTCCAATGCAGTCTTCATCTCCTCTCCCTGAATGCAGGTAATGTTGCAGTACGGAATTGCCTTCTCAGCTATTTCCGCATTTGCAACAATTCCCTGTTTGGCAGTCAATTCGGCTGCTTCAGCCGGATTTGCATTCGTATAGGAAACAGATTCTTTATGCTCCTTCAGGAAATCCTTCACTGCATCCTCATTCGGGTCTCCGAATTCATTGTCACTTTCCAGATAATCTGTCCGCACTACGGTGACTCCCGTCACCAGGCTGCTGCCGCCTTCTCCCTGCAATTTAGCCCATTCATCAGCCAGATCAAGCGCAATCCGGAGATTTTCATTCTGCATTCCCGCTGCCGTCACAAACGGCTGCGGAAGCAGTCCGATTGCCGTCGGATCCTCCGCCAGAACGGATACCACTTCCGTTGCCTCAGACTTGTATTCCAGTGTCACATCATCTGTCGTCAATCCATTCTGTTCCAGAAGATACTGGAGTACATAGTCAGGAGTCGTTCCTTTCCCGGTCAGATAAACCGTCTTTCCCGCCAGATCGCTGACAGACTGTACCGCATCCCCACACTCTACCACATACAGCACGCCAAGCGTATTGATGTCAATTACCCTGACACCGGCCTCTGTCTTATTGTAAAGCACACTCGCCACATTCGCAGGAACCAGAGCGATATCCACCTCGCCGCTGATTACCTTTCCGACCAGCTCATCCGCTGCTGTCACCATTGAAAAATTATAAATATATAAACCTTGATCGATCCCTTTTTTCTCTATCATCGAAACCAGTCCCATGGAAGTCGGTCCCTTCAGCGCGCCGATATCGATCCCGGGCTCACCGGCGGATACTGTCATTCCCAATCCCATCGACGCTGCAAGTATAGCTGCCGCCACCCACGCTGTTCTTCTTTTCATCCCCATCCTCCTGTCCGCAAGAAGCAGATATTCGAATCCGCTTCTTACACTTGTTCATAAATCCTGACATTTTAACAACTTTTCAGGCCGGTCTGAAACTTCTGTATCCGGTGCTTTATATCCCATGCATCCCCCGCTGATCTATCACTCTGTACACAGGAACCTGCATTCCTGATTACGCTTCCTGCAGAAATGCCTGATACCCGCGTACCGCTTCATAGACGTCCGCCTTGCTGGTTACCTCCATCGGAGCATGCATATTCAGCACTGCCACACCGCTGTCAATAACCTCCATACCATAGAGCGCTGAAATATATGCGATCGTTCCGCCTCCTCCGACATCAACCTTTCCAAGCTCTGCGGTCTGGAATGCCACATCCTGACGGTCAAAAATGCCGCGGATCCTTGCGACGTACTCTGCATTTGCATCATTGCTTCCGCTCTTTCCTCTCGCGCCGGTGAACTTGTTCAGGACAAGTCCCTTTCCGAAATATGCTGCATTTTTCTTCTCAAAATAACCTGCAAACAGCGGATCGTATGCTGCACTTACATCAGAAGAAAGCATTCTGCAATTTCCGAGACAGCGTCTTAGCTTCAGCTCACTGTACTGTCCCGCACAATCCATCAGCTCCGCTGCAGTATTCTCAAAGAAGCGGGACTGCATACTGGTTGCTCCGACACTTCCGATCTCTTCCTTATCAACGAGCAGACAGCAGCATGTCTTATCCTGAGTCTCCGTCTGAAGCTGCGCAATCAGAGAAGTGTAAGCGCACACACGGTCATCCTGTCCATATGCCATAATCATACTCCGGTCAAGACCACAGTCTCTCGCTTTTCCGGCCGGAACGACCTCAATCTCGGCAGACAGGAAATCATCTTCTTCGATTCCGTATTTCTCTTTCAGAATCTGAAGAATATTTGCTTTCACTGCATCCTTTTCCGCCTTCTTTTCCGTTTCATCCTTGCCTTCAGCAGTTTTCTCTGCCTTTGCGTCTGAATCAGCAGAAGAAGCCGTACTTACTGCGCTCTGTTCATCCTCATTCTTCATCGGACGTGAACCCACCAGAATATCGAGATTCTCTCCCTCGATCACAACACGGGCCTTCTTCTCCATCTGCTCTCCGGCGAGGTGGATCAGCAGATCCGATACGAATACAACCGGATCATCTGCATTCTCTCCGACACTGATTTCCACAATCTCTCCATCCTTCTTCGCTACCACACCGTGAAGCGCCAGCGGGATCGTCACCCACTGATATTTCTTGATTCCACCGTAATAATGCGTATCAAGATAAGCCATTCCCGTATCCTCATACAGCGGATTCTGTTTGATATCCAGACGCGGAGAATCGATATGCGCACCAAGAATCCTCATGCCCTTCTCCAGAGGTTCGTTTCCAATCAGAAAAAGTGCAATCATCTTATTCATGCAGACCGCATATACCTTGTCTCCCGGCACAAGCGTCTTCCCGCTTTCGCGTACCTGCTCCAGACTTATATACCCGCTCTGTTCCGCGAGACGGATCGTCTCCTTGACACACTCACGTTCCGTTTTTCCTGCATCCAAAAATGACTTATAATCCGACGCCAGAGCTTCAAGCTCCTGCATCTGCTCTTTCGTATAAGTGCTCCATGTATCAGTTCGTCTCATATCACATATTCCTCCAAATAAAATTCTGATCAGCCGCTGCGCTTTTTTAGTATGCCTGCGTCCGCTTTCTTTCATTCCGTTCTATTATACTTCACTTTTCAGATAAAGACAATTACCAAAAGGAAAGTACCGGCGAATACCCGCACCTCCTGAAAATATAGCTTCATCGGCAAAACAGACCACCTTCAAATGTTTTGCTTTCCTCCGATCAAAACTGTCTTCCCCTTAAAAGCAAATCCATAGGTACGTATACGCGTCTTCGATATTCCCTTCGCGGTCAGAACAGATGCGTATTCTTCCCGCTCAATCTGAAGGAGCGCACTCTGTACCGTATCCTCCAATGTCCTTTCCTCCTCCGGATCATATACCTTGAATTCCAGAATCATCGCATCATCATCACTGCTCAAAGGTTCCATCATCACATCATATCTTCCAAATCCGCTCTCGCGATTTGAGGTAATCACATACCGCCCGGAAAGCTCAACTACCAGCCCAAGCACAAAGCCATGATAAAACCGCTCCGGTTCCGCATATTCAGAAGGTTTTTTGCCGCTGTCAAAATAACTGAAGGTTGTCAAAGCCACACGGTTCATATAAACGTTCATAGACTGCAGATCATTTTTCAGCAATGCCTTGACAAACGAATTGTATGCAGTCTGCCCTTTTGTAAACCAGCCCCTGATCATATTCCGGAACATAATCCGTACTTCCATATTCGTCAGTGTTACCTGATAAATCATTTCTCCAGTCCATTCATCAAAGGTACATGACTCCACTCTCAGATAACCGCCTGCCAGAAGCAGGCTCCATACGGCATCTTCCCCTTCAGAAAACTGCTGGAAGACAATCTGTTCATCGATCCTCTTTTCCAAAACTCCGCCGCGCATTAATTCCTCAAAATCAGCCTTCACATCCGGGCTTCCCTCCCGAATCACCATGCCGATCAGACGGTTGCTGCTGGTGTTTGCCCAATAAGTCGTCAGCCTTTTTTCCCTGAGATAATTAATAATCGACCATGGATTATAAATATCACGAACAGTACCAAAGATAAATCCATCATACCATTCTTTTACTTCCATTTTTTTATCCGCCAGACCATATTCCTCCAGCGCTGCAAAAACTTCTTCTTCCCTGAACCCAAAACTGTCAGTATACATATCAGTAGTGGTTGTGATAACGGTTAAATTATTTAAATCTGAAAAAATGGATTCCTTACTCACACGTGTAATCCCCGTCATGATTGCCCGTTCCAGGTACGGATTTGTCTTAAACGCAGCATTGAACAGACTGCGTGTGAACGAAACCAGCTCTTCCCAATATCCCTCTACATATGCTTCCTGCATCGGAGTATCATATTCATCCAGCAGTATAATTGTCTTCTTTCCATAATACCGCGACAGATAATTTGCAAGATGATGCAGAGAAAAGGATGCTTCCACATCCCCCATATCTGCAGATACCGATTTAAAAAACGCCCGTTCTTTCTCATTCAGAAATCCACTCGATAAAAGAAAATCATACTGCGCATACAGATCTGTCAAAATCTGACAGATTTTTCTCCGTGTTGTAGGATAATCCTTTTCCTTCACATTGGCAAAGCTCAGGCTGATGACCGGATAGGTTCCCTGAAGATCCCGATACTTCTCTTTTTCCCAGATTGAAAGTCCTTCAAACAGATCCTCCCGGTTCGCATACTTCACTGAAAAAAACTGCTCAACCATACTCATATTCAATGTCTTGCCGAACCGGCGCGGACGCATAATCAGAGTGACGCTGTCCCCATTCTCCCACCATTCCCGAATGAAATCTGTTTTATCAATATAGAAATAATTATTATTCCGGATTGTCTCAAAATCCTGCTGCCCAATCGCAACCGTCCTTGCCATAAAATCACCCCGCTTCTCTGCTATTCAGGTTCTGATTGAAAAATCCGCTATACTGCAGCTAATCCCTGACTCCAGTATAACGGATTTCCCTTTGAAATACAATCTGTATTACTTCGTATCATTCATTGGCTTTTCAGCTTTTTTTCAGACAATACAATTTCGCATCGTGGGCATCAATCCTGGCTGTCAGCCGCTCACTGACCTCTCCCAGCTCTTCCCCGGTCCACATATCATGCACACGGTAGCTGCCTGACAGTCCGAGCTGACTGAGGCTGACCGCAAACTCATCCGGCCAGTTGATTGTATTGAACAATGCCACATAATGATTCTCGTCGTCCTCCGCCTGCCACACGATCAAATCATAAGTCCGCAGTACCTGATGCGCATTTCTTCCGTTCCGGAGAAGGCGGATCACTTCTTCGTTCGTAACCAGCGCTTTGGTCCAGTCATCCATGTCGGTCAGCTCACAGCCGATCATCAGCGGGGAACCGAAGATGCACCACAGTGTCAGCATGGTGCGCTGCTCTTCCTGTGACAGCCGCGTCTGGCGCTCATAGACTCCATGCTCACAGCCGCGGATCGCCAGATGCCCGATCGGCAGCATGTCGCAGTCCGGATAACACCCCGGCGATACATACGGACTCCAGTCATTGCAGCGCCCGAACATCTCCATGATGTCACTCCAGTCATCCCAAAAATCATTTGTGATTCTCCACATATTCGCGTTTTCGCGCAGATGCGCCGCCTGATCCACCATAGCCGGGCCAGGTGAAAGGCTGAGTACAATCGGACGCCCGCACTTTAAGATTGCCTTGTGCAGAAGCTCGATCTCGTCCCCGCCGTAGGCAAGTGTGCTCTCGTCATTTGTTCTCGCATATTTCACGCAGATATCATCTACCTTGATATAATCCACACCCCAGGATGCATACAGCTCAATAATAGAATCATAGTATTCCTGCGCTCCCGGCTTCGTGACATCCAGCCCGTACATATCCGTATTCCAGCAGCAGATCGAATTTGGGTGTGCCACATCCCGCGCCGTATAGGCAGTTCCCTTCACAGGCGTATTGGCTGCCACTGCCTGCCGCGGAATTCCGCGCATGATGTGGATGCCGAATTTCAGCCCTTTGCCGTGTACATAATCTGCAATCGGGCGGAACCCATTCCCGTCTGCCGCTGACGGGAAACGGTTCGGCGCAGGAATCACCCGGCCATACTCATCCATACACAGATCAGCAAATTTGTGGTAATGGCTGGAATTCGCAGTCGGTTCATACCACTGAATATCACATACAATATATTCCCATCCATACTTTTTCAGATGCTCCGCCATGTAATCAGCATTCCGGATCAATTCCTGCTCTGTAACGGAAGCACCGTAGCAGTCCCAACTGTTCCACCCCATCGGCGGTGATAGGGCAAAGCTGTTTTTATCCATTCTGATTCTCCTTTCTGTCTGATCGCAAAACCGATTTCAAAAGCGCTTCCAAAACTGATTCCCAAGCCTATTCCAGTTCCAGCCGGAACAGTCTCGCAGCCGCCTTCTGCGGCAGATGCACTGTCAGTGTTCCCTCTTCATAAGAAAAGCTACAGTTAACAGCCTTCGGATAAATCACAGAAACCTGCTTCACATTGTTTCCATACTTCAGCGGAATGACTGCATCCTTTACTTTCGGTGCAAACACAGCCAGATATACGGTTTTCTCCTTTTGCAGGCCATAGGCCAGAACGGAATCTTTTACTCCGGTAAGTCCGAGCGGAAATACCGGAACCGCCTCTTTCACATCCCCACGGATTTCCTTATACAGAGCAATCCCTTCGCGCATCAGTTCCATGCTCTCCCCGCTCAGCTTCCATACCATACCGCTGATATAGGGGCGGAGCAGAATGCCATTTACCATATTGTAGATGATGTGCTCTGCATTATCTTCATATGGATATACCAACATTCCCGCCTGCTCCGGCGCTACAGCACTTGCCACATTTGCCGCAATATAGGAATTGTAAATATAATCCGTCTGGTCGCTTGTGGACTGAAGACTCAGCAGCTTCAGCATTCCATAATCCATACGCTGACCGCCGGAACCACAGTTTTCAATCACCAGATCCGGATGCTTCCGGAAAATCTCACCGTACCACTGATACAGATACCGGTAATGCTCCAGAATTGCATCCGCACAACTGTCAGAATACAGATCGCTTCCATAACCCATTGTGACGTTATAATCCACTTTAAAGTATCCAACCCCGTAATCTTCAATCAGTCGGTCCACAACCTCCATACAGTATTTACGTACCTCCGGGTTCCGGAAATCCAGAAGATATCGTTTATTATCGATATGTCGTTTCCCATGCCTGCACACAAACCAGTCATCCGGCAATCTCGATGCCAGCTCACACGCGGTTCCCATTACCTCGATTTCAAGCCAGAGCCCCATCACCATGCCCTTGCTCTTCGCATACTCACAGATAGACTTCAGACTGTTCGGAAAACGTTCCGGTGACTCTATCCACTCACCGACACGGTCCCACCACGGCCCCGCATCATACCATCCGCAGTCAAGACAGTAGTACTCGCACCCCATCTCCGCTGCCTTGTCAATGATCATACGCTCACGTTCATCCGTTGGATCCCCCATCAGACAGTTCATATAATCATTAAAGACAACATTCAGCTTTTCATCATCCTCATTCGGCCTGCGCACTGCTCTCCGGTACATCGTAAGCGCAGCCGCCGCATCACTGACATCCCCATGCACCACACCAAATGCCACAGGTACGGTTGCAAAAGAAGTGCCCGGCTTTAGATTTTTCCACCAGCCATGTTCCGTCTCTGTCGGACCGCTCAACGCAACATACAGCCTCGCTTCCGTATCAGAGCCATATTCTACGTGCCACTGCCCGGAGTTTTCAATCTCAAAACAGTATGTCTCCCCCGTCTCACGGTCGGCTGCAAAGCCCATCGGCAGATATTCCGAGGAAGACCAGGAGCTTCTTCCTCCGTAACAGAAACGATTGTGACCAAAGCCCGGCGTATTAAAACCATCCACCGGCATACCGGAGAGATTCAGATCACGGATATCGCGCTTCTCCCACTGTGATTCACATGACCAGCTATTGTGCGGAATATAGATATCCGTCTTGTCATAATACGGCTGTGCTCCATTTCCGGAGAGTCTGCGGTAAATAAATGAGGAAACATACTCAAGTCCCACTTCCTCTGGCCCCCGGTTTTCCAGCTCCGTCCAGACCTGTACGACCGGAATTCCGCGGAACAGCTTCATATGGTAGTCTGCCGCAACATGCGCCTCCGTCTCCAGGGAAATGGTAATCTCCTTCCCACCTGACGTCTCTGTGATTGAATGACCTGTATATTTAAATTCAAGTGACGCACTGCCTGCATTATGCTTATACCCGTGCATCTCACGCGTAGTCTTTCCTGTCTCCTGAACCTCAAGCAGCGGATATTCCTTCTCAGTCTCCCCGAAGGAAACCGGAGCTCCGGGCTGCAAAGGTGAAAAATCCAGCAGTTCCACAATACCGCTGTCTCTCACTCCAAACAAAATAGACAGGCCGTTTTCCTGTAACTGTATTGTTTTTTTCATGATAGTTTCTCCTTTCCTATGGCCGCTGTCAGCTTCCCTGTCATGCTTCTATTGTCTCCTATTCCAGATACCACGGCAGATCATCCGAATCCGCATACTTCTCCCGCTCACGCTTCATATAGGTTTGAAATACCCTTTCAATCAAAAAAGAGGATACATATGCATAAATCCCCGACAGAAGAAGCAGCAAAAATGGCAGGAGAATGACCAGAATGACCACACTGCACAATAATAAAAGCAGTGCGATCGTCGTTGGTAAATGTCCCACTGCCATATAAACCGCGTACTGAAACTGCCGGACCAGTCCGGTACCAAATCGTGACATCACCGGAAAGATCCAGGGCAGAACAGCCGCAAATGGAATCACAAGTATGACTCCCGCCAGAACAACCAATTTCACATTTCCCTCTGCCGCACGGGCGGACTGAACACACAGGAAAAGTACACCCCCGTACAGCACCAGAAATATCTCAGCCGCAATTCCCTGCTTCAGATTCTCAAGAAAAGAGTGCAGAAACGCCTTCCCGACAGTCTCCCTCTTTCTGCGCACAACCTTCACGACGGTATAGTAAAGGGCACAGCTTGCCGGCCCAATTGTGATGACTGGAAGCGAAAAAAGCAGCCACAAAAATCCTGCAGCAAATACATCTGCAGCCTGATTCCCATGTTCAAAAATAGGTGAATCCAATGATATTTTCAAAGTAATCCCTCATCCTTAGCTCTTAATCGCACTGTCGATCTGCCCCTGGATAAAATACTTCTGCAGACACAGATAAACAATAATCAGCGGCAGCATACCAATTACCGCAGTCGCGGCTGCCGCTCCGTAATCATTCGACACCGCGGAGAAAAACGTCTTGATTACAAGCGTGATCGTTCTCATTTCCGTTTTCTGCAGGAAATAGTACGCATACGTATACTCGTTCCACACACCAACACCCTGAAGGATAATAACCGTTACCGTAACGGTCTTCAGCTGAGGCAGAATTACGTGGAAGAATACCTGGAAATTGCTGGCGCCGTCTATCGCAGCCGCCTCATCGAGCGCCACCGGAATAGAAGAAATAAAGTTCGTGTACAGCATGATGACCAGAGGAAGTCCAAATGCACTGAGCACGAGCACCATCCCCCAGTAAGTAGACGTAGCATGAATCTTTGACATCGTAGAATACACACCTACGAGAATGGTAAGCGGGGTGATCATCATAACGGACATGATCAGATTTCTCACCAGCTCGTTGAATTTCGTCTGATTCCGAGCCAGGGCGTACGCCGCCATACATCCGATCACGATCTCTACCAGCAGGACAAAAACGGTAATGATCAGACAGTTTTTGATACCGTTAAAGATATCACCGGCCTGAATGACCTTCTCGAAGTTCCCCCAGTATATCGGATCCGGAAAATGGATTCTCGATGTCGTATCCTCAAACGTTTTCAGAGAAACATTGATAATAACATAAAACGGAAACAGATAAATAAACAGCAGTGCAAGCGCAAGGACATATTTCCACCAGTCCTTCAGCCGGAATTTAATACGCTCTTCCGCAAAATCACTGTAAGGTCCAACCTGATTCTTTTTTCTGTGCAGCAGCTTATCCATCAAAGATCAACCTCCTTTTTACGGAAATATGCATTGACAATGACAGAGATGATCATGATCATCACAAATGAAAATACACCGATCGCAGCCGCATATCCTGCACGCTCTGCATCAAAGTAGCGGTTCGCGATATAGGTGGCAAGCGAATGTGTCTTCTTCGCCGGTCCTCCGTCTGTGAGCGCTATGATAACGTCATACAGCTTCAGTCCGCCGATCAGATTGTAGATCACAGAGGACGCAATTGCTGGAATCAATAAAGGCAGCGTAATGTAACGGAACTTTGCCCAGGGGCCCGCCCCGTCCACGACCGCAGCTTCCAGATAAGACTGTGATACTCCCTGGATACCGGCCAGATAAATAACCATGCTAACTCCCACGAACTGCCACGTATTGATAAATACGATAACTCCGATCGCATAATTTCCGTTTCCAAGCCAGTCAATCGGGTTTCCGCCAAAGAATGTGATAATATCACTCATGACACCGCCTTTATACTGGAAGAAGAAGTACATGATGTAACCCATGACAAGACCGGATACCATAGCCGGCATATAGATTACCGTACGGATAATCCCTCTCCCTTTGAATTTACTATTCAAAAACAGTGCAAGCGCAAGTCCGATAATCTGCTGAAGAATTGTACATCCAAATCCATAAATCAGCGTATTTCTTAATGAAGAAATAAATACCTTATCCTTAAACATGGAAATGTAGTTGGATATTCCAATAAACTCCTTATTGACGGAATATCCATTCCATTTAAAAAAGGACAGATACACTGCATTAAACAGAGGATATGCAATAAATACCAACATTAAAATAACCGCTGGCAGATAAAACCAGTTCAGTTTTTTCTTTCTTTTCGCCATAAACATACCCCTTTATAACAAAACAGACTTCTCATCCGCTAAGGTGATACCCACCCTCTTCAGACTTGAGAAGTCTGTCTGTTCTGTTTTTTCAAATCATAACTGCCCAATACCAGCCGCAGTCATGAACCTCTCTTAAGTCACAGAAAATCTATTGTTGCTATTTACATCTATTAGTTGCCCATCAGATCTGTGTAGTTGTCTGCTACCATCTCGATTGCTTCTTCGAGTGTGCTGTCCGGATCCTGATCTGCCAGAAGAACCTGTACAGAATCACCCATTACGCTCCACATACCACTCGGCAGATACTCACGGTCAAAGAAGTTATCGTATACAAGGTCACCGTCAAACTGGCTCTGAGCTTCCTTGAATGCGTTTGCTGTGTAAGCAGCCTGCTCGGACTCATCCAGTTCAATCGTTGTGAGCGCCGGGATACCACCGTCGATCTTCACGATCTCTGTAGCGATTTCTGGCTGTGACAGATAGGTCAGAAAGCTGTTTGCACTCATCCTCATGTGCTGTGTCTTTCCAAATACCGAAGCAGCTGAAGTTACCCTCTCCTGTACCGAAGCTTGATGCCTTGTCATCCGCTTTTGCAGGAACCGGAAGGATGCCGAGATTTGCATCTGCATTATAAGCCAGAACAGACGGGATCATCTCTGTAGAATACAGTGCGAATGCGCCTTCGCCATTTGCCATTGCCTTGCAGATATCATCTTTCTTACCACTTACATAGTCTTCGTTAAAATATCCCTTCTTAAACCAGTCAGCCAGCATCTCAAAGCCCTCGCGTCCGTCGGTTGTCCAGTCAAAGGAACCATCCTGAAGAGCTTCTGCCTGGCTGTCATCCAGATCACCATTCGAGTAAAGTGTCGGCCAGATTACCTCAAGAGAGTATGCATCGTAAGCGTCACCCATAACGATCTCGATCGGAGCGGCGTCGGTATTGTCCAGAATTGACTGGCATGCCGCATCAAAATCATCCCAGGTACGGATCTGAGAAGCATCTACACCTGCTGCCTCAAGAACATCTTTATTATATACAATTGCTGCAACTGCCTGTGTGATCGGGAGAATGAAGAGCTCGCCGTCATCATTCGTGATAACATCCTTCAAACCAGCATCGATACTTGCAACCCATTCCTGATCGCTGATGTCCATCATATACTCACTGTAACGGATCAGACTCCAGCCATGTGTTACCCACATATCCGGAAGGTCTCCGGAGGACATACGTGTCTTCATAGCTGACTCATAATCATCTCCGCCATTGTAGATTGTAACATTGATTCCGGTTTCTTCTGTAAAGTCCTTAATAATACCCTCGAAAACTGCAAAATCCTCTGTTGTCAGATTGTATGCTACTTCCAGGCCCTCACCCTCACCTGCAAATGCAGTGAAGGACAATCCCATTGCCGCACACATAGCTGTACACATCACCTGTAATAATCTTTTTTCATTTTCTTTCTCCTTTCAACTGCATAAAAAAGAGTCGTCTGATTTTCATTCTGCGCGCATTTTATGAAATTAGTACAATTCTTTTCCCTGTTCTGCATCTACGTTAGACATTTTAACATGCTTTTTCTTTTAATAACGCATATTTATCCAGTAATACCACACAATTATTGCAGATATTTCAAATATTTTCTGCACAGAAGTACAAAGACAGTCCTCCGCTGCCTGTTCACATCCGTCAATGTCTGTCCAAAATCACGCGGTAATCACACGCTCTGCCCGTTCCTTTGCAACCTCCTCCGGTGTCTTCTCACGCAGACGGACTGCTCCGCGGTACCCTTCTTTTACCTTCAGGCAATTCGGGCTGCTCAGGTTTACCCGCGCCTGAGCGATTGCGTCCGTATACTGCGGCAGCCACTTCTCCTGCGCTACCAGCATCTCATCGATCATCTGCCAGATTTCCGGCGGATTGCAGACAGCTCCAGTGAGCGGGTCCATCATGGCCGCCTGCTTCAGAAGCTTCACGTCCCCGGCCACGGCCGCCTCAACTGCGAGCTTCTGTACCCAGATCGACTGCGAGCAGACTGCCGCGCAGCCAAGCGGAAGATCACCAACCTTCGGCACAGAAATGCCGTTTCCGTCCACATAGCACGGAACCTCCACCACAGACTCATACGGAAGATTCGTGATGCAGCCCTCATTCATAACATTAAAATGACCACGGTACCGTCTTCCTGTCTCTAAAGCTTCTATGATATAAGAACAATGCTCCTGGCTCCGCTGGGAACCATCCATCCTCTTTGCCGGCTCTGCAAGAATCTTCGGATAATCCGTTTCAAACCAGTTGCGCTCTTCCCTCGTCACCCTGAGATAGCCGCCCGTCTCTCCATTGATCCAGTTATCCAGATTGATCCAATCCTTAATCTCATCCGGGCGTTTCCGGTACCACGCTACATACTCAGACAGATGACCATTCGACTCCGTCGAGTAATACCCGAACCTCTTCAGGATATCGATACGCACTTTTTCCTCCTCCCGGAATTTTTCATGTGCCTCGAAACCCGGAAGTATCTGGTCAAGCATCTCTTTCCCATTGTGCTTTACAGAAATATACCATGTCTGGTGATTGATCCCGGCACATGTGATATCCAGCTCTTCTCTCGGAATCTTCAGCACCTCTGCAATCTGAGTTTCACCGTGAATCTCGCCGTGGCACAGACCGATCGTCTTTACCCCGCCGTACTTATTGCAGGCCCATGTCGCCATCGCGTTGGGATTGGAATAATTCAACAGAATTGCATCCTTCTCAGCAACCTCACGGATATCCTTGCAGAACTGCAGCAGCTCAGCGATCACACGCTGACCATACATAATTCCTCCCACGCACAGCGTATCTCCTACACACTGATCCACGCCGTACTTCAAAGGAATATCAATATCTGTCTCAAATGCCTCCAGTCCTCCGATCCGGACACAATTGATAATGTACCGCGCACCGCGGAATGCCTCTCTTCTGTCGGTCGTCGCCATGATCCGGATCGGAATGTGGTTTTCATCCAGATCCCGCTGGCAGAGAGAGGTCGCTTTTTCCAGATTATCCGGATTGATATCTGTGAAAGCTACCCGGATATCATGAAACTCCGGAACTGACATCAGATCTGTGAAGAGAGTCCTCGCAAACACAAGACTTCCCGCTCCTATTACAGCAACCTTAAAACTCATACTTTATCCTCCTTCTCAGGTATTTTTTCATTCAGCCCTGCTTCAGACATGACTGAACTGTTTTCGTAAATATATACAACGATTCCTCCGTACGCCATGCTTTTATGTATGGCCGAACTGTAGGATTATTCTAAATTTACTTTCTAAATTCTGCTTTTGTTTGACATTTTACCATACATATGCAATAATATTTCATACTTATCCACGAATACCACACAATCGTTGCAAAGGATGTGAAAATATGTTCTACGAAAACAAACCGGACTATTTCCTGTCGTACAAGGAGACCTCTTCTCTGCAATATCCGCTTCATCTGCATCAGTACATTGAGTTGGTTCATGTGGTAGAGGGGCTGCTTGAAATGCAGATTGGGGATGAAAAATATATGATTCATCCGGGAGAGATCGCACTGATTTTTCCCAATATTCCTCACGATTACCATACCCTCTCCAAGACTGGAGAGACGCAGCTCAACATTATGAACTGTTACGTAGATCTTCTTCCTCTGCTCAAACCGCAGCTCCTGAAAAAGCATCCGGTATCGCCGAAGCTGTCCGCTGACCAGATTCATGAGGATGTTCTTTATGCGGAAAAGCGCCTGTACGAGCTGCGCCCCGTCGAGACCAACAAGGCTCTGACCGGTTCTCTGCTCTCACTCCTTCTGTGCCGATTGTTTTCTGAGCTTTCGCTGGAGGATTATCAGGAACAGCCGCCTCAGGATATAACAAGCGGCGTGATTTCCTATATTGCCGACCACTATCTGGAAGAGATCACTCTTTCTTCAGTCGCAAACCATTTCGGAATCGGAAAATACGCACTTTCCAGAATCTTTTCCAATGTGCTTGGCTGCAATTTTATCACCTATGTCAATTCACTGCGCATTGATTACGCAAAATTTCTGCTGATGAACACAGATATGAATATCATCCGCATTGCCATAGAATCCGGCTTCCACAATCAGCAGACCTTTAACCGGGTATTCAAAAAAATACACGGTTGCACGCCAAAGGAATACCGCCAGGTTCACATGGATGCTTATAAAAAGGAACCCTCCGCCCACTATCTTTCACATGAACAAAGCTAAACATCCACGGTACCTGTGTCGTATCCGCGGATCCTGTGGAATGAATTTTCAAACGAACAGCGTCAAAAGGGGCTGTCGGTTAATGGCATTATTAGCGGTTTGCATTGGCCTCTATTTTTGTACCATCGATATAAAGCTGTTTGAGCGTAACGAGTCCCTCTTTCTCTAACCGGTGCAGGAACTGGTAATTCAGTTCATCCAATACCTTGCCTTTCAGCTTTTTCCCTTTGAAGTCATAGAAAGCATCCCTCTTTGGTTCTTGCCCTTTGGTCAACAGGATAAAAGCGAGGTCTCTTTGATATAAATCTACAATACGGTTAACCGCACGAACTCCGCGCATATTTGCGTAAGCAACAACAGTATACAGCATGATTGGGTTATACCCGGTTCTTCCCTGATCAGAATAGCAGGCAAGCCGGCCTGAAAAACCTAAACCCTCCATCACTTTTTTCAGGATATAGACTGGATCGTCATCGGGTAAAGCCAATTCATAGAAGTTGAAATTAATTTTCTGTTGCCCAAACTCAAAAAAGTCGTTATAATAACCCTTGGTTAGCATAGTTACATTATTGGGGAGAAGATGGTTGTCTACAGCCATCTTTTTCTTTTTTGGGAGAAAAAATTTCAGGGGGCGATGTGACTCGTATGAATCACATCGCCCCCTGTTTTGGACCATCTATTTCCCGATAGCCCCCTGATTTTGAGGAAGCAGGGGTTTTCAGGAGTAAATCATGATACAGATTGGGAAGCTTTTGTTTTCTTTACCTTGAAATTTCCGCCGCGGACCTTTATAGAAGCGGCAGGATCAAGCTTTACGTAAGCGCAGGTCTTTTTCCCGGTAAAGGTTCCTCCGGTCACGGTAATTTTGCTGGAGCCTCCCAGATACAGCATACCAATGCTGGAATCATTCATAGTTGTGCTGAATTTACCGCCTTTGATTGTGCAGGTGGAACTTTCGCTGGCTTCCACAGTAGTACACTCTGACTTGAAAGTGCCGTTATTTACTGTGACGCGGCTGCTGCCCAGCAGGATGAAATTGGGACTGCAGCTTGAGATGGACCATGTGCCGCCGTTTACAGTGGCGTTCGCTTTGCCAGTCAGGGCCATGGTAGCTCCCTCTTTGGCGATGAAAGTGCCTTTTTTTACCTTGACTGTGCCTTTTTCAGCGAGAAATACCGGGACATTGGAGGTAAATTCACCGCCGTTTACAGTGGTGCTGTTCTTGCTGGTTGCGTTTATCAGGAGGAGAGCACCGTTATTGAACTCACATCCCTCTATATCGGAGTTAAAGGCTCTGGACTGCTTAAAGGTGCCGCCGTTGACCGTCATAGTCCCCGTGTTGATAAGCATAATATAGCCGTACCATT
>JAUNGL010000223.1 GCA_030524665.1 Lachnospiraceae bacterium | reverse complement strand
CTCCTGTAATTAATAAAAAGATACCGTACTTATCTGTTACAGGTACTGTTCACTCCATGAGCAGCAACCTGTTATGCTCCCATGTTATCAGAAACGCTTTCAAAGAAAAATCAGATTCATTGTAAAAATATCAGATTAATGACCTGATTGTTACTGTTCACTGGGTAGCTGTCCCGCGAGGATTTATCCTGCCCGCCTTTGGGGCAGGATGCCGTCCCTGACGAAGGGTGTTCAGAATCCCGAGTTTTGAGGCGCGAAATCGCATGAAATGCAATTTTTCAGAAACGCAGTATATCCTTTAATCATACATAAAAAAAGAGAGCCGCTTCAATCTTTTGGCGACTCTCTTTCAAATCATATCATATCAGGAATTACCCTTGCAAGGCCATCCGCAAGCTGTCGGTGTCCTTCCTCTGTCAGATGCATATAGTCGGTATCATTGGGTCCTGCAGAAACCACCTGATTGGCATCCAGATAATAGCATCCCGTCATCTCTGCGATCTTTGCATATTCCTCGGCCAATCCCTCTGATTTTTCTGCACACCCACGCCCCATGGTTGGCGCTACTGCTGTATCTGCGTATTCCCTGCCGATATTCTGCGGTGTCACCACAAGAATATTCGGTCTGCCATCCCTCCAGCAATCTGTCGCGCTCATTGCTTTGACAATCAGGCGCTTCAGCCCAAGTGCTATACATGCAGATGAAACTCCGAAACGTTCCTTCGTATCATTCGTTCCAAGCATAATAATCAGGAGATCTACCGGCTCATGGCTCATCAAACAGGGATACAAATAATCCAGACCGGAAAGTCCTTCAAAAAGCGGATCCCGAAAGCTTGTTGTCCGTCCGGAAAGCCCTTCTTCCAGAACCAGATACTCTTCTCCAAGCTTTTTCTGCAGCAGACAGGTCCAACGCTGGTTTTCATCAAATCTTCCTCCTGCAGCTGCATAATAGCCATGTGTATTGGAGTCCCCAAAACATACGATGTGTTTTTTCATATTTCTATTCCTCTCCTTGAAATTTTATTACTGGACCGCACAGACAGCCTGGAATACATTTTCAGACGATAATTCGAACAGGGCGCGGCAGCTGGCCGCATTATATTCTTACATCAGAGGTGCGACCAGTTTCAGAACACCACCGCACAATCTCCTCAGAATTTTATCATGTCTGATATCAAACTGACTGATATACTGACATTTGGTAAGCGTCAAAAGAAAATCTGCTTCTATTTCATGGATCGCAGGAACCTCATAAAGAAAAACAGCACACTCAAAATTCAGATAAAGGCTCCGGTAATCCAGATTAATAGCTCCGACCACAGCACGGACATCGTCACTCACAAACACCTTCGAATGAACAAAACCAGGTGTATACTCATAAATCCGCACTCCCGCCTGCATCAGATACTTATAGTAAGAATGTGCGAGCGCAAACGCGTATTTCTTATCCGGAATATGCGGCAGAATCAGCGTCACATCGACACCTCGTTTGGCTGCATACGTAAGCGCCTGCAGCATCTCATAATCCGGCACCAGATAGGGTGTCATAATATGCACGTACCTTCTGGCATGGTTCAGAATATCCAGATAAATACGTTCTGCGGTTCTCTCTGATTTGAACGGATTTGCCGCATACGGCATAACAAATCCACGGGAGTCCTCCCAATTCTGCGTTCCTTTCCCGACTGGCTGCAGGTAGATTGCCATATTTTCCATCTTTCCTGTCACATTCCACATTTTCAGGAACATCAGTGTAAAACTGCGCACCGCTTCTCCCTTTATCATCACTGCTGCATCTTTCCAGTGACCGAAGCGTTCCTTGCGGTTGATATATTCATCCGCCAGATTTACACCTCCCGTAAAAGCTGTATGGCCATCAATGACAACTATCTTACGGTGATCCCGATTATTATAATGTGTTGATATGACCGGATAAATCGGTGAAAACACCTTGCACTGGATGCCATCTCCCCGGAGCAGGCTCTGGAAGTAGGAAGGAACATTGGACAGCTCGTTCATCCCATCGAAAAGGACACGTACTTCCACGCCTTCCTTCACCTTGGTTATCAAAATCTCGTAGATGCTGTCCCACATATATCCCGGATGTATAATAAAATATTCCATGAAAATGAATTTCTGTGCTGCTTTCAGCTGTACCAGAAGCTCCTGAAACTTCTGCTCCCCGCCCGGGAAATATTTGACCTCTGTATTCCGGTAAATTGGAAATTCCTCTTCCTTCCAGATATAGCCTGCAAGCCGCGCTGTATTTTCGTTCCGCTCCCACAGCTCCTGCATAACCTCCTCATCCTGCTGCAGACTCCCTGACGTCTTCCGGTCAATATTACTCAGAACCCCCTTCAGCATGTGAGTCCCCGGCTGTATCTCAATATACAGATACATCAGGCCCCCAAACACCGGAAACAGCAGCACGATGACTGCCCAGCTCAGCTGAAATCCGGGATTGACAGTGCGGTTTAAAATCACAAACAGAATCACCAGCCCGAATGCCAGATATCCTCCGAAAAACAGATAGATGTACTGTGCCAGATAATTCATCCCGACAAAAAGCAAAAGGAGCTGAATCAGCAGACAAACCGTCAAAATCCCGACTCTGCCGAAAACAACTCTCCTTACACCGCGCTTTCCCTTATTGATAGAAGGATCCTTTACAGAATGAACTTGATAATCCATATAAGCCTCGCTTTCTCCCACGCTTCACAATCCCTGCTATTATAGCAGAATTCATTTTCCACGTAAAGTGGGTGAAACCTTTTTCTACAGACTGGATTTACAGTTAGCTAAGTTCGTGTTTAGTTGACGAACGGGACATTTCATACGATGCCCCAGAGCGGGAGGAGCAGGCGGCAGAGGGTGGACTGGAAG
>JAUNGL010000222.1:1797-2899 GCA_030524665.1 Lachnospiraceae bacterium | reverse complement strand
CATACCGATGCCATTATCCTGACAGACAAATTCATAGCAGCCGTAGCCGTAGGTTCTGGATGACTTCTCTGTGATTCTCAGCTCCAAAAAACCGCCCGCCGGCGTATATTTGACGGCATTGCTCAGAATATTCACCAGCACCTGCTGCAGCCGCATCACGTCACCGACCACATCCTCATGCTCCAGATCGATAAGATGCAGCACCAGCTCCTGCTGCTTCGCCTCTGCAGCCGGGCGCATCATGGCAAGCAGGTTGTGAACCAGATCTGACAGATTGAATTTTTCCTCCGCCAGATCAATTTTGCCCGATTCAATCTTGCTCATATCCAGGACTTCGTTGATCAGGGAAAGCAGATGCTTGCTGGAGGCGGTGATCTTCGTCAGACAGTCTGACACCCGCTCCCGGTCCTCCAAATGTGCGCCGGCAATGGCAGTCATGCCGATGATCGCATTCATCGGGGTACGGATATCATGGCTCATCCGCGACAAGAAGTCACTCTTTGCCGCATTGGCGTGGATGGCGGAATCGCAGGCCTCCTTTAACGCCCTGTGCTCCCGCGCCTCTTTTTCCTTGATTTCCGTCACATCCTGTGCCACGTAAAGCGCCTTCTCAGGTCTTCCGTCCTTCATTTCCGACAGCACCACCGTGGCACGGATCCAGCCATTATTCCGGATTTCTCCGTTCTCCATAAGAATCCGCCTGTATTCAATGGCAAAAAAGGGATGCTCTCTGGTCAGCGCCTGCCGGATATACCCGCAGTTCATTTTCTCCAGATATTCCTTCCTGTCTTCCGGATGTACAAACCTTTCGCAATAAATCCGGAATCCCTCCGTACACCTCATCTCTGCCCGCAGGCTGCTTTTCACCTCTGCCTTCTGGGTCAGCGCATGGTACGTATTCGTCTCCAGATCAAGATAATAGGATGCAAAAAACAGGCTGCTCATACTGTCTATGATATAGCTTCGCTCCCGCTTCTCATGGGCAATCGCCTCTTCCTTACGTTTTTCCTCCGTAATGTCCCTGCTCAGGATATTGACCGTAACGGACTGCTCCTGACGGATAAAAAACAGGTGCTCCTCCACCCACTGAATAGCCCCTTTT
>JAUNGL010000222.1:1573-1787 GCA_030524665.1 Lachnospiraceae bacterium | reverse complement strand
CAGAGCTTCCAGGGACAATACCTCCCGGAACCGTTCTGCATCCCCCGGATGGATCACCTCCTCAGAATTCTTGTTGATGAAATACTGATAGTCGCCCGTCCGGACACCTCCGGTTCCCTTTTCCTCATCCAGATAAACACGCTCGCACTGACCAGTCTCCAAATCCACCAGGTTCATCACTGCGTAAGCAGACTTTATGATGGCGGCCATCTGC
>JAUNGL010000222.1:571-1563 GCA_030524665.1 Lachnospiraceae bacterium | reverse complement strand
TGATGTCCTGACGGATCCGCTCATCCACGTCCTGAAGGGCCAGGATCACATAGGGTTCTCCTGCTCCGTTTTCACTGAAATGGGCGGTGACGGACACATAACGGTAGCTGCCGTTCATCATTCGCCTGCAGAGACTCTCGATCCGGTTCTTACCGGCTTTCTCTGACTTCTTTAAAGCATCAAGAGAAAATCTCTCCAAAAGCCGTTCCTGGTCCTCCGAATAAAAATGATCCCTGACCATCTTATCAAACAGTTCATCCCAGTCATAGATCCGGGAATGGACGGTTTTCTTCATATCCTCTGCAATCCGCACCGGATTCAGCATACCGCTCTGAAGATCGATGACATACACGCCGAAATTCAGTTCTCCCAGGGATTTGATAATCTCCTGGTTCTGAATATTGATCTCCTCCAGCTCCAGGCCCTTGCGATATACGTCATGAACATCCTTCACATAGAGCACCACCGTCTGCCGTTCATGGGTATAGCCTGCATCCGGTACAATCTCCATAATATGCCAGCGGTATCCCTTGCCTTCCCGGCAGCGGTAAGTACAGATGACCATATTTTTTCCGTTTCTCAGTTCCTCCCGCAAATGCTCGATCTGGACAAATTTCTGGAACCGCTTCACATCTCTGCGATAGATACTGCCTTTGCTGACCAGATTTTTTAACCACTGGGACAGACTGTACACATCCGTACCAGTTTTTTTCCGATCTTTCCTCCCCATCTTCACAATATCAAAGCTATCCTCCGTCAGATTGGCCTTTAATATCTTATCATAGGTATAGCTGACAGAATCTGCATGGGGAGTAACCGCTATAGAAAACGCAGGAATCTCTCCGCCCCAGAGAATCCTCGTTGCCACAATATCCACGGTCTTCCCGAAGGGGTCGTCATAATTGATGGAAAAGCTCTGCTGCTTATCTCCGATATCTAAAAGCGGACAGTTGGCACAGCTTCCCGCCCACACTTCATGGCATACCATTCCA
>JAUNGL010000222.1:0-561 GCA_030524665.1 Lachnospiraceae bacterium | reverse complement strand
AACCTGAATATCCGGAGCGACCTCCTTTACCCTCTGGTTGAAATACATGATCCGATGATTGTCTTCCCGTATTACGTAAATTCCTGTCATATGCAGCGAATTTAAAATCGTTTCGTAATCCCTTGCCTCCACTATAGTATTCTCCTGTTGTCCGTACTTTATCAATATGTATCATTTTATCATACCGGTTATATAAAATCCAACAATATCTGAAAGAAAGCATCTTCAAAAACGCAGCACAAAAAGAGATGCACATCCTGAGAAAGATATGCATCTCTTTATTTTATCCGTATTCCCTTCCGGCCGGTCTTATTCTGTCTGGAATCTTTTTTTCACTACATGTGCGATCAGCTCTGCCGTTCCCTCTACCCCCAGCAGCGACGAATCAATCATCAGATGCTTGTGCTTCGGATCTGCCGGCAGATAACCGGCATACCGCTTATGGTATTTGGCTCTTGCTTTATCCACCTGCATAATCATCTTTTTGGCCTGCTCCTCCGTCATACCCAGGGTTCTGACACAGTTTTCCAGCCGCCTGGCGTAAGGTGCATAGATGAAAAT
>JAUNGL010000221.1 GCA_030524665.1 Lachnospiraceae bacterium | reverse complement strand
CTTCCAGTCCGCCCTCTGCCGCCTGCTCCTCCCGCTCTGGGGCATCGTATGAAATATTCAGTTCTTGAATTAAACACGAATATGCTCGAACGATTACCAAAACTTACGCAGATTTTACATTTTCTTTGCATTTTCGAAAATTATATGATATTGTATAAACTGAAATGATTTCGTTTGCTGCCAATTTGACGGCGAAACTGTACAAGGGAGGTTCAGGGCAAGGAGGCTCTGAAGAAAACTGCATATGGGGATTAACAGTATAATTTCATTGCTCGGTGGTCTGGGTGCATTCCTGTTTGGTATGGATTATATGGGAGAAGGCCTGGAACTGGCTGCAGGTCCGAAGATGAAGGATCTGCTGGAAAAGCTGACGAGGAACCGCTTTATCGGATTCCTGCTTGGTACACTGGTTACTGTCGTGATTCAGTCGTCATCTGCGACGACGGTCATGGTAATGGGATTTATCAATGCCGGGATCATGGATCTGGCACAGGCGACAGGAGTTATCTTTGGCGCTAATATCGGTACGACAATTACGAGTGTGCTGATCGCATTGGATGTGTCAGGCATTGCTCCGGTCTGTATCTGTATCGGTGCAGTGATGCTGCTGTATGCGAAAAAGAAGCGTAACCGCTATATCGGGCAGGTTATTCTGGGCTTTGGTATTTTGTTCCAGGGACTGCATACGATGAGTGCTGCGATGTCACCGCTGAAGGACTACGCACCGTTTCAGGAATTTATCATGAATGCAAAGAATCCGCTTTTGGGATTTGTAGTCGGTGTGGTTATCTGTGCGATTATTCAGAGCTCATCGGCTGCTGTCGGTGTGCTTCAGGCACTTGCGATGCAGGGGCTGATGCCGTTGCATTTCGCATCGTATTTGATTTGCGGTATTAATGTTGGTTCTTCCACACCGCCGCTTTTGTCTGCATTGAATGCGAAAAATAATGCGAAGCGTGCAGCGATTATTTATCTGATCTTTAACGTGGTAGGTGCCGTGCTGTTCATACCGCTTGTGATGTTTACGCCGTTGACAGATGTGATTGAACGACTGGTTCCGAGCTCCGTGTTCCAGGTTTCCGTGTTCCATATCCTGTTCAAAGTTGTGACAGGTGTGCTGCTGCTTCCGTGCGTAAACCTGGTTGTAAAATGGACATACAAAATTATTCCGAAACAGGCTCATGAGAGTGCGTTCCGTTTGGAATATATAGACAAAAACATGGTTGGTTCTCCGGCTGTTATGTCGCTGCAGGTTGGAAGAGAAGTACAGCGTATGGCGGATGTTGTCCGTAAGAATCTGGTAGATGCCTCAGAAGGGCTGATTAATCATGACCTGTCGAACGCAAATCAGATCCGTGAAGGTGAGCAGGTGATCGATTATCTCGCATCGGAGATCACAGATTATCTGGCACAGGTAAATTCACTTGAGCTTCCGGTGAGCGTTTCGCAGTATCTCGGCTGTGTATTCCATGCGATCAACGATCTGGAGCAGATCGGCGACCATGCGATCAAGATTCTGGAACAGAATGAGAAGTGCTGTGAATACGCCCAGCATTATACAGAGGAAGCGAAGGAAGAGCTGCGTGAGATTTATCAGCTTGATGCGGAGCTTCTGGATGAAACGGTGAAACGTTTCCTGAATCGTGAAGTAACTGTGGAACAGTGGTTTGCAATCAAGAAAAAAGAACGGAAGATTATCAAGCGCGTGACGAAAGCGCAGTCGAATCATATGGAACGCCTCCGTCTCAAGGAGTGTACCTTCGATCAGGGACTCACCTTTGTAGAGGCGCTGAATAGCCTTTCCAGAATTGTTAACCATGCGTCTAACATTGCAGAGGTCGCAGGAACCCAGAATGTGGGAACAATGGCGCAGAAGGAGTCCATGTAGAGAAAAATGCAGAAAGGAAAGGGAAAAGGAATGAGGAAGGTGTATCAAAGAGGAGTCAGCCTGCTGCTGGCCGTCCTGTTGATTTTGGGAATGGGGGCTGTGACATCAGCTGAAGAGGAGACTGTGACAGCGCAGAAGCTGCCGAATGGGAAAGCGGTTTACAATATCCTGCTGATTGGTACGGACCGCAGAGATGACAGCTGGAACGGCAATTCGGATGTAGTCATCGTGGCCACGGTGAATACGGCTGCTCAGAAGCTTTGTCTGACTTCTTTTATGAGAGATTTATATGCGGATATTCCCGGACATGGAATCCATAAGCTTAACTATGCATATGCGATTGGCGGTGCGGAGACTCTGATTGCCACGCTGGAATCTAACTACGAGATAGAGATTGACAATTATGCGATGGTAGATTTTGAGACGATGGCGGATATCATTGATCTGGCAGGCGGTGTGGATATGACGATCAGCGATGCGGAGTGTGATCTGCTGAACGGATATCTGATCAGTATGAATGCGACAGAATATTCTCTTCCATGCGGCGGAACGTATACCCTGAACGGGACACAGGCAGTCGCATTTATGAGAGACCGCTACGTTGGAAACAATGATTACCAGCGTACACAGAGACAGAGAGATGTGCTTCGTTCTCTGTTTGAATCATTACAGAAGCTTGGAGCCGGGGAAATGGCGGCGCTTGCAGGGGAAATCTTCCTTATGGTAGACCATGACATCAATCCTTTTGAACTGCTTTCGCTGACGGCCGGATTGTCCACATATATGTCCTATCCGTTGGGGGAGGCACGTATTCCGTATGATGATTTATACCATTCGGAAAATGAATTGCTGATTCCTGATTTTGCACAAACGATCGAACGTCTGCATGATTCCATGTATGAAGGGGTTACTGAGTAGACAGGAGCAGACTTTTATCGACATGATCATGAAAAGTTCGTCAAAAAGAGAGCATTTAAGTAAGAAAAGGTCTTGCTTTTTCTGGATAAGAGTGATAGAATTTTAGAG
>JAUNGL010000220.1 GCA_030524665.1 Lachnospiraceae bacterium | reverse complement strand
GCATCCTTTGCTGACATAATTCCAAGCTGCTCTCCGTTCTCACCGATCACGCGGACTTCACGGTCCCTGATTTGTTCGTTAATCATTAATTCGCTAATGGTACTGCACCTCCACACATTGATTCCCCGGACATTCCGTCCGGCTGACGCGTCAATTCCTAAATGAACTCCCGGTTCTCTATTCAGTCCAGGCGCGTAAAAAAGTGGATAACAAAGTCATCCACTGAAATCCTCACATAGTCTCTACCGTACTCCTGCACAAACGGCTCGCGGAATCTGCCTGACTCCTCAAGCTTCTCTCCCTCAGATACGGATCCAAATACTATTTCCGATATAAACCGCCGGTCACCTGTGTGCCGGGGTGAGAGTGGACACTCTGCTTTCCTGTTTCTTATAACCTTATATACTTTATCACACATTTTTGTGAATGTCAACCTTTTATTTTTCCCTGTTTTCCTGAAGTTTTATTTTTCCCTGTTTTCCTGAAGTCTACTATACAGCCAGCAGCTAAATGCCACATAGACTGCCAGACTGATCAATGACGATACAGTAATCGGCACAGCACGATACTTAAACAGATAAGATCCATATGTAAAAACAGGCAGCAAATTCACCACTACTGCCAGTGGGACACTTACAGGAGTGATAAAACAGTAAAGAATACTGATCACTTCCAGTACGTATGCATACCTCTCATGCATATTCGGCAAAAAGAGATTGCAGGTGTACAGGCTCCAGATCACTACGCCCCAGAACACCTTAGCAGAAAGAAGACGCGTTCCCTTGCTCAGACAAATATACAGACCGCACCCCAGCAGAAGTATTGTCATCAAAATCGCAAGCTTCCGGAACATCGGGTAATGCCCGGAACCATCCACATCTGTAATCAGCGTATAAATGTTCGGGAAATTCATATAAACTTTATTATAGGTATTCGTCTGAACCGTATATATTTTCAGAATGTCCATCACACTTCGGCCTGCCAAAAGACCCGGCAGCGACATGACTACCATCGTAACTGGAATCAGCAGGAAGTTTAATATCGAAAACTTTTTCCGGCAGACATAGCAAATCAGGAAAAAAGGCACCAAAAACGCCGTCTGCAGCTTAAATGCAAAAGCCAGCCCAAGACATACAAAACTCAAACCATATTTTTCTAAAAACAGAAGCAGCAGCGCTGCGATCCCGAAAAAAGTATAGATGGAATCACACTGTGCCCAAACTGCCGAATTGAGGATCACAATTGGTGAGCAGAACACCAGAGTAAATGCCATAATTCCACGGAACACCTTTTCCTTTTCAGAAAGTGCCCATACCATCAGCCCGCCAAGACACGCCATTCCCAAATCAAATGCACAAGACAATACCTTATATGCGTGAAGCGGCTTTAGCGGCAACTTCGTCAGAATGTAAATAATAATCTGATACGGAATATTGTAATTTCCAACCTGCTTTGAGATACCCTCGACTGCAATCTTGTCATACCACTTCAGCAGATATTTCTTTGCATCGTTGCTCAGAAAGTGGAATCCCGCAATCCGCATACAGCACCCGATCACCAACACAGCCAGCAGAAACAAAACGGAACTGTTCTTCTGCACAAAATCAAGCATTTTCTTCTCAGCTTTTATCATCACTCAATACCTTCCACGTACATTATTTCGTATCATCGGTTGTTCTGTGACGGGTCATTGTCATAAGTCCGCTCACTTATAATATAGCGCGGCCGCGCTTTCGTCTCGAGATAAATCTTTCCAATATACTCTCCGATCACGCCGAAGCAGATCAGCTGTATTCCGCCCATCAGGCACACAATTGCACATGTACTCGCCCAGCCCTGCACCGTATTTCCCAGAAAAAACTGAACCACAATCCAGATAATCAGGATAAAGCTCAACATTGAAACCAAAAGGCCAAATCCGGCAATCATCCGAATCGGCTTAATACTCAGACTTGTGATCCCGTCGAAAGCAAGCGACAGCATCTTGGTCAGAGGATAGTGACTGTTCCCTGCGATTCGTTCATGGCGCTCGTAATATACAGATGTACTGCGGAAGCCGAGAAGCGGGATCATTCCCCTCAGATAGATATTAACCTCATGGAAATTCTCCAGCTCATACAGCACACGGCTCGAGATCAGCCGGTAATCCGCATGATTGAATACTACCTCTACTCCCATCCACGAAAGCAAGCGGTAAAAAGATTCCGCCGTAAATCTCTTAAAAAAGGTATCTGTATTCCGTTGGCTCCGCACACCATATACAATCTCGTACCCTTCCAGATAACGCTCCACCATTTCATTCATCGCATCCAGATCATCCTGACCATCGCAGTCAATCGAAATAGTAATATCGCATCTGTCCTTCGCTTCCATCAACCCGGCCAAAACTGCATTCTGATGTCCTCTGTTCCTGCTCTGTGAAATACCTAGATAATGCTCATCCTCTTTCGCCAGGTCACAGATAATATCCCATGTCCTGTCCCGACTTCCATCATTCACAAACAAAATCCTGCTCTCATCACGAATCAGCTTCTTCTCAATCATCTCATGAATTTTGTTCAAAAATAAAGGGGCCGTAACAGGCAGCACAGCCTCCTCATTGTAGCAGGGAATTATGAGATACAACACACAAGACGGCTTCATGCCCAACTTCTCCTTTGCAGCTTCCTTATTTTCAGACTTGTAACGAACAAATTATAGTGCAATGATTTCGCCTTGTCAATAGACCTTAATATTGTTATTTTGCATACAAACAATCCGTAATTCAGCCATACTGATATGCAGAACGTACATGTTTCTAAGGTCCGTCATTTTGTTATATTGAAACAAAAAAAGACATAGCCACTGCTATGTCCATTTGCTACATACCTTCAAAACCACATACAGATCTTCCATCCAATTTTTTACCCTTCCGA
>JAUNGL010000219.1 GCA_030524665.1 Lachnospiraceae bacterium | reverse complement strand
ACCGGGAATTCCCATGGCCACGACATTCTGTACAAATCATCTGAGGCAGACAGGGATTCATGTTGCCATATGGATCCGGAAAAAGAATCCGTCTTCTCTGAAGCGTAGTCTGCGTCATTTGGAAATGCTGGGATCATTCGTAGCCGGAGCTACAGTTGGAGCCGTGATGTGTCACTATTTTGGCGGCCGCGCAATATGGGGTGCGGCTGTGCTGATGGCATTTGCGTTTTTTGATCTGCTGCGTGCGGACCTTGGCCGCGAGAAAGGAAAGCTGTATCAGGTTCCGTCCGGACATTGATCTGACAATAACGAAACTGCGGATGTGAAGTATATTTAAAAAAATGTCTGCGAAAGCGGGCATTTTTTTGAAGGCAGAATGAAGGGATGGATGTCCGGATAAGCAGACAGAGCATGATTTGGATGGTATAAAAAAGGGTATATTAAAATAATATATCAGGTATTACAAAAAAGAATGAGAAAGGGGTTGACAAAATAATAACAAAGTTGTTAAATAAATAACGAGCTTTAAAATGCATGATAAGACAATTTATGACACTGGGGCATCGTTTGGGAAAACGCAGTCTGTGTTCTGTCAGGCGGTGCGTCCGAATAAGGAGGACTTGAACATGAGCAGAAAAATCACAATTATCGGAGCCGGAAGCGTAGGTGCGACAATCGCCTATACACTCGCAATGGACAACAACAGTGCATCAGAAATCGTTTTGATCGACATCAACAAGGAAAAGGTCGAGGGCGAAGTCATGGATATTGCACAGGGTACATTTTTTCGTGAGCCGGTTTCCATTATTGCAGGCGACTACGAAGATGCCAGGGGTTCTGATATTGTCATCATCACATCCGGAATCGCACGTAAGCCGGGACAGACAAGAATTGAACTGACACAGACGAATGTGAATATTCTCAAATCGATCACACCACAGATTACGGCAGCGGCGCCGGATGCATTGTATGTGATTGTAAGCAATCCTGTAGATATTATGACATATGTATTTACGAAGATTTCGGGACTGAAGGAGAGTCAGGTCATCGGATCGGGGACCATTCTGGATACGGCAAGACTGCGCTACGGACTGTCACAGCATTATGATATTGCGCAGAAGAATATTCATGCGTATGTGTTCGGAGAGCATGGAGATACCTCATTTGTACCGTGGTCACGGGCAGACATCTCAGGAGCATCTCTGGAAGAATATCCGGAACTGAGAAAGAAGGAAGGAAAAGAGTTCGCAACGCTTGATAAGGATGCGATGGCAGAGTATGTACACAAGTCAGGCGGACAGATTATTGCCAGAAAGGGAGCTACGTTCTATGCGATTTCGGCTTCGGTCTGTAAGCTGTGTTCCTCTCTGATGGCTTCAAGTGATTCTGTGATGACAGTGTCTTCCATGATGCATGGAGAGTACGGGATCGATGATGTCTGCATCAGTACTTTGACACTGGTTGGACCGCAGGGAATCAAGAGCAAGCTGGAAGTGAAGCTGACGGATGAAGAAGTGGAGAAGCTTCAGCACAGCGCAAATGCACTGAAGGATGTCATTAAAGCGATCGAATTATAAACGATAGAAAAGGAGCGAATGAAGTATGGTTTTCAGTTACTATCCCGGCTGTACTCTGAAGACGAAAGCGAAGCAGCTGGACGCGTATGCGCGCGCCAGTGCCGAGGCATTAGGGGTCACGCTGGAAGAAATTGATGACTGGCAGTGTTGCGGCGGAGTTTATCCGCTCGGCAGCGATGAAATAGCGACGAAGCTTTCCTCTGTACGTACACTGCAGTCGGCAGCCGTGAAGAGGCAGGAGCTTGTGACCGTCTGTTCTGCCTGTCATCACGTATTGAAACGTGTGAATGACGACATGAGAAATGTGCCGGAAATCAGTGAGAAGGTCAACAATTATCAGGGAATGGAGTATCCGTACCACGGAGAGACGAATGTGATTCATTTTCTGGAGCTTTTAAGGGACAGAATCGGATTTGATGAAATCAGCAGAAAGGTAAAGAATCCATTGAAGGGCCGCAGGATCGGGGCCTACTACGGATGCCTTTTATTGCGTCCGGGCAGCATTTTGGAATTCGATGATCCGGAGAATCCGAGTATTATCGAAGATTTCATCCGCGCACTCGGAGCAGAGCCGGTTGTTTATCCGTACCGGAATGAGTGCTGCGGCGGTTACATATCACTGAAGGAGAAGGAGCTGTCAGGAAGTATGGTGGACCGGATTATGGAATCGGCTGCTTTTAAGGGAGCAGAAGAACTGATCACAGCTTGTCCGCTCTGCCTGTACAATCTGACGAACGGCGGAGGGGCACATAGTTGTACGGCTGTGGGAGTCGTAAAGAAGCAGGAGAAGCTCCCGGTACGTTACTTTACGGAGCTGCTTGCGGAAGCACTCGGAGTGAAAGAGGAAGCGGACGCCCTCCTTGCAGCGCAGAAAGCAAAGGGAGGTGCACACCATGAGTAATATGACAAAGAATACGGTCCGCCTCGGAGAGGCTGTCAGCAGGGAAGAGATTGAACGGATCAGCGGTGTTGACACCAATAAATGCATGAAGTGCGGAAAATGCTCTGCATCGTGTCCGGTGGCTGGTGAGATGGAGATTAAGCCGCATCAGTTTGTATCGTATGTAAACCGCGGAGATATCAAAGCATTGCAGGAGAGTAATTCTCTCTGGAAATGCCTTTCCTGTTTTGCATGTATCCAGCGCTGTCCGCGTGATGTCAAACCAGGCAAGCTGATCGAGGCGGTACGCCTGTCAGTGATCCGGGAGAGAGAGCAGAATTATCTGTCGCCGGATGAGATTCCGGAACTGCTCAATCCGGAGCTGCCGCAGCAGTTACTGGTAAGTGCATTCAGAAAGTACAGTAAATAGTGGAGGTGAACACATTGCAGAGAATAGGAGTTTTTGTCTGCC
>JAUNGL010000044.1 GCA_030524665.1 Lachnospiraceae bacterium | reverse complement strand
AGTGAGTTGAAGCAGGACATGACAGAGATGAAGTCAGACGTCAGTGAGTTGAAGCAGGACGTGGATGTTCTGAAGCAGGATATGACGGAGGTAAAAGATGACGTGGATCACTTTAAAAAAAACATGGCCCAGATGGAGCATGAAATAAAAGATATAAAGACATACCAGGAAAACGTCATCAGCCGGAATATTAAACTGGTTGCGGAGGGGCATTTGGATCTGGTGAGAAATCTGAATACGGTAATGAGAGAGAGTCCGGTGTGGGAAATGATATCAGTTCGTATGAACATGGTTGAAGGTGATATCAAGAGAATCCGGAAAGTAATTAACAAGGAAGAAATATTGGTTTAGGCTCCGGTCAGAGGCCGTATCGGCAGATACTTCAGGATCGTATCGGCCGATACGGTCCCGTTGTTCCGCCAGAGTTGCTGATCACTGGGTAGCTGTTCCGCGAGGTGTTTCCGGGCAGAACGCACGGAAATTCCGTCAGAAACAAAGCAGTAGATTTTATTTGTTTTTCAGCGTATAATGTATCGTATCAGCTGTATAGAAATGGCAGGATATGCAGAAGAGTTCCGTACTGATGCAGGGGATGGATGCAGATGACTGCCTTTGGATGAGAATGGAAGATACAGGAGAGGAAATATCATGATAAAGATACTGATTGTGGAAGATGAGGAAGCTATTGCAAATCTGATTCGAATGAATCTTGTTAAATCCGGATATCAATGTGAAGTGGCTTCTGACGGAGAAGAAGCGGCGAATGCGATCGCGGAGCGTTCATTTGATTTGATTCTTCTGGACATCATGCTTCCGAAGTTGAATGGATATGAAGTTCTGGAATATGCAAAGACTGTGGATGTCCCTGTGATTTTTCTCACCGCTATGGGGGACACCGCACAGAAGGTCAGGGGACTGAAGCTTGGAGCAGAGGATTATATTGCAAAGCCATTTGAGATTGCGGAATTGCTGGCGCGTGTGGAGACGGTATTGAGGAGATATCACAAAACAGAGAGAAAAATAAAGATATTGGATATTGAGATTGATACGGACTCCAGAATTGTCGTGCAGTCAGGGCATCAGGTGGAGCTGACCAACAAAGAATATGAGCTGTTGCTTCTTCTTGTTCGAAATAAAAACCGTGCACTGTACCGGGAAACAATTTATGAAAATGTCTGGGGTGGTGAATATAATGGGACAGGACGGACTGTGGACCTCCATGTGCAGCGATTGAAGAAAAAATTAGGACTGGAAGAACATATTGTGGCGATTTACAAGGTGGGGTATCGCTTTGTATTGTAGCAGATGTCAGAATTTTTTCGGAAATGTCTGATCGGCTAAGAGAATCAGGTGTTACTGTTCACAGGGGAGCTGTCCCTGGCGAAGGGGGTTCAGGTGCAGTTTTGTATCTGAATCACGGATATTTCCGGATGTGGAGGAATCTATGAGACTTTCATGGAAGCTGTTTTTTATTACGACTCCTCTGTTTATTTTGTTTTTGACGCTGTTTGGCACGTGGATGATTCATGAGAGTTTTCAGAGCAGTCTGGAAAAAGAGATTGACCGGTGTATTGTAGAAAATAAAATGTTTGAGAATTCCTATGAACTGGTTCGTCACGGATTATCGGAGGAACAGCTTTCCAGAGCATCGGTGAGGTCGATTGTGGAGACATTTCACAAAAGCCAGTCCATGCAGGAAGGCTGTGCCAGAATCTATGATGGGAACCGTGAGGTAATTTATCAGGATAATGGGTTGCAGGTTACCCATAATATATGGGAACGTTTGACAGTGACCGGTGAAGAGGAAAATCAGACAGAGAATCTGCCAGCGGATGTACAGGTAGAGGTGGCAAATGGTGCTGGTGAGGAGATACAGACGGAAGAAGTACAGGTGAGTGCAGAAGCGTATAATACAGGACGTCAGATTGTGAAACAGGGAGATGACTATTATATTGCAGTGCTCGGGGAGAGCGGAGCAGGTGTCTGGATTGAAACACTTCGCAATGTGACGGCGATTTTTGAGGATAGACGGAGTATGTATAACAGATACCGTGCCGGGATGCTGCTGGTTTCCCTGCTTGCAGGCTGTCTGACACTTCTCGTGCTGTTTTTTGTTATGCGCAATATGCAGAAGCTGTCTGAAGCGACAAGACAGTTTGCTCTTGGGCGTTATCATACGAGAGTGTCGATTAAGAGTGATGATGAGACGGGAAGGCTTGCGGACGATTTTAACTGGATGGCAAATGTCATGAACGGACAGATGGAACAGCTTCAGAATGAAGTGCACAGGCAGGAAGAATTTACGGCAGCTTTCGCGCATGAATTAAAGACACCTCTTACATCCATCATTGGTTATGCGGATACACTGCGTTCTATGGAGCTGACGAAGGAAGAGACAGATATGTGTGCAGATTATATTTACCGTCAGGGGAAACGTCTGCAGTCCCTCTCCTATAAACTGCTGGAGATGGCAATGGCAGAACAGATGAAGCTGGAATACCGGGAGATATCGGCGGAGTCCCTGTTCAGGGAAGTGACTCAGACTGTAGAGACCGGACTCAGAGAAAAGAACATGGCGCTGCTTGTCAGTCAGGAAGAGGGCGTAATATGGGGAGACCGGGAGCTGCTTGGTTCCCTTCTGATTAATCTGATCGATAATGCGAGGAAGGCATCTGATGCGGGTGGAAGAATCTGGATGACGGGTCAGAATTTGCCCGGGGGTTATTCGATCACAGTTGCGGACGAGGGCAAGGGAATTCCGCAGGAAGAACTGAACCGGATTACAGAAGCATTTTATATGGTAGATAAATCGCGTTCCCGTAAGGAGGGCGGAGCCGGGTTAGGTCTGGCACTCTGCAAAAAAATCATAGAGCTTCATCAGGGAAGCTGGCATATGGAGAGTGAACCGGGAAAGGGATTGCGCGTTATGATTTTGCTTGGACAGCCTGATTTACATCGGAAAATGGCCAGACGTGTGAGACGTGAGCGGAAAGAGAGAAGGGAAAGGTACAGTGGAACAGGAAGGAAGAAGTAGAAAACATCAGGTAGGAAAATGGAACATATGGCTGAAATATCTGGCTGGTGTTTTGCTGCTGGTCTTCACGGTACTTCTGGCTCTTTTTCTGCCGGGGTGGTACTCAGAATGGCGGGATGCGCAGACGATGGAAGAGGTTGTGCTCACTGCTCAGGAAAGAATTAAATTCCTTGACACGGATGCGTTGGATGTCAGTGCCAGACTGAAGATGCTGAGTGAATCAAAGGACTTCGGATTTGTAGAGGGGCTGGGGAATGATTACGGATGGAGTGATGAATCTGCACTGGAACAAACACTGGAAAAGTGCCGGAAAAGCCTGAAAAAGTGGGGCAGATACCACTTGCTGCCGGAAAGTGCGTGGAAGGCTGTAAGCCGGAATAATCTGCTTTTTACCGCTTCCTGGTATGTGGAAACAGAAGCCGGGTTGATTCCAGTAAGAGTTCTCAGTTTCCTGGAGCCTAACCTGATTGCCATTATGGATCAGGACAATGGTTTCCTTTATTATGTGGGGATAACGAGTGATTTGATGTATGAGTATGTCGTCTGGTGTCTGGGAGAGGATTCGATTGAGGAGAAGGATCCTATGGTCCAGATCGAAAAAATGCTTGAATCGGATGAATATTCACTGAGTACCATGAGAGACTCTTCCGCATGTGATTTCGCAGAAGCCTGTAAGGCCAGTTCTCAGAAAGCAACGGCAAAGGACAATATGGAAATGTATCTGGGTGTAGAGCTTCCGTTTGAGGATTTCACCGCGATGGCATACCGGGAAATGTACTGGCATAATGGTTTTTGGGGAATGGCGGTGATGTTCGGTTCTGAGCAGTGGCGGTACATGGCTTATGCTTCAGCCATGTACACGGGGGATAATGATTATGAAATGACGCTGCAGGAATGGGTGGAGTCGTGGAATGATACCGTACTGGAATTTGGAAATACGACATTGCTTCAGGATATGCCGGAAGAAACAGAAGCACTCGTGCAGGAGGAATATTACAAGGATGGTTATCCAGCAGAAGAGTACGGAAAAAGTCAGGGAGACTCTCTGAATTCCGGAGTTAACGTAGATAAGATGGAATGAAGAAAGAACAATCTGTGTGAAATGATGCAAATGAAGATATTTTGACGGTTTATGTTACATGATACAATTTAGATACAAATTTGAATAAATTCGGATACATGTTTTTGATATCCTTCCTGTAGATGATTCTTCGGGGAGGATTTTTTATGGAGAAAATATGCAGAACTGCTGGGGAGCAGCAGGAGATACAGAGACGGATACTGGAATCCATTCAGATAAAGGAAAGAGGCGGCAGAAACAGAACGGAGGAAAAAAAGAAAAACAATTCAGAGAAGCAGATGGGGCAGACCAGAAAAAAGAACAGCGTTGAGACAGGAGAAGCAAATGAATGTTCCCGCAGGCAGCGGCAGATCAGAAATCAGTGTATGGTGCTTGGAATCGCAGCAGTTCTGATGGTGGGAGCGGGAATTGTGAAGGAAGCAGGAGACAGGCAAGCGCTTCAGAGTGCCTCGGGTGAAACGATACAGTTGGAGAAGCATACCGGGAACAATGGTACCTCAGTAAAGGATGAGGCTGATACGATTTTGATGCTTGTGAACAAGGATTATGCTGTTCCGGAGGATTATACGGTGGAGCTGCACTGGCTGGAGAATGGGCGGACCGCTGTTTCCGAGCTGATGTATGATGCGCTGCGGGACATGCTGACAGACGGATCTGAGGAAGGATGTGAGTTTGTTGTGGCATCTGGTTATCGTGATGCGGCGCTGCAGCAGGAGCTGCTGGAGGAAGATGTGCAGGCCTCCATGGAAAAATACGGCCTTACCCGTGAGGAAGCATATGAGCGGGAAGCAAGAGAGACAATGCCGGCCGGGCACAGTGAGCATGAGACAGGGCTGGCGGTGGATCTTGTGGCACTGGATTACCAAATTCTGGATGGAGCACAGGAGTTTACGAAGGAAAACCAGTGGCTGCGCGCGCACTGTCATGAATATGGATTTATTCTGAGATATCCTGCCGGAAAGGAAGGAGTGACAGGAATCAGTTATGAGCCGTGGCATTTCAGGTATGTAGGGAAGGAAGCCGCAGAGGAGATTATGGAGAGTGGAATTACGCTGGAAGAATATCAGAAAGCGAAATTTCCTGAAAATGGATGAAACTTTTCGCGGAAAAACAGCATCTAATAAATAGACAAACAGGCAGTACAACTATAGAGTACAAGGTCATGTGGGAGAAAGACAATGAAAACAGTCGGAATGATCAGAGAATTATTGCAGGCGCGAGGTCTGTTGAAGGAATATAAAGGAAGCAGAGAAGATCTTGAAAAACAAATTACATGGATTACATATGATTCGCGAACGGTTGTGCCGGGAACGCTGTTTATTTGCAAGGGAGCATCATTTCAAAGCAGATATCTGGAGGATGCGGCAGCAGCAGGAAGTATCGCATACGTAAGCGAAAAGCAGATGGATGAGGAAACGAAAACATCCCTTCCTGGTTTTTTGGTGAATGATATTCGTGAGACGATGGCGGTTCTGGCGGCATTTTTTTTCGGTTATGAACCGGGAAAACCGGCATTGACCGGTATTACCGGTACCAAAGGAAAGACGACAACTGCCTGGTATCTGAAAGGAATGTTGGATGAATGGGAGAAAGAGTGCGGAGGAAAGGAGACCGGGCTGATTTCTTCCGTACAGAATTATGACGGCAGGATCAGAGAGGATGCGGTGATGACAACTCCGGAAGCCCTTATTCTGCAGGAGCATCTGCAGGCTGCAAGGCAGGAGGGGCTTTTGCATGTCACAATGGAGGTTTCCAGTCAGGCGCTTAAGTACAGACGGGTACGTGAACTGAAATTTCAGGTGGGAATTTTCCTGAATATTTCTGAAGACCATATCAGTCCTCAGGAGCATGTGGATTTCGAGGACTATTTCAGTGCGAAGTTGTCGATGTTCCGGCAGACGGAAACTGCATGTGTGAATATGGATTCCGCGGAGGCTGAACGGATATTGAAGGCTGCCAGAAAAGCCGACCAGATCGTGACATTCGGTGCATCACCAAAAGCCGATCTACGCTGCAGTCGGATACGTACGGAGCATGGGAGAGTACATTTTCATGTGGAATGTGACCGGTTTCAGGAAGAGTTCAGTCTGGCAATGCAGGGAGCCTTTAACGTGGAAAATGCAATGGCGGCGATTACAGCCGCATACGTATACGGTATTCCGGTGCATTGTATGAAGCGGGCTCTGGAATGTGTGCAGGTGCCAGGCCGGATGGAGACGTTCTTCAGTGAAGATGGAAGTATCTGCGGCATCGTGGACTTTGCACATAACCGCCTGAGCTTTGAAAAGCTGTTTGACGCCGTATATCAGGAATATCCGGAATACCGCCGGATCGTATGCGTGTTCGGATGTCCGGGAAGCAAGGCATATAACCGGAGAAGAGAGCTGGGGATTCTTGCAGGGTTGTTTTCAGATCAGGTTTATCTGACTACGGATGATCCTTCCATGGAGGAGGCAGAGGATATCGCGGAGGAAGTCAGAGGCTACGTAGAAATGGTAGGCTGTGCCTGCAAATGTATCGAAGACCGTGAACAGGCGATCCAGACAGCAGTGGCAGAGTGCGGAAATGAAAAGACACTGATTCTGGTATTAGGCAAAGGAAGTGAAAAATATCAGAAAATAGGCGGGAAGTCCTATTTGTATCCGACGGATTCCGAACTGCTTGGACAGGCCATCCGGAAACGTGATAGACGGTCGTTTTCTTTTGATTGACATATGATGCTCCGACAGTATATGATGGTTATGTATTTTAGAAGACACTGGTCATAGAGTGAACAGTCACTTTTAGAAACATAATGTGGTGAACAGCGGGGGAAAATTATGCAAAGAAATATTTTGATTGCTGCTGTCGGCGGCGGGCAGTGGGTAGAAGAAAGAAAAGGCAATGAGAAGAAATGCATATGAAGAAGACGGAAGAACCTGGCAGGAAAAAGACGATACGGAAGCGCATTCTGTATCCATTTACCGCTGTTCTGATGCTTCAGGCATTTCTGATACTGCTTATTATCTAGTCTGGAGGTATGCTGGATGATTTGAGATCAAATGCGATGACAGCTTTTACAGAACGTGTCGAAAGCCGCAAAGTTTATCTGGAACTGGATATGCAGTACCACTGGTGCAGAATCGAAGAGATAGAAAAAAATATTCAAAAAAGGATCGCATATACCCTGAAGCGTGAGCGGGCGGGTCTGGAAGATATCAGGACAGATTCCGAACTGAATGCAAAGATTTTGGAGACGACTGCAAAGGATGTCATTGATCTGATGCGCACGAACATGGTTACCGGCGCTTTTCTGGTTTTGGACGGCCAGGGAACAGAGTCGGATGAACGTTCGTATGCTTCCTTTTATGTCCGTGACATGGATCCGAATAGTTATTCTGAGAGTTCTTCGGATTTATTTGTAGAGCGTGGATTGAGGAGAATTGCCAAGAGTGTGGGACTGGCTTTGGACAGCAGCTGGACAAGCTGCTTTCGGTTTGAGAATGAGGAAGATCCGGCAGGAGAATTCTTTTTTAAACCGCTGCAGGCAGCGAGAGAATATGCAAATGAGAACAGTGTCGGCACGGATTTTGGCTATTGGTGTTCGACATCTCCGTTATCGTCTCCGGCAGCAGATGCTGTTACGTACTCCATTCCATTAATGAAAGATGGTATCGTCTACGGAGTCCTTGGAGTAGATGTCACACAACAATATGTGAGGTCTAAGCTTTATCATGAGGAACTGTTGGAGAATGAAAAGGGGATTTATCTTCTGGCGAAGCATGAAAAAGACAGCAACAGCTATCAGATCATTTTGTCAGATGGTTTGGGAGATAAATCCGGCTTTTCAGAAAATGATGAGATATCAGTGGTGTCCGAAGCCGATCATACTTTCCGGATTTTGGTACAGGGGGAGAATGGCGGACAGGAATTTATCGGGAATGTGCAGAGCTTTCAATTATATGGGGAAGACAGTCCGTTTGTGCAGGAAGAATGGGTCCTGATCGGGATGACAGACAAAAAAAATCTGTTCAAAACTGCCGATGAGGTGTGGAGAAAGCTGATCATTACGGCTGCATTTTCTTCCTTTATTCTGGGTATTCTGGGAGTGTATTTTATTTCATGGATGATTGTGAAGCCGATTACGGCCCTGATGGAGGAAATGAAGAGCAGTGATCCAAGCAAACCAATACGGCTGAAGCGTATTCACATCGATGAGATTGATATGCTTGCACAGGAGGTCGAGCAGCTGAGCACGGAGGTTTCAGATGCTGCGTCGCGTCTGTCAAGGATTATTGAAATTTCTGACTTACCTGTGGCAGTGTTTGAATATCCGGAGGGAGGAGCCACGGTGCAGTGTAGCGGTAATATATTCCGTATCCTGCATCTGTCAGGAAAATGGGAGAAAGCCGGCAGTGTGTCTGTAGAGGAATTCCGGAAGCTGATGGATGTGATGAAATCCTATCAGAGCGCAGATAAATCTAATGTCTACTGTATCAAATCCCAGGAGGGGGAGAACTGGATCCGGTTGTTAGTGGAATGGGAAGGGGAGCGATGCATCGGATTACTGTTTGACATTACAAAGGAGATTCTGGAAAAGCAGAAGATGAAATATGAGCGTGATCATGATAGGCTGACAAAGATGTACAATCGTTACGCATTTGTGGAGCATCTGGATCAGATTTTTGGACAACCACCATCGGAGATCAGGGTAGGTGCCATGCTGATGTGGGATCTTGACAATCTGAAATACATAAACGATACGTATGGGCATGATTTTGGGGATACTTATATTTGTTCCTTTTCAGAATGTTTGAATATGCTTCCGGAGGATAAGAAACTGGTAGCAAGACGCTCGGGGGATGAATTTTACACATTCTTTTACGGATATGACTCTGAAGAAGAGATAAGAGAAGATATCCGGAGGTTAAGGGAAAAAATTTCCAGAACCCAGATCAGGCTTCCGAACGGGGAATGGTTTAGCCTTAAGGTATCAGGAGGAATTGCGTGGTATCCCAGAGACTCTGTGCAGCAGAAGGAGCTTGTGCGCTATGCAGATTTTGCGATGTACAGTGTGAAGCACAGCGATAAGGGAAGTACCGGTGAATTTGATCTCGGGAAATATCAGGAAAATGAATACCTGATCAGCGCTCAGGGGGATTTAAACCGTCTGATTGATGAACGGTTGATTGACTTTGCGTTCCAGCCTATTGTTTATGCAAAGGATGGTACCATCTATGGGTATGAGATGCTGATGAGAGGAAAGATTGGACGGTTGAGAAATCCGGGAGCGATTTTGAAACTGGCCGCTTCCCAGTCCAAGCTGGTACAAATAGAATGCCTGACTTTTTTCTGCGCGATGGAGAAGTACGAGCAGTTGCTTCATAAGAAGGAGATCCCGCAAGATGTGAAGCTGTTTATCAATTCAATTCGAAGTGCGGCACTTAGTAAGGAGGATTGGGAGGAGTTCCAGAAGCGCTTCGCTAAATATTTTGATCGTCTGGTGGTCGAGATTACGGAAAGTGAGCCGGCGGATGCAGGAATGCTTCTTGATAAAGTGCGGATGTTTCAGAGTGCCGGTACGGAAATTGCGATTGATGACCTTGGAACCGGCTATAACAGCGAAGCAGTGATTCTGGCTCTGAATCCGGGAATCGTCAAGCTGGATATTTCTCTGATCAGAGATATTCATAGAGACAGGGGACGCCAGAAGCTTTTGGATGGAATCGTGAAATTTGCCCATAGCCAGGAGACGCTTGTTCTGGCTGAAGGGATAGAAAGCAGAGAAGAAATGGAGTATCTGATCAGGAACGGAATAGATCTGGTACAGGGATATTACCTGGGCCGGGCGGAGATGGATGTCAGGGGAATTCCAGTCAATGTACAGGAAGAGATCAGGCAAATTTCTGAAAGTATTCTTCAGCAGATGTAAAGATACGGAAAACAGATTTACGGGTGAAAAGAGTGCATAACTGTAGATTGTTACAGGTTTGTACTCTTTTTTTGGCTATTTTTATGCAATTTAGCAAGATTTGAACAATGATTTGCTGTGATTAGGATTGCCGACATACAAAAATTTATTTTATACTATGTATCATTGGTAAAATGAGATGAAAATGAGGTGGAGCGGAGAAAGCTTTGGGAGGCTGCGCCTCAAAAAGATAGCGACGGAGGAAATATAAAATGAAGAGAGAGGAAGCAAGAAAAAAAGCGGAAGCTCTGGTATCACAGATGACTTTGGAGGAAAAGGCGAGTCAGCTCCGGTATGATGCACCGGCTATCAAACGTCTGGGGATTCCGGCATATAACTGGTGGGGAGAAGCACTCCACGGAGTGGCACGTGCAGGTCAGGCCACCGTTTTTCCGCAGGCGATTGGTCTGGGGGCAACCTTTGACACGGAGCTTCTGCAGAAAATCGGTGATGTAGTATCCACAGAGGGCCGTGCGAAATATAATGCATACTCCGGAAAGGAAGATCGTGATATTTACAAGGGACTGACATTTTGGGCACCGAATGTCAATATTTTCAGAGACCCGCGCTGGGGAAGAGGCCATGAGACGTATGGAGAGGATCCGTATTTGACGAGCCGTCTCGGTGTTGCTTTTGTGAAAGGTATTCAGGGAGACGGAGAGACATTGAAGGCTGCGGCTTGTGCGAAGCACTATGCGGTTCATTCCGGACCGGAAGCGATCCGTCACGAATTTAATGCGGAAGCTTCTGCGAAGGATATGGAGGAGACGTATCTTCCGGCATTTCAGGCACTGGTTCAGGAAGCAGAGGTAGAGTCTGTGATGGGAGCATATAACAGGACGAATGGCGAGCCATGCTGCGGCAGCCCTGCGCTTCAGAAGATTCTGCGTGGAGACTGGGGATTTGAGGGACATTTTGTTTCGGACTGCTGGGCCATCAAGGATTTCCATGTACATCATATGGTGACAGATTCTGCGAAGGAATCGGCTGCTCTGGCAATCAACAATGGCTGTGACCTGAACTGCGGGAATACATATCTGCATATCCTGAATGCATATCAGAGCGGACTTGTAACGGAAGAGACGATTACGCAGGCGGCAGTCCGGCTGTTCACGACGAGATACCTGCTGGGACTGTTTGACGGCAGTGAGTATGATAAGATTCCGTATATGGAAGTAGAGTCAAAAGAACATCTGGCACTTTCGGAAAAAGCAGCAGAGGAGAGCTTTGTACTCCTGAAAAATAATGGTATTCTGCCTTTGAAGAAGGAAGAATTAAAAACGATCGGTATCATCGGGCCAAATGCGGACAGCCGTTCAGCTTTGATTGGAAATTACCACGGAACGGCATCGAGATATGTTACTGTGCAGGAAGGACTACAGGATTACCTTGGAGATGATGTACGTGTGCTCACTTCCGTGGGATGTGACTTGTTCCGGGAAAAGACTGAGAGTCTGGCTTTTGCGGGGGATCGCCTTTCCGAAGCCAAAATCGTAGCTGAGAACAGTGATGTGGTGCTGCTCTGCGTGGGACTTGATGAAACACTGGAGGGTGAAGAAGGAGATACGGGAAACAGCTATGCTTCCGGTGATAAAGTAGACCTGCAGCTTCCGAAGGTGCAGCGCGATCTGATGGAAGCGCTGGCTGAGACCGGCAAACCGGTAGTGCTCTGCCTGATGGCAGGAAGTGATATGGATCTGAGCTTTGCAAAAGAGCATTTTGATGCAATCCTGCAGCTCTGGTATCCGGGTTCAGAAGGCGGAAAAGCAGCGGCACGGGTGCTTTTCGGAGAGGTTTCCCCGTCCGGCAAGCTTCCAATCACATTCTATGAATCAATGGAAGAGCTTCCGGAATTTACGGATTATACGATGGCGGGAAGAACGTATCGCTACATGACCGGAAAGGCACAGTATCCGTTTGGCTACGGGCTTACTTATGGGGACGTACGTGTGACAGCAGCCAGAGTGATTCAGACTGAACACGGTATCGCGATAGAGGCAGAAGCAGAAAATCAGGGAAAGACAGGCACGGATGAGGTCGTACAGGTCTATATCAGGAATCTGGATTCGGTACAGTCGGTGAAACATCCGGAGCTGTGTGCTTTTGCGAGAATCCATCTGAATGCCGGAGAGAAGCAGAAGGTGGTGCTTCCGATTGGTGTACGGGCATTTACGGTAGTGGAGGAAGATGGAAGCAGAAAAGAAGGAACTCATTTTGCATTTTATGCAGGCTGCAGCCAGCCGGATGAGAGCAGCCGTGAACTGACAGGGGTAGATCCGATTCAGGTTGATTATATTCGGGAGTAATGGTGGAACAATTATATCATATGCTGGAACAGTATGTTCCATATAATATGCAGGAACAGCAGGACCGCAGCGTTATGATGCGCTACGTCATGCAGTTTGAAGATATTTTGGAGCGCGAAAATGTATTTGCGCATTTTACAGCGTCTCCGTGGATTGTGAACAGGGATGCATCAAAGGTATTGCTGATTTATCACAGAATTTTCGATTCCTGGGGATGGTGCGGCGGACACTGTGACGGGGATGCTGATTTCGGAGGGGTAGCTGTGCGGGAGGGAAGAGAAGAAACGGGGCTTTCCTCAGTACGGCTGAATTCTTCCGGGCTTCTGGCACTCGATATCCTTCCGGTGGTACCGCATGTCAGAAAAGGGAAATTTGTGAGTGCACACGTCCATTTGAATCTGACTTATCTCTGTACAGCGGATGAATCAGAATTGCTGCATCATAAAGAAGACGAGACGAAAGGTGCGATGTGGGTGCGTCCGGACGAGGTAGAAGGGCTGGTCGCACCCTGGGACCGGGATATGATACCGGTCTACCGGAAGCTGAACCAGAGGATGAAGGAATTCCTGCACTGAAAAATCTTAAGAAAAAAAGTATTGTGTTTTATGATTCTCTTTCTTGCAGAATACCGGGGATCCTGTATAATAGTGGTAAAAGATCGTACAGTGGATGGAAGAAGGAGGGGGAATACAATGATGAGATGGAGAAGAGGATTTTTAGGCAGAATGATGGGTGCGGTACTGCTTGGAATTACCGTATTGTGCAGTCCGGAGGGCGGACAGACCGTGATGGCTTATGACGGGGTGTCGTATGACTACATTGTGCCGGATGCCGATGTCAGATATTACAGCGCAAGTGAGATTTCCTATATGTCATTGCAGACGGTCTGCTACGCTAAGAATGAGATCTATGCGAGACGCGGATGGATCTTCCGCTCACAGGAGCTGAATGACTACTTCAGCAGACAGGGATGGTATATTGGACGGCTGCTGCCGGAGGAATTCTCCGAGGATATCATGAATACGTATGAGCTGGAGAATGCGAAGCTGTTGCAGCGCCGTGAGAATGAGCTGCGTTCCGGCGGTTACGTTCTGGATCAGCCGGGGTACAATTTTGACAAGGTCTACTACGATCTGTACGGTACTCCGTATTCAGATTACAGCGATTCCGGTTATATTCTTCCGGACAGCGACAGCTGCTATCTAAGCGAGTATGATATTTCAGGACTGAGCTGGCAGGAGCTGTGTTATGCGAGAAATGAAATCTACGCACGCCACGGCAGGATGTTCCAGTCGGCCGAGCTGACCAATTATTTTGCTACAAAATCGTGGTATTTTGGTTACGTGACACCGAACGATTTCTCGACCAGCGTATTCAATGAATACGAGAAAGCCAACGTCAGCCTGCTGGACCAGTATGAGAAGAGGGTCTACGGCGATTACCCGCTTGATCAGGGCAATTACAGTTTCAGCGGTGTCAGAAGCGTGGAGAAAAATGGCGGAAGCTCTTACAACGCCAGCAGCGAGTATATTTTCAAGGACAGTGATCTTCGGTATCTGTCTGAATCAGAGGTATCCGGATTATCCGCGAAATGGCTCTGCTACGCCAAAAATGAGATTTATGCGCGTCATGGGCGGCTGTTTGATTCCAAGGAGCTGCGCGATTATTTCAATTCCTGTTCCTGGTACTGTGGCTGGGTAGAGCCGGAGGAGTTCAGCGATCAGGTATTCAATGTGTACGAGCTGGCCAATATAAAGCTGCTCAGGGATTATGAGTACGCATATGCTCCGGGCGGATATCAGTTATACAATTAAATAAAATCAATAAGCTTATTGGCTGTTTAAATTGAATCATTTCGGGTAAATCCCCCGGATGTGATCAGATACGGTATTCTTTATCGGTGTATTTTGATCACATCCGCGGGATTATTTAATTGCGCTCCGGCAGGCGCACAGCATTATGCGTCCTTCTCAGATGCGGCTTCCCTCACCATTTTCTCCAGTTCACGGGCCGCGATTCCGATTGGCCTGTTTATATCCTTCACCAGACAGATGGTACGTTCCGGGATCTCGAAGTCAAGAGAAATATGAAAAATTTCGCCTGCGTCCAGAGACGGACGTGCGAATTCTTCCGGCAGAAAGCCGATTCCCAAATCATTTTTTATGAGAGGAAGTATCTGGTCGATAGTTGCTGCTTCGACATCAGGTTTCAGTGACAGCCCCCTTTTCAGAAATAACTGGTTGAACAGTTCGAAGGTTTTCGTTTGTCGGTTCAGGAATATAAGGGGATAGGAGGGCAGGTCTGCAAATCGGAGCGGAGTGGCCGAGAGATCCGCAAATTGTGGGCCGCCGACCAGAATTTCCCGGAACGTTTTCAGCGGAATCTCTTTGAGCGGTCTGGAGGCCCCGGTTGGTGTGGCAACGACTGAAAAGTCTACAAGGCCTGTCCGGAGGGATGCAATTGCCTGTGGTGTGGAATAATTATGAATGTGGATCCGGATATCCGGATATTTCCGGTGGAAATCACGTAAGATCGGCAGAAGAAAAATATGCAGAGCCGTCTCACTGGCTCCGATTGAGACAGTTCCGGTATGCATGGTACGCTCCCTGGAGAGTTCTTCCTCGGCAGCCTGAAGCTGTGCATGTGCACTTGCAACACGTGTGTACAGCCGTTCTCCCTCAGGCGTCAGTGTAACACCGCGGTTCGAGCGGACAAACAGACGGCAGCCAAGCTCACTCTCAAGATTATTCATGGAACGTGTCACATTCGGCTGGCTGCTGAGCAGGACATGGGCAGCCTGGGTGAAATTTTTGTATTTGGCAACGTAATAAAAAATCCGGTAGTAGTCGTAAGTGATAGCCATGATGTACTCCTTTGGATGTCGATTGATATACAAATTTGATATGATAAGGATTTTTAAAATGCATTTTACAAGAATCCTGTACATGAGTATAATACGGAAACGAAAAGTGGGCAAGCAAAAACATTGCCGAATCGTAAAACAAAATCCCGCTGCGGCATATATTGTAGCAATTCAGCCGTGTTCTGGAAGCGGGGTGCGTACGGCCCATTTTCCGAAAAAATAAGAGAGGAGTGATTGTATGGGTGATCTGGCAGAAAATCTTCTGGAAGAGCTGACATGTGAGGATGTGTTTACAATCCCTGTTCTGGGCGGGATCGGTGTGTCGGAGTCTACAGTGATTACCTGGGTAGTCATGGCTGTTCTATTGCTGGCTGCACTGATTCTGACCAGAAATCTGAAGGTGGATCACATCAGCAGGAGACAGGCGGCGGCAGAGATGATTGTCGTGAAACTGAATGGTATGGTGGAAGGGATGACCGGAGAGGAAGCAAAAGAATACGTTCCGTATCTGGTGACAGTTCTGCTGTATATCGGTGTATCCAACATCATTGGCCTGTTTGGGATGAAGCCGCCGACGAAGGATCTGAATGTAACAGCCGCATTATCTCTGATGAGCATCGTACTGATCGAGGCATCAGGTATCCGAAAGAAGGGAGTAAAGCGCTGGTTCAGGAGTTTTGCGGAGCCGATTGCGATTATTGCTCCAATCAATGTACTTGAAATTTTTATCCGTCCGTTGTCACTGTGTATGCGTCTTTTCGGAAATGTGCTGGGGGCATTCGTGATTATGGAGCTGATTAAGCAGATCGTTCCGGTGGCATTGCCGCTGCCGTTTTCTTTTTACTTTGACATTTTTGACGGATTGATACAGGCGTATGTGTTTGTGTTCCTTACGTCGCTGTTTGTGAAGGAAGCAGTCGAATAGGATATCATTTGGCTGACAGTTAACGGGATTTTAAATTTTACTTTAAGAATGGAAGGAGTCAAAAATATGAATACAATTATTGCAATCGGAGCAGGAATCGCAGTACTTACAGGAATTGGAGCAGGAATCGGGATCGGGATCGCGACTGCGAAGGCAGCGGACGCTGTAGCACGCCAGCCGGAGGCAGAAGGAAAAATCAGTAAGCTGCTGCTTTTGGGATGTGCGCTGGCAGAGGCTACTGCTATTTATGGTTTCGTTATTGCATTGCTGATCATTCTGTTTCTGGGCTGACTGGTGTGATTTCGCAAGTGCCGCAGGGGATGTCTCTGCTGGTATGATAATGGAAGGAAAGGCAGGTAGGACAGGTGTTAAGGTTAGACTGGAATCTGTTATTTAACATCATTAATCTGGTCATTTTATATTTATTAATGAAGCATTTTCTGTTCAAACCTATCAATGCAATTCTGTCACAGCGGCAGGCCGAGGCCGGACGCCAGATGGCAGAAGCGCAGGCGGAGAAGGAGCGTGCGATGGAAAGCAGAAAGCAGTATGAGGCTTCCATGCAGGCAGCGGAACAGGAAAAAGAGAAAATAGTTGCTTCGGCCAGAAGTGAAGCTTCGGAGGAATACAGCCGTATTGTAGAGGAAGCAAAGACGAAAGCCGACGGAATCATAGAAAAGGCATGTGCGGATGCAGAACATGAGAAGACTAAGATGATGCAGCAGGCAGAATCGGAGGTCAGGGATATGGTTGTGAAAGCCGCAGCGCGCATGGCAGGTGACAGAGACGGAGAGGAAAACGACCGTGTGCTGTTTAATGAATTTATTTCGAAAACAGGGGTTTCGAGAAGAGAATAAGGAGAAATGGATATGGTGCAGGCAGTCGAAAAATATGCTGTAATGCTGAAGGAGTTGAAGGTTTCGAAGAGTGTATTGGACCAGACGCTCGATATTTTCCGCTCCGTGCCGCTTCTTGCGGAGCAGTTTTCCGCTCCGGCTGCAGATCTGGCGGGCAAACACAGGGCGATTGACCGGATCTTTCCGGGAGAAATCAGGGATATCCTGAAGCTGTTGTGCGATAACGGAGAGATCACGCTTCTGGAAGAGATCTGCGGTGCATACCGGGAACTCTGTGATCATAAAGGAAAAACGGTAACTGCGAAGTTACGCTGTGTGACAGAACCGACGGAGGCACAGCTTGAGAGTTTCCGGGATTTTGTGCGCAGCAAGAGCGGATCCGATGATACGGAGTTGATTTGCGAGAAGGATTCGTCGCTCGGAGGAGGATTTATCCTGACCATCGGAACACAGGAATATGACTGGTCGACAAACGGAAGAATCCGTCAGATGGAAGAGAAGCTTGCCAGAAGGAAGAACGCGGGTCAGATGTCCCAGAGTCTCGAGGGAATTATCTCTATTCTGAAGAGTGAGATCGAGGATTTCGATCTGGAGGCAAAGGAACGGGAGGTAGGAACCGTGAGCTGGGTCGGAGACGGTATTGCCAATATCGACGGAATCGACCATGCCATGTACGGAGAGATCGTTGTGTTTGACAACGGGATCAAAGGCATGGTACAGGATGTGCGGCGAAATGAAATCGGATGTATTCTGTTCGGACGGGATACCGGTATCCGTGAAGGAACGCGTGTGATGCGTACCGGAAAGAAAGCAGGGATTCCGGTCGGTGACGCATACCTTGGCCGTGTGATTGATGCGCTCGGTGCACCGATAGACGGGGCAGGCGAGATCAAGGCAGAAGAGTACAGGCCGATTGAGTCGGAGGCTCCCGGAATTGTAGACCGGAAATCGGTTGGGATTCCGCTGGAGACTGGAATCCTTTCGATTGATTCGATGTTTCCAATTGGCCGGGGGCAGCGTGAATTGATCATAGGGGACCGTCAGACGGGAAAGACTTCGATTGCGGTTGATACGATCCTGAATCAGAAAGGAAAAAATGTAATCTGTATTTATGTGGCAATCGGACAGAAGGCATCGACTATTGCAAAGATTGTGAATACATTGAAAAAGCATGAGGCACTGGAGTATACGGTAATCGTGGCAGCTACGGCTTCTGATCCTGCGCCGTTGCAGTATATTGCCCCGTATTCCGGGACGGCACTGGCAGAGTACTTCATGCACCAGGGGAAAGATGCACTGATTGTTTATGATGACCTTTCCAAGCATGCAGTAGCATACCGTGCCCTGTCTCTTCTGCTGGAGCGTTCACCGGGACGTGAAGCGTATCCGGGAGATGTTTTCTATCTGCATTCCAGGCTGCTGGAGCGTTCAGCCAGATTGAGTGATGCACTCGGAGGCGGTTCGATCACTGCACTTCCGATTATTGAAACGCAGGCAGGAGATGTTTCGGCCTATATCCCTACGAATGTCATATCGATTACGGACGGACAGATTTTTCTGGAAAGTGATCTGTTTTTCTCCGGAATGCGTCCAGCGGTCAATGTCGGGCTGTCCGTATCGCGTGTCGGCGGAGCAGCACAGACGAAGGCAATGAAAAAAGCTGCCGGGAGTATCCGCATCGATCTGGCGCAGTACAGGGAGATGGAAGTTTTCACCCAGTTCAGCTCTGATCTGGATACAGGAACACAGGAACAGCTCCGGTATGGAAAGGGTTTGATGGAGCTTCTGAAACAGCCGTTGTGTCAGCCCTACAGCATGGCAGAGCAGGTAATTACGTTATGTGCGGCAACTGCACGTGTTATGCTGGATATTCCGGTTGGGGAGATCAGCCGTTTCCGGAGAGGAATGCTGGATTACTTTGCGGAGCATCAGCCGCAGCTCATCCGGGAGCTTGAAACGACAGGGAAGCTTGAGGAAGATTTGAAGGAACAGATTGTACAGGCAGCGGTTGCTTACCGTGATACTGTCTGGAATAAATCAGCCGGGGAGTGATAAGATGGCAGGTACCAGAGAAATCCAGAGCAGGATGAAAAGTATTCAGGATACCATGAAGATTACGAATGCCATGTACATGATTTCCTCTACCAAGCTTCGGAAGGCCAAGAAGGAGCTGGAAGAGACAGAACCGTATTTTTACACGCTCCAGTCAATGATTGCAAGAATCATGCGTCACATTCCTGAGATGGAGCACCGGTATTTTGAACGGAAACCGCAGATTCGCCTGAGTTCGGGCGAAGGCGGCGAGGCTGTTTCTGACACAGCAAAAGAACAGGTGATAGGTGCAGGAACAAATGGCAGTGCAGGGAATTCAGTAAAAGGTAAGACCAGTCCGGAGCAGTCCGGGAAAAAGACGGCTTATCATGGCTATCTCGTGGTAACGGCAGACAAAGGGCTGGCAGGTGCATATAACCATAATGTCCTGAAGCTGGCAGAAGAACAGCTTGCTGTATCGGGAAACGGAAAGCTGTTTGTAGTCGGTGAAGTGGGAAGGCAGTATTTTGCAGGAAAGAAAATCCCGGTAGAGGAGCATTTCCTGTATACGGCACAGAATCCGACTATGTCGCGTGCACGGATAATTGCAGCAAAGCTTCTCGAGCTGTATGACAGCGGAGAACTGGGTTCGGTGGATATGATTTATACTTCCATGAAAAACGGAATGCAGACAGAAACCAATCTGGTACGTCTGCTGCCGTTGCCGCGGGGGGATTTTCATGTGCCGAAGCTTCCGATGGATGTGCGGAGGGAGCAATTCCGGTTCCGTCCGTCACCTGAAGCAGTCATAGAGAGTGTAGTACCGAATTATCTGGCAGGTTATATTTACGGCGGGCTTGTAGAGGCGTACTGTAGCGAACACAATGCCCGAATGATTGCGATGGAAGCGGCAAATGACAGTGCCGGAGAGATGCTCCGCCAGCTTTCGGTGGAGTATAACCGTGTGCGTCAGGGAGTGATCACGCAGGAGATTACCGAGGTAATCAGCGGAGCGAAGGCGCAGAAGAGGAAACAGAAAGCGGCGAAATATCAGGTAATATGATTGTATGAGAAAGAAAATTTTCTTACAACGTTGAATAGATAGAAATCGGGGAATCCGTGTGCCGGAATTGGAAATGAAGTAATTCCGAAGCCGGCGGATGATTTGGGAAAGGGGGCTTTGGCCATGGCAGTTGGCAAGATCGTTCAGGTTCTTGGACCGGTCATAGATGTGGAGTTTGAAAGCGGGGAACTGCCTTATATCAAGGATGCGCTGGAAGTCGTAAATGAAGGAAAGAGGTGTGTGATGGAGGTCGCACAGCATATCGGACAGAATACGGTGCGCTGTATTATGCTGGCTTCCAGTGAGGGTTTGCATAAGGATATGGAAGTCCGCAGTGAAGGTTCAGGGATCCGTGTTCCGGTTGGCGAAAAGACATTGGGACGGCTGTTTAATGTACTTGGTGATACCATTGACGGCGGCGAGACACTGGAAGGGGAGGAACACTGGTGTATCCACAGGGAACCTCCTGCATTCGATGAACAAAGTCCGGTTGTAGAGATGCTGGAGACGGGAATTAAGGTGATCGATCTGCTCGCACCGTATGCCAAGGGCGGAAAAATCGGCCTGTTCGGCGGCGCTGGTGTCGGAAAGACCGTTCTGATTCAGGAGCTGATCCGGAATATTGCGACAGAGCACGGCGGTTACTCAATTTTTACGGGAGTGGGAGAGCGTTCCAGAGAGGGAAATGATCTCTGGTCTGAGATGAAAGAATCAGGAGTACTGGAAAAGACAGCACTGGTATTCGGACAGATGAACGAGCCGCCCGGAGCACGTATGCGCGTCGCAGAGACAGGACTTACAATGGCAGAGTACTTCCGTGATATGAAGAACCAGAATGTCCTGCTGTTTATCGATAATATTTTCCGTTTCGTTCAGGCAGGCTCTGAGGTGTCTGCGCTGCTGGGCCGTATGCCGTCAGCCGTAGGTTACCAGCCGACGCTTGCGACAGAATTGGGAGAACTGCAGGAGAGGATTGCTTCTACGAAAAATGGTTCCGTCACGTCTGTGCAGGCTGTTTATGTTCCTGCCGATGACCTGACAGACCCCGCTCCGGCGACCACCTTCGCACATCTAGACGCAACGACCGTACTGTCCCGGAAGATTGTAGAGCAGGGAATTTATCCGGCAGTAGACCCTCTGGAATCCAGCTCGCGGATACTGGAAGAGGATGTAGTCGGGAAAGAACACTATGAAACGGCGCGGAAGGTACAGGAGATGCTCCAGAAGTATAAGGAGCTGCAGGACATTATCGCAATTCTCGGTATGGAGGAGCTGTCTGCGGAGGATAAAGTGACCGTTTACCGGGCGCGGAAAATCCAGCGTTTCCTTTCCCAACCGTTCCATGTAGCAGAAAACTTTACCGGTGTTCCGGGCAAATACGTTCCGGTGGCTGAGACGATCCGGGGATTCAAGGCCATTATCAATGGTGAGATGGATGAGTACCCTGAGGTTGCATTCTTTAATGTAGGAACGATAGATGAAGTAGTAGAAAAAGCAGGAAGGCTCGGTAAGGGCTGACGGGGAGGCGGAGGAATGGCAGCATTTCATTTACGGATTGTATCAAGCAATCGGGTGTTTTATGACGGCAGAGCACAGATTGTGATCGTACCTGAGCTGGATGGTGAATGTGCTTTTATGGCGAATCATGAGAATATGGTAGTAGCAGTGCAGCCGGGTGAAATCCGCTTCCAGAAGGAGGACGGCAGCTGGCAGTATGCAGTTGCGGGAACCGGTTTTGCAGAAGCAGCAAACAACCGGGTGACAATACTGTTGGATGCCGTAGAGCGTCCGGACGAAATTGATGAAGTACGCGCTCAGGCAGCACTGGAGCGTGCGCAGGAGGAACTGCGCCAGAAACGGAGCATCCAGGAATACCGGATCTCCCAGGCGGCACTTGCAAGGGCCGTGTCCAGAATCAGGGAGAAACAGAAGCGGATGATAAATTTGTAAACTTCGTGTTTTGTTAACTACGAACGGACGCCGGGAATCCGCGTTTGGGCTGCTCTGTAGGTTTTCAAAAGACATCGGAGGGCAGCGGCAGGGG
>JAUNGL010000218.1 GCA_030524665.1 Lachnospiraceae bacterium | reverse complement strand
TATGGTGGGTATGGCGCAGTTGGCTAGCGCGCCAGATTGTGGCTCTGGAGGCCAAGGGTTCGAGTCCCTTTATCCACCCTTTTTAATGGGCTATCGCCAAGCGGTAAGGCACAGGACTTTGACTCCTGCATTCGCCGGTTCGAATCCGGCTAGCCCAGCTTGGCGATGCTTCGTTAGAGGACAATTGCAGAGACAGCGGGATGTGATAGCGGATCATATCTCGGAGATGAGGAGTGAAGTTCTGGCAGCAGAGCTTCTTTTTTTGTTGGTAAGTAGTCGGTGCTAAACGAGTCTCACCGGGATTTGGCACTATTGTTGCCATTTAAAGCCACTTCGCAGCGGACAACGTTACTGTTCGCGCCCCTGCTGTTCATGAGCAGTAACACGCTTCAGGTCCCGTAGCCGGACAGCTTCTCGAAGGTTGTTTGTTGCTTATGCAGCTTTTGTCTTCTGTTGAATTGATCCTTAAAAATAGTATCGCAGTTTTATGTTGACAAATAAATTACTATATAGTAATATCTTATATAGGAGGAAAAATGAAAACACAGGGAGGATTTCTGATTACACAAATTAAACAGATAGGAGGGAGGATTTTCGAAAAAATATTGGATGATTCCGGGATCCGGGAGTTCAACGGTGCACAGGGAAAGATTTTGTATGTCCTGTGGGAACATAATGGGATTGCGATTGCGGAGATATCGAGATTGACCGGATTGGCGAACACCACCTTGACGAGTATGCTGGACCGGATGGAGAAAAATGGGCTGATACAGAGAGTGGCGCATCCGAAGGACCGGAGAAAAACATTAATTTATCTGACTGAAAGAGCAGCCGGGCTGAAAGAGAAATACTTTGATGTATCGGAAGAAATGAATCAGATTTACTACCGGGGCTTTCAGGAAGATGAGATTATCGATTTTGAACAGAAACTGGAAAGAGTATTGAATAATTTAAAAGGAGTGATTTACGATGAGCAAAATAGCGGCACCGATATCAAATGATTTTTGTCCGCAGACCCTGTATTTATACGGTACATACCGGGAAGACGGCACACCGAACTTCGGACTCTTCTGCTGGATGAGCTATTATTGGGATACGGAACTTGGAGTTATGGCATGTATCGAAGGAAAGAAGCTAACCAGGGATATGATTCGGAAAAACGGGGTGTTTTCTGCCAATCTTGTCACAGAAGAGCTTCTGCCGCTGGCAGATTTTCTGGGAAACACGGAGGGCTACAGCGGAGAAAAATCCGGAATTGCACTGGAAACGGAACCGGGGGCAGTCCTGCAGGTTCCATTGCTGAAGGCAAGCCCTGTTTCATTTGAATTGGAAGTAGCTCAATCATTTCATCAGGGAACCAGCAATATTTTTCTTTGCAGGATCAGAAATGTTATGGTGGAAGAGGCATTGATGGACAGTGATACAAGTATCGAGGAGAGAATGAGAGTGATTGCGCCGATTCATACGACGTGTTCTACATATTTTTCATGGAATGGGCATACGATAGGGGCATGGGGAGAACCGCAGAATAGCTTCAGGGCTTCGATGTGTGAGCAGACAGGGGATTCTCTGGCTGATTGTTCATGGAGAGAAGGGAATAAAGTTGATTCGGGAGCTTGTGATGGTGATCGAAATGGCAGAGTGAAGTGAACAGAATTGATTTGGGAATCTCGCGGACGGTCCGTTTCCGGGCGTGGCGCCGTTAAGAGAAATGGACATAGCTGTCTGAGGGACTTTCGGTGAGGGGATTGGGCGTCGTTAATACCCGTTCCCCTCTGTTTTTTGTGCTGTCATGCTGCATCTGCCCCAGAGTTCTTCCTGAAAGCGGAAGGTATCGGGCTGCAGGCGCTGTTCTGTGAAGCCCGCTTTGGAATAGCACTTTCTCGCAGCCGTATTCACGTCAAATACGTTAAGCCGGACGGATGTGACATCTACATTTTGGAATGCATAGTCTAAGATCAGTTTCAGCATTTTGGTTCCGTAGCCTTTTCCACGCAGGCTTTGATCAATGATTACGAACTTTAAAAATGCATCCTGTTCATTTTGATTGACAGAGAGGGTAAAAAATCCGACAGGTCTGTCATTATCATCTGCTGCGGTAAAGGGATGACCGCCATATTCCATTTCGTCTTTTCGGAGGATTGCTTCCATATGTTCTGAAGTAAGAGGATATGGAATTAAATTGGCACACCAGAGTGCATGTGTTCGCTCGTCTGAGATCCACTCTTTTATAAATTTAAAATCTGTTTCCTGTCTGTAGGGTCTTAATTTCATTGTATTTTCTCCTTATGTATACGGCACTCTGGCGTACAAATTCATTTCATAAATCAATGGGATTAAATAGCGGCAGGAAATTCGACGTGCATATCCGAATCTCCTGCTGTTATTTTATGGGATTATTACGAATTGATTAAAATTAAGAGCCAGCTATTATCCAAGCAGGGCAGAATCATTTGAAAACTGCTCTCCGCTTGCCTTCTCAAACTGATCCAAAAGATCACGCACAGTCAGCTTTTTCTTGTCTTCCCCCTCAATATCGAGGATGATCCGGCCTTCCATCATCATGATCAGGCGGTTGCCGTGCGCGATGGCATCTTTCATATTGTGGGTGATCATCAGTGTCGTCAGATGATCGCGGTTCACGATCATGTCGGTGATTTCAAGAACCTTAGCAGCCGTTTTCGGGTCGAGAGCAGCCGTGTGTTCGTCGAGCAGCAGAAGCTTTGGTTTCTGGAGTGTTGCCATCAGAAGGGTCAGTGCCTGCCGCTGTCCGCCGGAGAGCAGTCCGACCTTGGAAGTCAGACGGGATTCCAGGCCAAGTCCCAGTACCTTCAGAAGCTCTTTGTATTCTTCACGCTCCTGACGAGTAATACCGGAACGAAGGAGACGGGGCTTTCCGCGGCGTTTTGCAAGTGCCAGATTTTCCTGAATCTCCATGGTAGCGGCGGTTCC
>JAUNGL010000043.1:13392-22353 GCA_030524665.1 Lachnospiraceae bacterium | reverse complement strand
CATTGGGTATGCAGGCTGGCTTTTGTGATACTGGCCGGTATGTCCATACTGCTGTGCGGCGGATGGGGGAAGAAAGAGAAACAGGAACAAGACATGGGGCGCTATGCGGAACAGGAGATCAGGATCAATGACAAGGTCACCTATGAAAGTATGTTTCCTCTGGAGGACGGCGGGTATGCCCTGTATGCCAGCGGCAGCCCGGTGAAGCTGTTTTATGCGGACGGGACAGAGAAGAAAATCAATGATCTCTGGAGAAACAATACAAGAATCCATGTGGAATATGGCTGCGCTGTGTCACAGGAGGGAAATGTGGTGCTGGAATACAGCCCGATTCTGAGCCAGAAACAGCTTGCGGAGCTTGATTCGGATATCATTCCGTCAGCGTGGCTGTATCTGAATACCAAAGGAGATAAGCGGGTGATGGAGACCTCCGGAGAAGGCTATACCGTGACAGATATCATGGCTCCGATGGCTTTTGCACCGGATCACAGGCTTTATATGAGCGATGAGAACGGCCGTGTATTCCGGATGGATGTGGAAACCGGAAGACTGCAGTTCCTTTTTGAGTCTGGCCAGAGTGTAAAAGAATTTGGGTTTGTGGACGATATCTTAATTGCACTGACTTCTGAAAAGGCGCTGCTCTATGATATGGCAGAGGATGAATTGCAGGAGGAGAATGAGCTTCTGAATGAATTCGTGCAGTCCCATCAGATCGGCAAAGGCGGCAGCGGGAAGTCAATTGTATTGAGTACGGGCGGTGAGGATTATCATATTTTATATCTTGGCTGCCGGACCGGGCTTTATCAGTATGTCTGGGATGGGACGGTGATCGAGCAGATTGCAGATGGCGCATTGCTGTCATTTTCGAACAGCAGCTACAGATTAGATTCGATGCAGGCTCTGGATGACGGGAGGTTCCGGGTTTTCTTTGAGGGAAATCATCTGTATGAGCTGTACTATGATGAAACGCTCCCTTCCCGGCCGGATAAAACCCTCAGGATATACAGTCTGGAGGCGGATGGAAGAATCCGGTATGCAGCGCAGCTATTCCAGAAAAAACATCCGGATGTGCTGGTGGACTATGAGACAGGGATGGACGGGGATTATGCAGTCACGAAAGAAGATGCCCTGAAAAAGCTGAATACGGAATTGCTCGCAGGAGAGGGACCGGATCTTCTGGTGCTGGATGGGTTTGATATAGACCGGTATATCGAAAAAGGCGTGCTGAAAAATCTGGATGAAATGATCAGACCTTATCTGGAAGACGGTGTTCTCTATGAAAATATCATAAACAGTATGCAATGGAAAGACGGCAGTATTTATGCAGTTCCTCTGTCAGTCTGGTTGCCATTCTGGATCTCAGATCAGAAATACATGGACGGTGAAAACTCTCTGGAGGGACTTGTGGCAGGTATGGAGCAGGCACGTGCGGAGCATCCGGTGGGCGCACTGTTTCTGACCCGGAATGCGGAAGAATTGGTCAGCCTTCTGGTCTGCTCTTCGCTGCCCGTATGGAAACAGGAGGACGGAAGTCTGAATACAGAAAAAATCACGGAATTCTTTGCAGGAGTAAAACGTCTCTGGGAGCTGCAGGAGCAGGGACTGAGAGAAGAGGATCAGGAAGTAATAGAACAGACTCTGGGAGAAGATTACTATAAAACCTGTAAGGGAATGGAACCTGCATTTGCATGTTCATTTGCGACAATGGGAGATGAACAGGCGTGGGCGGTTTTTGGAAAGATGAATGAACAATATGATAATCTGATCAGTATACATTGTCTGGCCTTTCATTTAGAGGAAGAGATCTGTTATGTCGGAGAGCCTAAGGATGCGGAATTCGGCTGGGGAAGCTGCAAAGGGCAGGCACAGAATGTATTTCAGGGGCAGACAATCGTCGGAATCTGTCAGAATGCAGAAGAACCGGAGCTGGCGCAGGAATTTTATGAAATGCTTTTGTCAGAAGAGATGATGGGAAAATGGTGGCTGGAGTATGGGATACCGATCAGCAGAGCTACTGTGGAAAGAACCCTGGATATCAATGATGACAGCTACGATGAATACTGGCCCGGTATGAAAGAACTTTATCAGAGAGAAACACTCTGGCCGGATGAGGAAGAGAAACAGTGCTTCCGGGATATGATGGAGTCGGCAGCCACCTTTTACCAGCCGGAAAGTACTCTGGAGACGGCAGTCACTGAAGTGGGAGTACATGTGTGCAGCGGTGAGCTGAGTCCGGAGGAAGGTACGCAGGAGGTTTCCAGAAAAATGATGATTGAGATGGAAGAGTAAAGCAGATGTGTGCAGATACAGCAGGCATGACCTGAAGTGAAAGAAGGCAGGTGACGGGGAAGATGAACAGGAATGCCGGAAGGATTGGTTTGAAACGTAAAAAAATGAAACGTAGAAAAAACAGAATATGGTATGCGGCAGGCTTCCTTCTGCCGGGGCTTGCCGGGGTAAGCCTGTTTTACCTGCTGCCCTTTGCGGAGGTGGTCAGAAGATCTTTCCTGCAGTCGGCAAGCGGCAGATTTGTCGGAGTTGAGAATTACCGGCAGGTATTTGCGAACCAGGCATTCTGGCGTGCGGTAAAGAATACGGCGGTTTTTGTCGGAGCGGGTGTTCCGGTCCTGCTGCTGCTGTCGCTTGCAGCAGCGCTGCTTCTTAGAAAAGCAGTTGGGAGCAGGAAGCTGCTTTCGGCCCTGCTCGTGCCGATGGCAGTTCCGGCGGCGGTGATGGTCCTGCTGCTGCAGCTTCTGACGGACCGGAGCGGATTGTGGAACGGACTCTGGAAGCTGCAGATCGATTATATGAATACTGTATGGGCAGTTGTTATCGTGCTGCTTGCCTTCTGGTGGAAAAATACCGGATATATGGCGGTGCTGTGGCTGACCGGTCTGGCATCTGTGCCCAGAGAGCTGGAAGAGGCGGCGGCCGTGGACGGTGCAGGAAAATGGGCAAGACTGGTCTGTATCACGCTGCCGCAGCTTTCAGGAAGCTTTTTTACGATCCTGATGCTGTCGATCCTGCAGTCATTCAAAAGCTACAGAGAAATCTGGATGGCAGCGGGAAATTATCCGCAGGAGAATATTTACCTTCTGCAGCATCTGCTGCAGAACTGGTATCTGAAGATGGAGTTTGACCGTATGGCGGCGCTGACCGTGCTGCTGGCACTTTTGCTGCTGGTATTTTGTTTTCTTCTGCAAAGGAGGCTGGAGAGAGAATGAAAAAACGAGGCATTTCCATCGCGGCTACGGTGATCTGTCTGCTGCTTGGGATGATAATCTGTTTTCCGCTGTTGCTGATCCCGGGCGGTTCTGTTACCGGGACGGCAGAGCTTCGCAGAGCGCTGGCCCCGGTTCTGCAGCACAGCGAGGGATACGCAGACTGGCAGTTTCTGCCGCTGTATCCTGTGCTGGATCATTTCAGAAGGCTGCTGTCTTCTCCGGAATTTTTCCGGCTGTTCTGGAATTCTGTGCTGATGACGGGAATGGTCCTGGCGGGACAGTTATTGGTCGGGACACCGTCCGCCTGGTCGTTTGCTTCCTTCTGTTTCAGAGGGAGGAGACTCTTGTTCGGAATCTATATTGTGCTGCTTCTGCTGCCGTTTCAGGTTATGCTGCTGCCTCAGTATCTGGTATTGAAGCAGACGGGATTGTATGGGCGTCCGGCGGCGATTGTACTGCCGATGATTTTTTCTACATTTCCGGTGTTTGTGATGTATCAGGCATTTTCGCAGATTGACGGGGATATTCTGGATTCTGCACGGCTGGACGGGGCAGGGGAATGGAATATTTTTGCGAAGATCGGGCTGCCGCTTGGCAGGATGGGGATTCAGTCGGCGGTTGTACTCAGTTTTCTGGAATGCTGGAATCTGGTAGAGCAGCCGATGGCATTTCTGGAGGAACAGAGATACTGGCCGCTGGCGCTGTACCTGCCGCAGATCGGGATCGGGCAGGCCGGGTATGCGTTTGCCGTTTCGATTCCGGTGCTGATTCCGGCATTTTTCGTGTATGCGCTGGGCCAGGATGCGCTGATTGAAGGAATTTCCGTGATGGCTGAGAAACGGTAAACATTGAAAAATAGGGAGGAACATATGGAACGTCTGAATGGAATACCGGAGGATTTCTATCTGAGGGTATGCAATCTGGAAGCCAGACAGGAGGAATGGAAGCGACGCCGGAAGCGGAGACTGATGTCAGGGTTTGTGCTGTTTCTGCTGCTGATGTTACTGCTGACGTTTACTGCGCGGGTCATTTACACGGAGAAGCTGCCGCAGGTCAGCTGGAGCCGTACGGTGAGCAGTTCGCTGAAGGAGAAAATTTCTGTGGAAGGAACCGTGAGCACGGGCAGTCCCATGGTGGTATACGGGATGGAAGAACTGCGGGTCTCTGAAGTCTGTGTAAATGTCGGGGAGCAGGTGACAGAGGGAACGGTGCTCTATAAGGTCGATACGGCTGATCTGGAACGTTGTCTGGAGAAGCTTCAGGCAGAATATGAAACGTGGTGGGGGTATGCACAGAACTGGATTGAGGGATACCGGACCGCAAATTCGTGGTATCAGGCTGCTGTGTGGGAAGTGCAGCGCGATGCGTGGAGAGAACCGCTTGAAAATGACGGCCTGGTGAGAGCGCAGGAGGCAGGGACGATTCTGGAATTGCTGATCAGGCCGGGCGACCGCATGAGCGGAGAGCCTGTCATCCGCTATGTGAATGAGAAAACACCGCTGATGTTCCGGGCCTCCATATCGAAAGGGCAGAAATCCTGTGTACATATCGGGGATCGCATTACGATCCGGTTTTCCGGCAATCAGGAAGAGATTTCAGATACGGTAGACTGGATCGAGGAAAAGGACGGAGGATATCTGCTGACCGTATGGCTGGAGCCCGGAGCAGGGCAGGGGCAGACAGAGGGAAGCATGGAGATCAATTACGTGTCGCAGATCTATGATTCTGTGATCGGGATTGAAGCGCTCCGAAATGACGGAAATATGAATTTTATTTATATCATGGAAGAGAAACAGGGAATCCTGGGCACGGAACTGTCTGTGCGGAAACTGGATATCCGTGTGCTCGAGAAGTCATCGGAGCAGGCAGCAATTGCGGAGGAGCTGCTGGACGGAGATACGAAAATTGTGACTGACAGTGATAAAGAGCTTCAGGACGGATGCACTGTGAGGGAAAAGGAATAATAAATGTTCAGGAAATACGGAGCGGAAAACGAAACATAAACAGAGAACCTCCGCCGGGGGCATCATGGACGGTTAAGGTACCGCTGTGAGCATGTGAAATTTCAGATGCGACAGCGAGCCCCAGTCCGTGATGTCCTTTTTGTGTATCCTGATCTTTGCCGCGTGTGAAACGCCCGAAGATCTGTGTTTTTTCAGAGTCCGGGATGCCCGGACCGTTGTCCTGCACGGATATCTCTGCAAATTTTCCATGAAGGGATAGTGCAAGTATGATTCTGCTCCCGGCGGGTGTATAAGACAGCGCATTCTGCAGCAGGATCGTGCAGAGCTGGCTGATGCGGAAGGCATCACAGAAGGATGGGGGAATGTCTTCTTCCGGCAGCAGGATCTGCAGAAGATGATGTTCTTTCTGTGCCAGAGGCAGAAAGGCTTCGTAGACATCCAGAAGGAGAGTCTGCAGATCCGTTTCTGTTAATTGAAGATTCAGACTGTGGCTGTCCGCTCTCGATAACGTCAGAAGCTGTTCCAGCATGACAGACATCTGGCGGCCTTCCCGTTCGATCACCCGGAAAAATTCGGATTGCCTGTCCTTTGGAGCTTTTTCACAGGCAGATGCATTGGCAAGAATAACGGCAAGGGGCGTGCGCAGTTCATGGGAAGCTGCGGATATAAATCGGTTCTGGCTTTCATGGCCATCAAGCAGCGGCTTCAGCAGCCGGCCTGTGAAATACCAGCAAAAGGCAGCCAGAATACAGCCGGACAGCAGGAACAGCAGAAGATCCCGCAGGATTCCGCTCCGGATTTCGCTGTGCAGTTCATCCAGTGGGAGGATGGTAAAAAACTGCAGGCTGCTGTTGTTTCTGATGAATTGTGTACGGTAAAAAAGGTAGGACGGAAGCAGTCCGTGACGACAGATATAGACAGATTCTTCTTCGGAACTTTGAAAAAAGCAGTCCGGCACAGAATCCGCGTATGTTTCTCCTGAAAACAGGGGCTGTATTTCATCGAACATATTACGGACAGACTCCGGGTGTGTGGAATTGTGGAAGACAGGGGTTCCCTGATCCAGTAAAAAAAGATAAAAAGAGCCGGATGTTTCCTTCGAAGTCAGCCATCCCGTGGTCAGTATCCGCTGGTCCAAAGCTTCCCCGGCGGCTGCAAGCGACTGCCGGGTGAAATTGGAGAGCAGCAGGGAAAATTGTGATTTCCCGGATATCAAAAGGCTCACGGCAAGAAGCGCCAGAAGCATCGTGCAGGTGACGGCAGAAAAAAGAAGAGTCAGGTGGATGCGGGCTTTGCGGTACATAGAAGACTTCCTTTCTAAACTGATTCTGATAAGTAATAGCCGGCGCCGCGCTGGTTCCTGATCGATACCAGGCTGTTCAGCTTCTTCAGGCGTTTCCGCAGAAAATAAATGTAATTGTCCAGATTGCCATCCTCCACATCGGTATCCAGGCCCCATATTTTATGAAGCAAAACAGAACGGGCAGTGACGCTTCCGCCTGCGAGAACGAGCAGGTTCATCAGATCATATTCTGTCTGGGAAAGCCGGCAGGAATTGCCGCCGCAGCAAAGCCGGTGGCCGTCGTTTTCGAGAACCAGATCGCCGAACGAAGGCGCTTCCCGGCGAAACGAGGATTTTCGCCGGAAAAGGCTGTTCATCCTTGCCATCAGTTCAGAGAAAGCAAATGGTTTCACCAGATAGTCATCTGCGCCCATATTCAGACCATTTACCCGCTGGTCGACCTCCCCCAGAGCAGAGAGGATGATGACAGGAGTAAAATCGCCATCCGTACGCATCTTACGGAGTATGGAAATACCGTCAAGCCCCGGCAGCATACAGTCCAGAAGAATCAGGTCATAAATTCTTTTATTCAGATAAAGTCCGGCTTCATCGCCTCGGTGACAGCAGTCCACAGAAAAATGCTCCTGCAATAACTGGCAGGACAGGGCATAGCACAGGTCTTTATCATCTTCTACCAACAGAATGTTCATAAGCAGCTCCCAATACAAAATGATGAATCAGTACAAATATAAATATAAGTATACAATCCAATGGGGAAAAAATCCAGAGAAACATGCTATGGCGTAAGGCTAACAGTAACCCGAGTAGTTTTTGATAATTATTCAGGCAAAGGCTTTCATTGACATAGAACGGAGTAAATGATAGTATGATACAGAAAGCCCGGTGGGCTTTTAAAATGGGGGTTCTGGTGTAGATTGTGCCGGAACCGGAAGAATGGAGGATTTTATCATGAGTATGGCAGATACATATGAGAATGGAAAAAAAGGCGGCATCACCGTTGTGACAGAAGCGAATTTTGATGCCGAAGTAAGACAGTAGAAGGGGCTGGTGGTGCTTGATTTCTGGGCAGAGTGGTGCGGGCCATGCAAGATGCTGGCTCCGGTGATGGAAGAACTGAGCATGGAAATGCCGGATGTAAAATTTTGCAAGGTGAATGTGGATGAGGAGATGCAGCTTGCAATGGATTACCGCGTCGCGGCGATTCCGATGCTGCTTTTCTTCAGGGATGGAGAGGTTGCCGGAAAGACAGTTGGATATGAACCCAAAGAATCTGTAAAGGAGAAGATTGAAAACCTGAAATGAGCAAAGTAAGATTAAATGAGAATGCCGAGATTGTGGCGTCTGTGCGGGAAGGTCTGAAAAAGAAAAATGGATATTGCCCGTGCCGTCTGGAAGTCAATGAGGATACAAAATGCATGTGCAAAGAATTTCGGGAGCAGATCGCAGATCCGGAGTTTGAGGGATATTGTCATTGTTTTCTGTATTATAAGGAGAAATAGACAGTCCGGAGCGTGTGACTGTTCGCATACTGCAGGATTGTGAATCGCAACCATACTTGAAGGGGGAACAGGCAATATAAAATATGAAACGTTATCCGGAATCGATCGGCCGCTTTCCAGAATTGTATTTGGATGTGCAATTGAGCCTATGCTCCGGGGAGAAGATGTGAATGGGCTGTTGGATGAGGTGAATGCCCAGGGCATTACGGTTTTTGACACGGCAGAGAATTACGGACTGAGTGAAGTGTCTCTTGGACAGTGGATGAAAGCACGGAAGAACCGGGAACAGCTTGTGATTATCACAAAGGGATGTCATCCGTATGAAGGTCATGAGCGGGTGAATGTGGAAGATCTGAAGCATGATCTGGAACAGTCATTGGAAAGACTCGGGACAGATTATATTGATATTTATTTTCTGCACCGGGATGATCCGAAGATGGAGGTCGGACCGCTGGTGGAGTTTTTGAATGAGTATCACCGGGCAGGCAGGATTCGGGCTTTCGGCGGTTCCAACTGGACGCATCAGCGGATGGAGGAGGCGAACTGCTATGCCCGTGTGCATGGACTGGTTCCGTTTACCGTGTCAAGCCCGAACTATGGACTGTGCAATCAGGTGCGGGACCCGTGGGGAGGCGGACCGGGAGGTATTACGATATCCGGGACTCAGAATGCGGAAGCAAGAGCCTGGTATGTGGAAAACGGGATTCCGGTGTTTGCATATTCCAGTCTCGGACGGGGGATGTTCTCAGGAAGAGTGAAGAGCAGCGCACCGGAGGAGGCGAAACAGATTCTGGATCCGTTTGCAGTCAAAGGATACTGTTACCCGGAGAATTTCGAACGTCTGGCGAGAGCAGAAAGGATGGCTTCTGAAAAGAACTGTACGGTTTCGCAGATTGCCCTTGCATGGGTGCTGAATCAGGAACTTCAGGTATTTCCGCTGGTAAGCGCGAGAAGCGGTGCACGGATGGCGG
>JAUNGL010000043.1:1917-13292 GCA_030524665.1 Lachnospiraceae bacterium | reverse complement strand
CCGGACTGAAGGCAGTTCGCAAATATAGAATCATGAGGAGTAAAAGAAAAAATGATAGGATATTTACAGGTGTTTTTGATCTCCATGGTGCCGTTGATTGAACTTAGAGGGGCAGTCCCCTATGCACAGTTACTTGGACTGCCGCTGGTTCCGTCTTATATTGTGGCAGTCATCGGGAATATGATCCCGGTGCCGTTTATTTTCCTGTTTGCAAGGAAGGTGCTGGAATGGGGAATGGATAAGCCGGTCATCGGCGGATTCTTCACGTACTGTGTAGAAAAGGGACAAAAGGGCGGAAAAACTCTGCAGGAGAAGGCGGGACGCGGATTGTTCCTTGCGCTGCTGCTGTTTGTCGGAATTCCGCTGCCGGGGACCGGAGCATGGACGGGGACACTGGCTGCCAGCTTTCTGGATATGGACTTCAAGTCAAGCGTGATAGCGGTTATGCTTGGTGTGATGCTGGCCGGAATCATCATGGGACTTGGCGCAGCAGGCGTACTCGGAATGTTCGGCGCAGTGTTTGGCGGATGAGAAATGTCATAGAGACAGAGGGGTACCAATGTGAACATCATAAATATAGAACATATCAGTAAGGTATACGGTGAGAAGACGATTTTTGATGACGTTTCGTATGGAATTCATGCGGGAGATAAGATTGGAATTGTCGGGATCAACGGTACCGGAAAAACGACACTGCTGCGTATCATCGCAGGCGTGGAGGAGCCGGATGAAGGTCAGGTCGTGCGGCAGAACGGGATCCGTATGGCATGGCTTTCGCAGAATCCGGAGTTTCCGGACGGCAGGGATGTGCTGTCGTATGTGATGGAAGGACAGAGCCGGGAGGAGTGGAATGCCGAGAGCGAGGCAAAGAGCATGCTGAACCGGCTGGGAATTACAGACTATACGGTGAAGCTGGGATATCTTTCCGGCGGCCAGAAAAAACGGGCAGCGCTTGCACGGACGCTCATGGAGTCCTCGGATGTGCTGGTGCTCGATGAGCCTACGAACCATCTGGACGAGGAGATGGTGATGTGGCTGGAGGAGTATCTGAGAAAATACCGGGGAATTGTGATCATGGTGACGCATGACCGTTATTTCCTGGACCGGGTGACGAATAAAATTCTGGAAATCAGCCATGGGAGTGTTTATGCATATGAAGCCAATTACTCAAGGTTTCTGGAGCTGAAGGCGGAACGCGAGGAGATGGAGCTGGCGAGTGAACGGAAACGCCAAAGTATCCTGCGCATCGAGATGGAATGGGCAAAGCGCGGATGCCGTGCAAGGACGACCAAACAGAGAGCGAGACTGGAGCGGCTGGAAGCGCTGAAAAATGGCAAAGCTCCCGTGCAGGATCAGACCGTGATGATGGATTCCGTCAAGACAAGGATGGGCAGGAAGACGATCGAACTTCATCATGTCAGCAAAAGCTACGGGGAAAAGCGCATTGTCAGGGATTTCGATTATATCGTACTGAAGAATCAGCGCCTTGGCATTATCGGGCCGAACGGGTGCGGGAAATCAACTCTGATGAAAATGATTGCAGGACTGATTCCACCGGATGAAGGAGAGATTGAGATTGGAGAGACGATCCGCATCGGGTATTTTGCGCAGGATGAGCCGGATATGGATGCAAGCCAGCGGGTGATTGACTATGTAAAAGACATTGCGGAATACGTGACAACCATGGATGGGAAAATCAGTGCCAGCCAGATGCTGGAACGTTTCCTGTTTACTCCCGAGATGCAGTATACGCCGATCTCGAAGCTGTCCGGCGGGGAAAAACGCCGTCTGTATCTGCTGGGGGTTCTGGTCAGCGGCTGTAATGTGATCCTTCTGGACGAGCCGGGCAATAATCTGGATATCCCGACTCTGACAATCCTGGAGGATTATCTGAATTCCTTTTCCGGGATTGTGATCACGGTATCCCACGACCGTTATTTTCTGGATAATGTTGTGGACCGGATCTTTGCATTTGAAGGAGACGGACATCTGCAGCAGTATGAGGGCGGTTATACGGACTATCTGGAAGCGAAGCAGAGCAGGGAGGCGCAAGGAGCAGGTTCCAGGGATGGACAGGAGAAACAGCGCGCAGCCGGAGGACGTGGAAATGGAAAAACAGAAGCAGACAGCAAAAAGAGTGACGCAGGGCGAAATCAGAACCGGCCGGTGAAGCTGAGGTTTTCTTATAAAGAACAGAAGGAATATGAAGTGATTGATGATGTCATCGCAGCGCTGGAGGAGAAGATTGAGCGTCTCGATCAGGACATTCTGGCGAATGCGACGAATTCCGCTAAATTATCTGAGCTGATGGCACAGAAGGACCAGGCGGAATGCGAGCTGGAAGAAAAGATGGACCGATGGGTCTATTTAAATGATCTGGCAGAAAAAATTGAAGCACAGAAGCAGGGATGAACGGTGTGAATAGTAACGTGAATTCTGAATCATACAGGCATATGCAGGTAATGTATATGCCTGTTTTTACTTTTATATGGCAAAAATATACAAAATGGAAGAGCTTTTTTTGGCTTGTATACTAGTAGACCAGATGAAAGAGATGTGGTAAAATTTCTCTATTAAGAGAGTGGAAAGACAGGTCAGATACAGGAAAGACAGGGTTACTGGGCGGAGCGAACGGTAACCAGACAGATGATATGAGAACAGGAGGGGTGCCTGTGTATATGACAGAACGCGGTTTGCATGAGAATGGGCGTGATTATGCGTTTCGCACGATCACAGACAATATTATCCGGCTGGAGCTTGCACCGGGGAGCCGGATAAGTGAGAATGAACTGGCTTCCCGTCTGGGGCTTTCGCGTACGCCGGTTCGGGAGGCCCTGCAGGAGCTGGTGAAGGCGAAGCTGGTAGAGGTGTATCCGCAGCGTGGCAGTGTTGTGTCTCTGATCGATTATGATCTGATCGAGGAGGCAAGGTTTGTCCGCTGTGTCCTGGAATGTGCAGTGATTGAGCTTGTCTGCGATGTGGTGACTCCGCATCAGATCGCAGAGCTGGAAAGTAATGTAAAGATGCAGGAGTTTTGGCTGGAAAATTTTTCACCGGAAAAGCTGATGGAACTGGACAACGAATTTCACCGGATGCTGTTTGTAATTGCGAATAAACACCAGAGCTATGTGATGATGGAGAGGATGAGCATGCATTTTGACCGTGTCCGGAATATGGCGCTGAATGCGGTGAAGGATATCAAAATCGTGGAGGATCACAAAGAAATCCTGCAGGCGATCCGGGATAAGAAGCCTGTGCTTGCCAGACAGCTGATGGACCATCATCTGAACCGTTACCGTGTCGATGAGTCCGCGATCCGGCAGCTTTATCCGCAGTATATGAAAAATAGATGATCCGGGACGGGGCCGTGAATCAGATGCATTCTGGCAGATTTGTATTGTCCGTTAAGACAGGATCAGATGGCTGATAATAATTGTAAGAGCTTACAACGTGCAAAGTGATAAAAAAATCCGGATAAAATAAAAGAAGATTGGAAAACTGAACAAAAAAATCAAGGTAAATTTTGTAAAAAAGAGTTGAAAAGGACTCGGATATGTAGTATAATTATAAGCAAATGTAAGGGCTTACACAAAACACATAAAAGTCCGGGCAGATTTCCGTTACAGTTCACAGATTAGCAGTACTGCAAAGTGTCAGGTACAATTTTGCACCTGAATCCCGGAAAAGGTGTTTGAGCGATGGGCTGTACATTGACAGAAGGATTTGAGAGGCTTTTCAGAGGGGGTACAGGGGATGGGAGGTGCGGTGTGAATATTTATGATATTTCAGAAAAAGCCGGTGTATCCATAGCGACTGTGTCGAGAGTACTGAATGGAAACAGCAGGGTCAGCGAGAAGACACGGCAGAGGATTCTGGCCATTATGGAAGAGACAGGATACCAGCCAAACATTTTTGCCAGGGGACTCGGGCTGAATACGATGAATACCGTTGGAATTTTGTGCGCGGACAGTTCGGATGCCGTGCTTGCTTCTGCGGTTTATCATATTGAGCAGGAACTGCACAAGTATCAGTATGATGCACTTCTGTGCTGTACCGGTTATGATGTCGGAGTGAAGGAAAAGTATCTGGGGCTGCTGCTTTCGAAGCGGGTGGATGCCCTGATTCTTGCCGGATCGAATTTTGTCGAGTCGGATGCTGAGAAGAATCAGTATATCATTGACGCTGCGAAGGAGGTCCCGGTGATCATCCTGAATGGTTATCTGGATGCGCCGAATGTTTACTGCGCGCTTTGTGATGATGCGGATATCATGCAGCAGGTGACAGAGCGCTTTCTGAAAAAGACCGACCGGATTCTGTATCTCTACCGTTCCCTGTCTTACAGCGGACGCAAGAAAGCAGAAGGGATGAAGCGCGCGTTTGCTGCGGCCGGACAGGAACTGAAGCCGGAAAATGTGGTTCTTTATAATGGAGCGATCGATGAGACGAAGCAGATGCTTCTCGAACGGTATGAGCAGGGAGCACGCTGGGATGTCATTCTGACCTCTGATGATGAGCTTGCAGTAGGGGCTTATAAGTTTTCAAGGGCAGCCGGGCTGAAGGTTCCAGAGGAGCTTCAGATTGTCGGATACAATAATTCCAAGCCAAGTATCTGCTGTGAACCGGAGATTTCCAGTGTGGACAATCATCTGGAATATTCCAGCCAGAATGCTGTATCCATGCTGATGAGGGTATTGTCAGGGGAGCAGGTGCCGTCGCGTATCACGGTATCCGGTGATATTATAGTGCGTGGCACGACGGTGGATTTATGAGAAGCGTTCGGGTATATCCTGCCGGGAATGACTCTGATTGTTCGTCTGGCAGAGAAAGATACCACCCAATCTTTGGAAGTTTTTGCCATGGAATGAGCAGATGCCCGGTGGCAGAGGAACAGATGAAGTAGTTTGTTTGCTGCATAAGCAGCACATAATATAAGGAGGAAAACATCATGAAAGCATTTATGGACCAGGATTTTCTGCTGTCAACGCCGACGGCGCAGAAGCTGTATCATGAGTATGCGGAGGTAATGCCGATTCTGGATTACCACTGCCACATCAACCCGAAGGAGATCGCAGAGGACCGCAAGTTTGAGAACATTACTCAGGTATGGCTCGGAGGCGATCATTACAAATGGCGTCAGATGCGTTCAAACGGAGTCGATGAGTATTATATTACAGGCGGTGCTTCCGATCGTGAGAAGTTCCAGAAGTGGGCAGAGACACTGGAAATGGCAATCGGCAATCCGCTGTACCACTGGAGTCATCTGGAGTTGAAGCGCTATTTCGGATATGACGGATATCTGAACGGCGAGACTGCAGAAGAAGTCTGGAATCTCTGCAATGCAAAGCTGCAGGAGGATGGAATGTCTGTCCGCAATCTGATCCGTCAGTCCAATGTGAAGCTGATCTGTACGACCGATGATCCTGTAGATTCTCTGGAATGGCATCAGGTGATCGCAAAGGATGAGACCTTTGAGGTACAGGTTCTTCCGGCATGGCGTCCGGACAAGGCGATGAATCTGGAGAAACCGGATTATGCGGATTATCTTGCACGTCTCAGTCAGGCGAGCGGTATCGAAGTGAAGGATTTCGCATCTCTGAAAGAAGCACTGAAGAACCGGATGGAATTCTTTGATTCCATGGGGTGCTGTGTATCTGACCATGGAATTGAGTACGTGATGTATGCCCCTGCTTCTGAGGAAGAGGTAGAGGCCATCATGGCAAAGAGACTGGCAGGCAATGCCGTGACGAGAGAAGAAGAGCTGAAGTTTAAGACGGCATTTATGTTGTTTATCGGCAGAGAGTATCACAGGCTTGGCTGGGTGATGCAGCTCCATTACGGATGCAAGCGTGACAACAATGCACTTCGTTACGCACAGCTTGGACCGGATACCGGATATGACTGTATCAACAATTATGCACCGAGTTCTGAGACCGCAGACTTCCTGAATGCACTGATCCAGACAGACCAGCTTCCGAAGACGATTCTGTATTCCCTGAACCCGAATGACAATGCGGCAATCGGAACGATCCTCGGATGCTTCCAGGATGCTTCCGCAGTAGGAAAGATCCAGCAGGGAAGTGCATGGTGGTTCAATGATCACAAGACGGGTATGACAGAGCAGATGACCTCACTGGCAAACCTCGGCCTGCTCGGAAACTTTATCGGAATGCTGACTGATTCCAGAAGCTTCCTGTCATACACGAGACACGAGTATTTCCGCCGGATTATGTGCGAGCTGATCGGCGGCTGGGTAGAGAATGGAGAATATCCGGCAGACTACCGGGTACTCGAGAAGATTGTGAAGGGCATTTCCTTTAACAATGCAGTGCGGTACTTTGGATTTGATCTGAAGACAGAGTAATCAAAAACAGAAAACGCCGTTTTCCTGACCTGGAGTATTGGGTTACTTTCACGGGGGAGCTGTTCTGCGAGGTGTTCAGGTGCGGTTTGGCACCCAAATCCCGGGTATTGGCGGACAGCTATATCAGGAAAACGGCGGTCGATGCGAATGATCAGAGGAGAAGGATATGGAATTAACAAGAAAAGGAATCGAACAGGATCGTCAGGGCTTTCTGGATGCGGGATATGCTTTGCCGGAGTTCGATTATGAGAAAGTACTGAAGAAGACGATGGAAGAGCCGACCTGGCTCCACTTCGGAACCGGAAATATTTTCCGTGCCTTTCAGGCAAATGTAGTTCAGAAGCTGCTGAATGCAGGTGAACTGGACCGCGGTATCATCGCTGCCGGCGGCAGCAATCCGGAGATTATCGAGAAGGTGTATCGTCCGCATGAGAACCTGGGAGTACTCGTGACACTGAAAGCGGATGGTGTGATCGAGAAGACGGTGATTGGAAGTATTGTGGAATCCGTGATTCCGAACAGCTCCTATGAGAAAGATTATGCACGGATGAAAGAGATTTTCCGTGCGGCGTCCCTTCAGATGATCAGCTTTACGATTACGGAGAAGGGCTACAGCCTGAAAGCAGGAGACGGAAGTATTCTTCCGGCTGTGCAGAAGGATATGGAGCAGGGACCGGATCATCCGGTGAGCTACATGGGAATTGTTGCAGCGATGCTGTATGAGCGTTACCGGAATGGTGCTTATCCGCTTGCCTGTGTGAGCATGGATAACTGTTCGCATAATGGTGACGTGCTAAAGCGTTCGATCGTGACCATTGCGAAGGCGTGGATGGAAAAGGGATTTGTGGAGGAAGGTTTTGCTGCTTATCTCGAGGATGCGAATCGTGTATCCTTCCCGTGCAGCATGATCGACAAGATCACACCGCGCCCGGATGCGAGGGTGGAAGAGCTTCTGAAGAAGGATGGCATCGATGGTCTGGAGCAGATTGTGACCTCAAAGGGAACGTATGCTTCCGTATTTGTAAACGCAGAGGAATGTGAATATCTGGTAATCGAGGATCTGTTCCCGAACGGACGTCCGGCGCTTGAAAAAGGCGGTGTCATCTTTACGGATCGTGAGACCGTGGATAAGACAGAGAAGATGAAGGTCTGCACCTGTCTGAATCCGCTGCATACGGCGCTTGCCGTATATGGGTGCCTGCTCGGATATGATCTGATTTCCAAAGAGATGGAGAATCCGGTACTGCATCGCATGGCGGAGCGGATTGGCTATCAGGAAGGTATGCCGGTTGTAGTGAATCCGGGTATCCTCGCGCCGGAAGAATTCCTGGGTGAGGTTATCCGCCGCAGAATCCCGAATCCGTTTATGCCGGATACTCCCCAGCGAATTGCGACCGATACATCACAGAAGCTTTCCGTGCGTTTCGGTGAGACTGTAAAATGCTATCAGGCATCCGATCACTTGAAGGTGGAGGATCTGAAAATGATTCCGCTGGTATTTGCAGGCTGGCTCCGCTACCTGATGGCGGTTGATGATGAAGGAAATGCATTTAAGCTTAGTCCGGATCCGCTGCTTGAGACAGTTTGCCCGTGTGTGGAAGGGCTGAAACTCGGTGAGCTGGATGGAGCAGAGGAAAAGCTGCGCCCGATTCTGGAGAACGCGTCCATTTTCGGAGTGAACCTGTATGAGGCAGGTCTTGCAGAGAAAGTGCTTGGATACTTCCGGGAGCTCGCAGCAGGCCCGGGAGCCGTGGCAGCCACATTGGAGAAGTATGTAATGGAATAATGCGAATCTGGATTGCGGCTGCTATGATGCTGTTTTATGACGCGGAGGGCTGTCAGGAGACAGAGCGCCGGAGCATGGCAGAACAGCAGCTGCAGTTCATGAAATATATATAGTGCAGAAAGTGAGGAGTTTACAATGAAAACGATTGAAGAACAGTTCAGAGATTTTGGTGTGGTACCTGTAGTGGTACTCAACGATGTGAAGGATGCACTTCCGCTGGCAGATGCGCTCGTAGAGGGCGGTCTGGCATGTGCAGAGGTTACATTCCGTACGGATGCAGCGGAGGAATCCATCCGTCTGATGAGTGAGAAATACCCGGAAATGCTCGTAGGAGCAGGTACGGTTCTGACGATTGATCAGGTAGACCGTGCAGTAGCAGCAGGTGCAAAGTTCATTGTCAGCCCGGGATTCGATCCGGAAATCGTAGACTACTGTCTGGAGAAGAAGATTCCGGTATTCCCGGGATGCATCACCCCGTCTGAAGTAGCACAGGCTGTAAAGCGCGGTCTGAAGGTAGTTAAGTTCTTCCCGGCAGAGCAGGCTGGCGGTGTTGCAATGATCAAGGCAATGGCAGCTCCGTATACGATGGTGAAGTTCATGCCGACTGGTGGAATCAGTGCAAAGAACCTGCGCAGCTATCTGGAATGTGACAAGATCGTCTGCTGCGGCGGAAGCTGGATGGTAAAAGGCGACCTGATTAAAGCAGGTGAATTTGACAAGATCCGTGAGCTGACAAAGGAAGCAGTTGCACTGGCAGCAGAGATCCGTGCTTAATGTCTGCGTTGTATCAGCGCGCGCAGAGAAGAAAGACATTTTGCAGAAGACAGATATGGTATGATTCAGTGAATGCTGGATGAGATACCGTTTGTAAGAAGTAATGGAATATTACAATTCACAGAACGTAAGAATGTGAGCAGTAACGATGAAATTTAAAAATCAGGATGAAATAAAGGAGAAGAAACAGTCATGAATTTGAATTTAAGACCTGCAAATGAGTGCAAATATGATGCAGTATCTCTTGGAGAAGTTATGCTTCGTCTCGATCCGGGCGAGGGAAGAATCCGTACAGCAAGATCCTTCCGTGCATGGGAAGGCGGCGGAGAATACAACGTAATCCGCGGACTGAGAAAGTGCTTCAAGATGAATACGGCTGTGATTACAGCATTTGCAGACAACGAAGTTGGTATGCTGATGGAAGACTTTATTATGCAGGGCGGCGTGGATACTTCCCTGATTAAGTGGATGAAGACTGACGGTATCGGAAGAATCTGCCGTAACGGTCTGAACTTTACAGAGCGCGGATTCGGTATCCGCGGTGCAGTTGGATGCTCTGACCGTGCCAACACAGCTATCTCCAAGGCTACACCGGAAGATTTCGATTTCGATTATATCTTCGGTGAGCTTGGCGCACGCTGGCTGCACACCGGCGGTATCTATGCAGCACTGTCTGAGCAGTCCTGTGAGACAGTAATCGCAGCCTGCAAGGCAGCAAAGAAATACGGCACCATCGTTTCCTATGACCTGAACTACCGTCCGTCCATGTGGAGTGCAATCGGAGGACAGGCTAAGGCTCAGGAAGTCAACAAGGAAATCGCAAAATACGTGGATGTTATGATCGGAAACGAGGAAGACTTCACAGCATGTCTTGGATTTGAAGTAGAGGGCAACGATGCAAACCTCAAAGAGCTGAATCTGGACGGATACAAGAAGATGATCAACGAAGCTGCAAAGACCTACCCGAACTTCAAGGCAGTGGCTACGACACTCCGTGAGGTAAAGACTGCAACAGTCAATGACTGGAGCGCAATCTGCTGGGCTGACGGCGAAATCTACAAGGCAAAGGATTACAAGGGACTTGAGATCATGGACCGTGTCGGCGGCGGAGACTCCTTCGCATCCGGACTGATCTATGGCCTGATGACGACAGAGAATGCAGAGCTGGCAGTCAACTACGGTGCAGCACACGGTGCTCTGGCTATGACCACACCGGGCGATACCACAATGGCAAGCAAGAAAGAAGTAGAAGCCATCATGGGCGGAGCAGGAGCGAGAGTCCAGAGATAAGCGGATACAATAGAAACAGATAGATAGCGGAAAGAGCTGCTGTAAAATGACAGGATTTCGCAGATAACTGTGCGGCACAGGAACAGGCCGGAGCAGTGATGCGGAGAACTGTGAGATACGGCAGCTCTTGTTGCTGTTCAGACGTCTGAACAGTAACCAGTACTCCGTATTCCTGCCAAATCAGAATAAGGCGGTACTTGAACCGTAAAAGGTTCTATGATAGGATAAGGGTACTTACACCGAAGTGCGGTGATATTCCGGAAAGGAGTGTGGGATGATGGAACAGGCGGTATCGATTGGAAATCAGGATTTTGAATCCATACGAAAAAATAATATATTTTATGTGGATAAAACAGGATTTATCAGGGAATGGTGGGAAAATCAGGATGTCGTGACGCTGATTACCCGCCCGCGCCGTTTTGGAAAAACTCTGAATATGAGCATGATTGAACAGTATTTCTCCAATCGGTATTCAGGCAGGAGAGATTTATTTGAAGGCCTGTCGATCTGGGAAGAGGAAAAGTATCAAAATCTTCAGGGAAGTTTCCCGGTGATTTTTTTGAGCTTTGCCAATGTGAAGGGAAAAACTTATCGGGATACAAGAAATGGAATTATCGATGCGCTGGCAGAGGCTTATAGAAAGCATAATTACCTTCTGACAGAAGGAAAACTCAGTGAGAATGAGAAAAATTATTTCCACTCTTTTGAAACATATATGACGAATACAGCCGCGGACAAAGTAATTGCGGATGATTCGGTGGTAATTGCATTGAAGGAACTGGCATTTTATTTAAGCCGTCACTATGGAAAAAAAGTACTGATTCTTCTGGATGAGTATGATACTCCGCTTCAGGAGGCGTATGTGAATGGGTACTGGGAGGAATTAACTGCGTTTATTCGCAGCCTTTTCAATTCTACATTCAAGACGAATCCTTATCTGGAGCGCGGATTGATGACTGGAATTACCAGAGTGAGTAAGGAGTCTATTTTTTCCGATATGAACAATCTGGCAGTTATTACCACCACGACAGAGCGGTATGCTGCCTGCTTCGGGTTTACGGAAGACGAAGTATTTTCAGCTTTGGATCAATATGGTTTGTCAGCGTGGAAGGAAAGCGTAAAGGAATGGTATGATGGTTTTACGTTTGGAGAATATCGGGACAT
>JAUNGL010000043.1:0-1907 GCA_030524665.1 Lachnospiraceae bacterium | reverse complement strand
CCCGTGGTCTATTACATGTTTTCTGAAAGAGAAAAGGCTGAAGCCATATTGGGCGAATACGAGCTCCAATCAATTAATTAATAAGCTGCTGCGGGAAGGAACGGCAGACATAAAAATTGCGCTGGAAGATCTTTTGGAGGGGAAGCAGATCAAATCGTTTATTGATGAGGAAATTATATTTGATCAGCTTGATCAGAGCAATGAAGCGATCTGGAGTTTACTGCTGGCATCTGGTTACCTGAAGGTGGAATATGTGCCGGATGAGGAAGAGGAGCCGTATTCTTTTTCACTGACGAATCTGGAAGTAAGAAAGATGTTCCGTAAAATGATCAGTAACTGGTTTAAAAAGCCATCAGCCAGATATCATGATTTTGTCAGAGCACTGTTGTCAGGCGATATAGTATATATGAATCGGTTTATGAATCAGATGACCCTCTCAGTTTTCAGTTATTTTGATACAGGAAACCACCCCTCTGAGGAGTCAGAGCCAGAGCGTTTCTATCATGGATTTGTGCTGGGGCTGATTGCAGATTCGAGAATGAATTATACAGTTACATCCAACCGGGAAAGCGGGTTTGGACGGTATGATGTGATGATGGAACCGGAAAACAAGGAAGAGGATGCATTCATCTTCGAATTTAAGGTGCATGATCCCGAGAGGGAGAACACATTGGAGGACACAGTAAAAGCAGCGCTTCGCCAGATTGAGGAAAAAAATTATGATGCAGCGCTGCTTGCAAGGGGAATTCCGGAGGAAAAGATCCGCCATTATGGTTTTGCTTTTCAGGGAAAAAGAGTTCTGATCGGATAAAGAAAAACACTGCCTGCAGGATATTTGTCTTTGAATGGACGAATCCTGCAGGCAGTGTTTTATTTCTGCGGGTAACAGCCAGGTGGTGGGCAGCTATACCACAAGGATTTATCCATTCCGATTTGCTTTGCGTCTGAATTGTACAGAGAAGTATGCACAGAACAAACTGGCCTGCATAAAAAGTACAGAAATGGCACTTTTTATACAGGCCATATCTGCATATAATAGGTTCAATCAAAACAAAGGCCTTACAGAAACGCAAAGATCCCGGGAATTCTGCAGGCCGGAAGGGAAGAATTATTATGAACAGAGAATATATGCAGAAAATGATACTGACAGGCATGTTTGCAGCACTGTCGTATGTGGTATTTACCTTTTTACAGATCAAAATCACACTGCCAGGCGGGGATGCGACGTCAATCCATCTCGGAAATGCGGTATGTGTACTGGGAGCACTGGTCTTAGGCGGTGTCTGGGGCGGCATCGGCGGGGCCATCGGTATGACAATCGGTGACCTGCTGGACCCGGTCTATATTGTGTACGCACCGAAGACCTTCATCCTGAAATTCTGTATCGGTCTGATCACCGGATTTATCGCACACAAAATCGGAAAGATAGATGAAACATCCGACAAATCCCATGTATTCCGCTGGTCTGTAATTGCAGCTATCGGAGGACTGCTGTTCAATGTGATCTTTGATCCTCTGCTCGGATATTTTTACAAGAGAATCATACTCGGAAAAGCAGCCGCAGAGGTAACTCTGGCGTGGAATATCATGTCTACCTCCATCAATGCGGTACTCTCCGTGATCGTGGCAGTTGCCGTTTATATGGCGCTGCGTCCGGCACTCAGGAAGGCGAATCTGCGGGTTTGATGTAAATAAAAAAGGCTGAACTGCTATCGTTTCAAATATAACAGTTCAGCCTTTTCATATGTTATAGTTTATCCTATTCGTGTTTAGTTGATTACAAACGTACGCAGGAAATGTATGCTTTGGATGCTCTGTAAGTTAACAAAAGACCTCAGGACGTGCAGGCGGAGGCGGGTCAAGGCTGTAATGAGTGGTCTAGAAATACTTAGGCTCCGGGCTTTCCC
>JAUNGL010000042.1:15448-22369 GCA_030524665.1 Lachnospiraceae bacterium | reverse complement strand
TAAATCATTTTTATCTGTAAAGCCTTATCTTTGGAATGCGATTTATATATTTTCCCTCTGCTAAAAGTATTATATATTTTAAGGCAGTCAAAATCAATGTTCGATTTGTTTGTTTTACTATCTATTATATGAACGGGGTTCTGCGCTGCGCAGGTAAGAATAATCAGGGAATTGTGGAGGAGGTGTGGTATTCGATATTGAAAAATGAATATGAGAGTAATTTTCAAATAGGTTCTGGTCATCGTGCGGGCAATCAGGTATAATGGTAAAAAGCTTTGACAGCGAGTGAGACAGAAAGTGAGGAAAGTAAGTTATGATAGCAAAAAAAATGGAACCATATCTGAAAAATAATTCTGCTATCCGTACAATGTTCGAGGAAGGCAATCGCCTGAAAGCGTTATATGGAGCGGACAAGGTCTTTGATTTTAGCCTTGGCAATCCGAATGTGCCTGCGCCGGCCGAGATCCGGGAATCTATCATAGATATTCTGAATCAGGAAGATCCGACGAAGATTCACGGGTATATGAGTAATGCAGGATTTCCGGAGGTGCGGAAGGCGATTGCGGATGAATTGAATGAGCGGTTCGGTACGTCATTTACGGAAAATAATCTGATTATGACGGTAGGAGCAGGAAGCGGGTTAAATGTCTGCCTGAAGACGCTGGTAGACCCGGGAGAGGAAGTCATCGTATTTGCCCCGTATTTTCTGGAATACGGTGCGTATGTACGCAATTATGATGGAGTACTTGTCGAGGTAGCACCGGATACGGAAACCTTCCAGTTGAATCTTGCGGATTTTGAGTCGAAGATTACTGAGAAGACGAAAGCAGTCATCATCAATAATCCACATAATCCGACCGGCGTAGTTTATTCGGAAGAGACGATTCAGAAGCTGGCATCTATTCTTTCCGGAAAGCAGAAGGAATATGGCCATGCGATTTATCTGATATCCGACGAGCCGTACCGTGAGCTTGTATTTGACGGAGCCAAGGTGCCGTTTATCACGAAGTATTATGAGAATACCATGGTGGTTTATTCTTACAGTAAGTCCCTCTCTCTTCCGGGAGAACGAATCGGATATGTGATTATCCCGGATGAGCTGGAGGACAGTGAGAATACGATTGCAGCAGCGACCATTGCGAACCGGATCAGTGGATGTGTGAACGCACCTTCACTCATTCAGCTTGCAGTGGCAAGATGTGTCAGAGCGCAGGTTGATCTGGAGTTCTATGACCGGAACCGCAGGACACTCTATGAAGGGCTGACCAGATGCGGATTCTCCTGTGTAAAGCCGGAGGGAGCTTTCTATCTCTGGATGAAATCACCTGTAGCGGATGAAAAAGAGTTTGTGAACGCAGCCAAAGAATATAATATTCTGGTGGTACCGGGAAGCTCCTTTGCGTGTCCGGGATATGTGAGACTGGCCTACTGCGTTTCCTATGAGACAATTGTGAATTCGCTGCCGGAATTTGAGAAGCTGGCGAAGCGGTATTTCTGATGCTTCTTAATTAATACTCTGGAAGGACTAAATCCGGAAAATCCCGCCGGGAATCGGATATACTTCAAAAGTAGAATAGCAGTTACTGGTCAAGGGACGCAAGAGTGGAAATAGTTATGAATAACAGGTACTTCTGCATCAGTTGTGTAATTATCAGCCGGAGCAGAGGTGCCTTATTATTTTTAATAAACGACATAAAAAAGAACAAAAACATAATGCAATCTATTTTGAACGAAATAAATAAATCCAGAAAAACAGTAGACTCGTGAAAAAAAGTATGATACTATAAAACAACAGGATTCCTTCGCAGAAGTGGAGGAACGTCGTGAATAATAAGAAAAGTTTAAAGGAACTCACCATAAAAGATAACTTTATGTTCGGTGCAGTCATGCTATACATTTGAGAATGCTTGTAATGAGGAAGAGATGCTTTTTCGGAAAGACGGATGTCATAGTATTTTTTTGAGCACCTGCGGTGAAAATGAGGAGGAAGTGTCTGGTTCTCTGGTGACATTCCTGAAGTTTGTAAAAGCGGATCTGGAAGAAAGTATGAATGATTTTGAGGATGATTTTGTAAGGAAGCTTCAAAACTCTGTAAAGGAGATTAAGAAGAGCCGGGAGATGGAGGGACGTTTTATGATGCTGCAGCTGTTACTGCGAGACGAAAGACTTGAAGGAAAAGCAGAAGGAAAAGCCGAGGATATACTGGCGCTTCTGGAAGAACTGGGGGAAGTGCCGGAATCTCTGAGACGCAGGATTATGGAAGAAACTGACCTTTCTGTCTTGAAGGCTTTACTGAAATATGCAGCCAGAGCGGAAAGTATCAGGCAGTTCGAGAGCAAATTGGAGACACTGTGGAATCGAACATCCTGAGAATGTCCATTTAGTACAGCCTGAAAGGAATAATAATACAAAAGTAAGTGGATTTCGAATATCTGTTTTATAAAAATTGACTTTCTATATTTCTAATTAACAATGATACCGTATTGTGCGATGACTATTGCAGGTTTAAGTAAGCTGCGCGCAAGGGCGGCATCTCTGTATCATCTATCTATTTTAGTATTTTGTCAATCATTCCAATTCGGAAATTTATCAATCAGTTTATGTTGAAGGAATCCTGTCTTATCATAATTTTGCAGAGGAAAAACATGAGACGGCACTGAGAAGGTCATCGATTTTTTTAAAGAGTTTTAGAAAAATAAAAATTTTTTGCAAGGTTTTTTCTTAACAGGTGTATAAGTAAATGTAAGGAACCTGTACGGAAAGGAGGAATGCGGATGGAGCAGAAGATTGTGGAGCTTCTCGCAGCCGGAGATGAGCGCGGCATTGAACTGATGGCAGAGCATTATGAAAAGCTGATCCGGTATATCGCTGTGACAATTCTGGGAAACCGGGAGACATCGGTGGAGGAATGTATCAATGATGTCTATCTGAAGATGTGGAAGCATGGTGCGGAGTATGATTATCAGAAAGCATCGTTCAGGACTTATCTGAAAGCGATTACAAGGAATACAGCGCTGAATTATCTGAGGAAACTGCGCAGACTTGAGGAGCTGGAAGGGATGGATGAATCAGATACCATTCAGTCAGAGTATATTGACTACAGTCAAAATGTAGAGCAGCAGATGATTTTTCAGGAAGAAGTGGATGCGCTGAACCGGGTTCTTGGCATGCTCCGGAAAAAAGATAAGGAGCTGGTGCTCCGCCGTTTTTATTACCTCCAGAGTACGAGACAGATCGCGGAAGCTATGGATATGTCAGAGAATGCTGTGGACAGTAAGCTTTCACGACTGCGGAAGAAAATTCGAAAATGCTACGAAAAGGAGGTGGCAAGATGAGTTCATGGAATGAGTACCGCCTGGTTGATATTTTGAGCAGGATTGATCTGTCGCTTTTGGAAGGAAATTTTCCGGAAGAAGATCTGGAGAATCCGGAGCTGTTCGAGGAGGAAAAGCAGAAAAAGAGCAGAGTACGGATTGCGCTGATTTCGGGGCTTGCAGCCAGCTCGGTTGCAGTGGCCGGAGTGATTGTATTTTTCTGCAGGAAGCATGAGGTGCTGCGGAAAGCAGCATGAGCAGGATGGCCGGGTGTAGGGTAACGGTATCGGGCAGAGGCCATAAAAATAAAGGTACCGATTCAGGATTGGCTGTGTTTTGGAGCGCGTTTGAAAATTGCTTTCTGCGAGATGTGCTTCCCGGTTCAACAGGTTTTGGGATGCGGCCCTGGATCGTCACAAATAAAAAGAAAAGAGGAGTTTATTATGTTAGAAAAATTGATTTCAATCGTTGCAGAGCAGTTACATGTAGAGGAGACAGATATCAAGCCGGAGACAGATTTCAAAGCGGATCTCAGTGCGGATTCTCTGGACTTATTTGAGCTGGTGATGGCTCTTGAGGAAGAGTACGATGTGGAGATTCCGAATGAGGATCTGGAGAAACTGACGACGGTGCAGGCAGTTGTAGACTACCTGAAGGAGAAAGGAATTGAAGCATAATGAGGACGTCATTGACAGAGCTGCTCGGTACTGAATATCCGATCATTCAGGGCGGAATGGCATGGGTGGCGGAACATTCGCTGGCCGCTGCTGTTTCCAATGCAGGCGGACTCGGAATTATTGCTGCGGCGAATGCTCCATATGAGTATGTGCGGGATGAAATCAGAAAGACGAGAGAACTGACAGACCGCCCGTTTGGTGTCAACATCATGCTCCTCAGTCCGTATGCGGATGAGATCGCCCGTTTGGCTGCAGAGGAAAGAGTTCCTGTTGTGACGACGGGGGCGGGCAATCCGGGAACATATATGAAACAGTGGAAGGAAGCGGGGATCAAAGTGATTCCGGTTGTCGCATCGGTGGCGCTTGCGAAGATGATGCAGCGCGGAGGAGCGGATGCCGTGATTGCTGAGGGCTGTGAGTCAGGAGGCCATATCGGAGAAGCTACAACGATGGTGCTGGTACCTCAGGTAGCAGATGCAGTTGATATTCCGGTGATAGCAGCCGGCGGAATTGGAGATGGAAGAGGCCTGGCGGCGGCCATGATGCTTGGCGCTTCAGGCGTGCAGATGGGTACCAGATTTCTGGTGTCAAAAGAATGTGTGATTCATCCGAATTACAAAGAACGGGTGCTGAAAGCGAAGGATATAGATACAGTTGTGACAGGACGTTCCACCGGACATCCGATCCGCTGTCTGCGCAACCGCATGACCAGGGAGTATCTGAGTTATGAAAAAGAGGGCAGAAGCTTTGAAGAGCTGGAACGTCTGACACTTGGAGGCTTGAGGAAAGCGGTCAAAGACGGAGATGCTGATTATGGTTCTTTGATGTCAGGGCAGATTGCAGGACTTGTAAAGAAAGAGCAGACCTGTCAGGAAATGATTTTGGAAATCATGGAAGAGGCGGAGAAGCTGTTGAGCAGAACCGAGTGAGTACAGCCTGTGGGCGCACGGTGAATCCGCGGCAGTTGATATACTGAATACAGGCGGGAAAGTAAGGAGAATACCATGAGCAAAACTGCATTTATATTCCCGGGGCAGGGTGCCCAGTACGTGGGAATGGCAAAAGAATTTTATGACACGTGTGAGGAGAGCCGGGAGGCCTTCCGGGAAGCATCAAAAACGGCAGGCTTTTCCATAGAAGACATCTGTTTTTCGGAAAATGAGAAAATCAATCAGACACGCTACACGCAGCCTGTGCTGCTGACGGCAAGCTGTGCCATTTTGCGAGCAGTGGAAGCAGAAGGGCTCCGTGCAGATATGACAGCCGGATTGAGTCTCGGGGAATATTGTGCGCTGACCGCGTCCGGGGCACTGAGATTTTCGGATGCGGTGAAGATCGTCTGCCATCGCGGTATTTATATGGAAGAGGCAGTGCCGGAGGGGCAGGGAAAAATGACTGCGATTATCAGCCGGAAACCACTTCCGATCGAAAAAATCTGTGAGGAGACAGACGGAATCGTAAGTGTGGCCAACTACAATTGTCCGGGACAGCAGGTGATTTCGGGGGAGAGAGACGCGGTGGAGGAAGCTTCCAGGAAACTGCTGGAGGCAGGTGCACTCCGGGCAGTTCCATTAAATGTCAGCGGTCCGTTTCATTCTCCGATGCTTACAGAGGCAGGCCGACAGCTCCGGATACTTCTGGGTCAGACGGACATCAGCGAACCTGCTATTCCATTTGTCTCCAATGTCACAGCGGAGGAAGTAAAAGAACCGGAGGAAATCAGAACTCTGCTGGGAAAACAGGTATGTTCCCCGGTGCGCTGGCAGCAGAGTATGGAATATATGATCCGGGCGGGGGTTGATACATTTATTGAAATTGGTCCGGGAAAAACACTTACTAATTTTGCAAAGAAGATCAATCGTTCCGTGCAGGTATTCCATGTGGAGACAGTGGAAGAGCTGAGGGCGCTGAAAGAACTGTGATGGACTTTAACAATGAGCAGCAGATCGTTTTGACAGCCTGTGTTCCTGTGATTTGAATCATCAGAAAGGACTGGAGAAGGAATGCAGACTGTTGGATGAGGATAGGAACGGTTACTGTTCACGGGGGAGCTGTTCTGCGAGGACCTATCCTGTCCGTTCTTTGGGCAGGATACCGTCCCTGGCGAAGGGGGTTCAGGTGCATTTTTCATCTGAATCCCGAGTTTTGCAGGACAAAGGGAGGAATCATTATGTTGACAGGGAAAAAAGCACTGGTTACAGGCGGCGGCAGAGGAATTGGCCGGGCAATCGCACTGACACTTGCGGAGTATGGAGCAGATGTGGCAGTCAATTACAGCGGCTCCCGTGAAAAGGCAGAACAGACTGCCGGGGAGATACGGGCGATGGGTCGGCAGGCTGTAGCCATCCAGGCGGACGTTTCAAGGCAGGAGGACTGTGTACGGATGTTTCAGGAGGTATCAACGGCCTTTGGTGGAATTGATATCCTGGTAAATAATGCGGGGATTACGCGGGATAATCTGGCGGTGCGCATGAGCGGGGAGGAGTTTGATCAGGTCATTGATACAAACCTGAAGGGAGCATTTTTCTGTATGAAGCTTGCCGGGAAGCTGATGATGAAAAAACGCAGCGGAAGAATCATCAGTATCTCTTCTATCTCCGGCGTAAAGGGCAATGCAGGTCAGATCAATTACTGCGCAGCGAAAGCAGGAATTATCGGTATGACAAAATGTCTTGCCAGAGAACTGGCGGCGAGAAATATTACGGTAAATGCAGTGGCTCCCGGTTATATCGATACTGATATGACAGCGGTCCTTCCGGATAAGGTCAGGGAATCCGTGCTTGCACAGGTGCCGCTTGGCAGAATGGGACAACCCGAGGATATTGCGGAGACAGTGGCATTTCTGGCGTCAGACCGCACCGGCTATATTACCGGGCAGACGATTCTGGTAGATGGCGGGATGGGAATGTAAAAAGTTACTGTTCACGGGG